>JAYYOR010000045.1:0-35372 GCA_036130055.1 Pseudomonadota bacterium | reverse complement strand
TTTAGATCAGTTTAAAATATAGGGATGAAATTTTTGTTAAAGAACGATCGGCAAATTCGGGCACAGATTGAATCGATTAGCCGCAACATGATATCCGACATCTTTGGTTACAATGCTCTTCTAGTAGGTGATTATTTCGATAAGAAAATACTGGAGGAGTCGAGAATTCCAAACAAGTGGAGCGTGCTGAACAGGGTTGAGAAACGATGGAAAGCGAACCTTATCACTGAATTCGAAGAAATTTCCATTGTCAATGAAACGATCGACCTGATAATTTTGCCGTATATCCTTGAAAATACAGTAGCTCCCTATTCAGTTTTAGAAAGATTCGGGCATCTTCTTGTTTCAGGTGGTAGTTTGCTTTTGGTGGGAGTTCAGCCTTGGTCATTTGGAAAAAATAATCATTTTTCGCAGCTGAACTCTTTTGTAAAATTAGATGGCTCGAAAATGCTGGCAGTTAGAGAGATTAAGTCTAAACTTTATGCTGAAAATTTAGTAATTGAAAAATTGGAATATTTGTATTTTGGAAAGTTTTTTTGTGATGATGTGAGACATACAAAAAGGATAAGCATCATAAACAAAAAAGTATCTATTTCTTTTGGTGGAGTATATTTAATACTTGCAAAAAAAAGGTTGGCGCCCGTGACTCCTATTCTTAATTTGAGGCGAAAAAGCTCCAAGATTAGAGAAGCTGGATTATTAGAATCGTAATAACAACGTGGATGATAAGTGATTAGAATGGTAAATTTAAAACCTATCCAGATATATACAGACGGGGCATGTAGAGGTAATCCGGGTAAAGGCGGTTGGGGATGCGTAATTAATGATAATGGTGTCGAAAGTGAAATGAGAGGCTATGTGCCTCAAACCACAAATAATCGTATGGAGTTAATTGCCGTCATAGAGGTACTAAAATCTATTTCGCAAGAAAGGGAACTTATTATTTTCACCGACTCAAAATATGTGATGGACGGTATTACCGTCTGGATCAATAATTGGAAAAACAATGATTGGTTGACAGCAGGAAGAAAAAAAGTGAAGAATAAGGACCTATGGGTGGAGCTAGACCAACTAATTTCAGCGCGGATGATAAATTGGGAATGGGTAAAAGGTCACGCTGGTAATGCTGGTAACGAAAGGGCCGACTTTTTGGCAAATCTAGCCATTGATGAGAATAGCACCTCTAATAAAGTAAGCGAAAAAAAATGAGACAAATAGTTTTGGATACAGAGACCACTGGTTTAGATTGGAGCCAGGGACACAGGGTAATTGAAATTGGTTGCATTGAAATTATTGACAGGAGAATTACTAACAGTACTTTTCAAAGGTATATCAATCCTAATCGAGCAATAGAAGTTGGTGCTGAACAGGTCCATGGGATAAGTGCAGAATTTCTTAAAGATAAACCGGATTTTTCCGAGATTGCAGATGACCTGGTTAACTTTATTGAGGGTGCCGAACTGATAATTCATAATGCAGCGTTTGATGTGGGGTTTATAAATGCTGAGTTTGATATTTTAGGGAGAGACCAGTGGAAGATAGAATCAAGGTGTAGCATTTTTGATACTTTAACTTTTGCAAGAGAAAAGCATCCGGGCCAAAGAAACAGTTTAGATGCCCTCTGTAAGAGATATGAGGTAGACAACGGCAGCCGAGTTTTGCATGGCGCGTTGTTAGATGCTAGTTTGCTCGCTGAAGTTTACCTTGCCATGACTGGTGGCCAGACAGCATTTGAACTGCAGGAAGACATTGATGTAGGCACTATCCATAATCAAAACATAAAAGGATTCTTAAGCAATAACTTTGTAGAGGGAGCTGTAACTCCTGAAGAGATTCGATATAACGAGGAGTTTATGAATAAAATTGTGTCAATAGAGTGATAATAACTCTTAAAATTGATTAGTCTTTAGTCAGAGTTTAACTTCTGTAATTCACCGGATTGGTACATGCCCATAACTATATCGCACCCACCTATGAGTTCTCCTTTTACAAACAATTGTGGGAATGTAGGCCAGTCGGAAAATTTTGGTAGGTTTTCTCTGACTGCTGGTTCAGCGTATACATCTACATGTTCATACTCAATCCCGCAAGCTTTCAACGCCTCGGCTGTTCTCATTGAAAAGCCACATTGCGGAAACTGTGGGGTTCCCTTCATAAATAGAACAACGTTGTTTTGTTCTATTACCGTTTTTATTCTTTCGATTGGGTCCATTGTTGCCTCTTTGGTTTGCTGCCAAAAACATAAACACTGATGCAATTATTATAATATTTTATAGCGATAGGTAAAGTAAAAAATAACTTTATTTATTGAAATTGCCTTTATTTTTAGTTGGAATACATCAATAAACTTAATCTGTTATCATATCGAAGATGGAATCTCAATCGAAAACTAAAATTATGGGTAACTACCAGAGGCTAAACGTTTGTTTTGCCAAAGGAGAGGGCGCTTACTTGTTTGATCTTGAGGGTCGTAGATATCTGGATGCCTTATCAGGGATTGCGGTTTGTGGACTTGGGCACGCACATCCAACATTAGTTGAGTTGTTAACTGAACAAGCCAAAGAACTCTGGCATACCTCAAATCTGTATCAAATTGAGCACCAAGAATCACTAGCTCATTTGTTAGTGGAATTGTCGAATATGGACAGTGCTTTCTTTTGTAATTCAGGGGCAGAAGCAAACGAAACCGCGATAAAGATTTGTAGAAAATATGGATTTGACAATGGAATAAAAAATCCGACGATTATAACTATGGACGGTAGTTTTCATGGCCGTACAATGGCAACTCTTAGCGCTACAGGGAACAAAAAAGTTCATCATGGCTTCAGCCCTCTTTTAACGGGCTTCACCCATATCGAATACGGCAATATTGAAGTTTTAAAAACCCAGCTAGAGAAACCGCAAGTTGTGGCGGTAATGTTGGAGCCGATTCAAGGCGAGGGTGGTATAAAGCTTCCTCCCCCAAATTATATAAAAGAAGTAAGAGATCTTTGTTCGTTTTATAAAAAATTGCTTGTTCTTGACGAGGTGCAAAGTGGGATTGGAAGAACCGGTCATTTGTTCGCTCACCAGTTTGATGGCATCGTGCCTGATATTTTGACTTTGGCTAAGGGTCTAGGTAATGGAATCCCAATAGGCGCGTGTATAGTCAACAGTAGTTCGTCAAAAATTTTAGGGCATGGTACTCATGGCTCAACTTTTGGAGGAAATCCGCTTGTTTGTAGAGTTGCAATTGGAGTCTTACAAATTATCAAAGAGCAGAACTTAGTACAGCAAGCAAATTCCATCGGAGAACTTATGATAAGAGAATTTAAGATTAAATTGAAAAATAATCCAATAGTGAGGCAAATCCGTGGAAGAGGCTTAATGATTGGAATTGAGCTTGAGAAAGAATGCGGGGAGCTTGTGCAAAAAGCTTTGAGTCGAAATCTTTTAATAAATGTAGCAAGTGGGAATGTTATAAGGTTGTTACCTCCTCTCATAATATCCGAAAATCAAGGCAGAAAAATTGTCGATGAGGTGGTATCTTTAATTGAGTTATTTTATGGAAATGCATAAATATGAAAAGACATTTTTTATCTTTAAAAGATCTTTCAAAATTAGAGATAGATTTCATCATTCAGCGGGCGCTTGAATTAAAAAAATGGAAAAAGACTGGTCACCGACCGACACTATTTGAGAAGAAGGTTCTCGGGATGATATTTGAAAAGTCTTCCACTAGAACCAGAGTCTCCTTTGAGGCCGCGATGATTGAAGGAGGTGGAGGTGCGATATTTCTTACTAATCGTGATTCCCAACTGGGCCGTGGTGAATCGATATCGGATACCTCACGAGTAATTTCGAGGATGGTAGATATAGTGATGATACGAACGCATTGTCACGATGCAATAGAGTTATTTGCTAAACATAGCAGCGTACCTGTAATAAATGGTTTGACTAAAGCTTTGCACCCCTGTCAAATCTTAGCTGATTTAACTACATTTTTTGAGTTCAAAGGTAATATTTCGGGTAAAAAAGTCGCTTGGGTTGGGGACGGTAATAATATGTGCAATAGCTATATAGAAGCTGCTGAAATCATGGAATTTAATCTTTCTGTCGCTTGTCCCAAAGGTTTTGAGCCAAATGCAGATAGTAAAAATTGCAGTGTAGGCGATAATGTCGAGGATGCCATTGAAAACGCAGACCTCGTAGTGACAGATGTATGGGCCAGCATGGGGGATGAGTCTGAAAAAGTCGAAAGATCGGAGATATTTATGAGGTTCCAGGTAAATTCAAAATTTATGGGGTTAGCAAAAAAAGATGCATTATTCATGCATTGTTTGCCCGCATACCGGGGAATGGAAGTTACGCAGGAAGTCCTAGAGGGTCAAAATAGTGTTGTGTGGCAAGAGGCTGAAAATAGGTTGCATTCTCAAAAAGCATTAATAGAATTTCTATTGGGTTCTTCTGAAAGATGAAAAATTCATAATAGACTAATATTTTACGATGTCTCCCCCAAATAAACTTCAAGGTATTGGCATGACTTCCCAAAGGTCCAGAAACCGCTTGGTTTCGAAATTACGGGAGATGGGTATCTCTAACGAGAAAATTTTAAACATTTTTTCAGAAACTCCGAGACACATTTTTATAGAAGAAGCGTTAAATTCAAAAGCTTATGAAAATAGTGCATTGCCAATAGGTCATGGACAAACCATTTCACAACCTTACATCGTGGCTCTAATGACTCAAACCCTTTTAGAAAGTGGTACTATGTCAAAAGTATTAGAAATAGGTTCGGGGTGTGGATATCAGACGGCAATTCTCTCCAAAGTTAGCGGTGAGGTCTTCGGAATTGAAAGAATACGGTCGTTGGTTGATAAAGCACGAGAAACTATCTGGGAGTTAAAAATAAGTAATATCCATCTCCAACACGGAGATGGGATGTTGGGCTGGAAGCAACATGCACCTTTCAATGCAATTTTGGTCGCAGCAGCGCCTAGTTTTGTACCAGAGGAGCTATTAAAGCAACTCGCCGACGGTGGCCGTCTGATTATCCCTATTGGTTCATGTGACGGACAAAAGCTAATGCTTTATACCAAAAATCAAAATGAAATTATTGAGAGGGAGATACAGTCTGTAAAATTTGTTCCATTGTTATCAGGTATCACTTAGGTGGGTATCAATGGTTATTTTTTTATTTGGTTGTTTTTATGTCTAAATTTGATATTTGGATGTTCATCTAAGGGGTTAGCTCCTTTAGAGGATAAAAATTTCTCGAGTTTTAAATCTATTCAGGTTTTGCGAAGGGGGGTTATTGAAAATCCTGGTAAGTATAAAGTATTAAAGGGTGATTCTTTATATGCAATAGCATGGAGATTCGGTGTTGACCATCAAGAGTTATTAGAAATAAATGATATTGTCAATAAAAATCTGATTTTTGAAGGACAAATCTTACGATTACGAGGAGGTCAAAAATTATTATCTAAGACCCCAACCAATTCACAAAGCAAAACAAAGCAATCGCCGGAGGTTAGTCCAATTCTTGCGAAAGAAAATTGGAAATGGCCCGTGGATGGCGAATTTAAAGAAATTAACGATGGGAATAGGTTGATCGGTTTGGAAATTTACGGAACCGAGGGTGAGGAAGTTAGATCTGCGGCTAGTGGTACTGTTGTTTACAGTGGCAATGGATTGAGAGGATACGGTGAGCTTGTAATCGTCAAGCACTCTGAAGCGTTACTGAGTGCGTACGCACACAATAAAAAGCGGGTAGTAGAGGAAGGAGATATAGTAGAAGTTTCAGAGGTTATAGGGCTTATGGGTTCAACTGGAGTCTCTCGTAACATGCTGTATTTTGAGATTAGAAAGAATGGAAAATCGGTAAACCCTTTTATTTATCTACCAGAAATTTAAGTGGTTAAACTTTTATAATTGTTGAGAAATACGTTCAATATAAAGCGGCTAGTGCATTGCGATTTTCTTCGACCATGACATTAAAAATACGGCAAGCTGCCCCAGTTGTCATTATGTCAATGCCAATAGTGGTTTTGACTTGATTATTATCTGTCGCTGAGTGCGAAGTTCCTGTACCGATTAATATGAGTTCAGGATTCATAATCAGAAGGCTTGTTACTTTTTCAGGGTAAAAATCATTAAATTCGAGAGGGAGTTCATCTAAAATTACTTTTTTCGGTGTTAAAATCAGGGGAAGATTGAATTCTTGTTTATCAATGACGATGGCGGTTTCAGAGTAGGACTGGACAAAAGGGTTTTCTATATTAATTATATTCTTGCTCATTTTTGTTCTTTTTCCTGATTTTTTTGTCTTAAAAATTTTTAACTTTTAGTTGCCAATAATGAATATTGAATCTACCATATTATTTCAATCAAAGGATCTTCAATGCGCATAATATTACTAGGTGGCCCAGGAGCAGGGAAAGGAACTCAGGGAGATTTCATCTGCGAAAGGTTTAGCATCCCAAAAATATCGACCGGCGACATGCTGCGAAGTGCGGTTTCGGAAGGATCTGAGCTCGGAAGAAAAGTGGATCTAGTAATGAAAAGCGGCGAACTAGTCTCCGATGAGTTAATTTTAGAGTTAGTTAAAGAAAGGTTAGAATTAGCGGATTGCAAGAATGGTTTTTTGTTTGATGGATTCCCAAGGACGATCGCACAAGCTGAAGGTTTGGAAGAACTAGGTGTTTTGATCGACGTAATTATAGAATTAATTGTAGATGATGACGAAATAGTCAAACGGATGTCAGGAAGAAGAGTTCATTTAGAATCGGGGAGAACTTACCATATCTCTTATAATCCTCCTAATAAGCAAGATAAGGATGATTTAACGGGAGAGCCTCTTATTCAAAGGGCAGACGATAGTGAAGAAACCGTCAGAAAAAGATTAAAAGTATATGCAGATCAAACTAAACCGCTGATTAGATGGTTTAAGAACTATACGCTTAGAAACTCTAATGCTCGACTGGTAAAGGTTGAAGGAATTGGTAGTGTTGATCTGATAAAAGATAGAATAATTCAATTCTTATAAAATTCGACAAAAACAATAAAATTTTATTTCACGCGCACGATGAAAAGATCTGTTTTACTTTTATTTAAAAATATAACAAAATAGACTTTAAAAGAAAGTTTGATTAAACTTTCTTTGGCGTAATTGCTCAATTAATAAAAATTCCGATACGGGGGAACTTCAACGATGGTAGCAAAAAAAAAGGTCGCTAAGAAAAAGGTCGCTAAGAAAAAGGTCGCTAAGAAAAAGGTAGCCAAGAAAAAGGTAGCCAAGAAAAAGGTAGCCAAGAAAAAGGTCGCTAAGAAAAAGGTCGCTAAGAAAAAAGTAGCTAAGAAAAAAGTAGCTAAGAAAAAAGTAGCTAAGAAAAAAGTAGCTAAGAAAAAGGCCGGTAAGAAAAAAGTAGCTAAGAAAAAAGTAGCTAAGAAAAAAGTAGCTAAGAAAAAGGCCGGTAAGAAAAAAGTAGCTAAGAAAAAAGTAGCTAAGAAAAAAAAGTAGTATCAGGCAGCCCGCAATCTAGGGAAACCAGGTTGGTAAGGATTGCCGAAGACGTTAAATCTAAACTACTTGCTCGAAAAGAAGCTGCAGAGCGTAGAATTAAAAAATAGTGTTCGCTCTGCAGTACTTGTTACAGCCCGCTTGTATACTTTCAACCTATCCAGTCGTCTTGATTCCTAGCATCAAGACGGGATAATCCTTTTGTTTTCGAAATTTTTAAAACACGCCAGTTTTTGGTTGATTTTAAGCATTTTGGCTTATGGTTTATGGTTGGATAGATTGGTATTCGATGGTTTTGAAAAATTGTCTTGGACAATGCCAACAAAAGTATATGGGAAATCACTAGAGCTTCATCCAGGTTTGAAAATTGACAGGAAAAGGTTGCTCTTTGAGTTAGAGCACCTGAACTATAAAAGGGTTGAGGTTTTGTCACAATCTGGAGAGTACAAGATTTTTGATAATCAAATTGTTTTTTCTCCTCGAGGCCATGTTCGTGAATACCCTAAAAAACCAATTAAGACGATTAATGTTCGATTCCTTAACCGAAGTATTGATAAAGTTATAGAAGCTGAATCGGGAATTGAACTCCCCTCTTTTACGCTCGAGCCGATACTGATCGGTCGGATCAACACCAAAAGTTTTGAGGATAGAATGTTAGTGGAGCTGAATGAAATTCCCAAAGCATTGATAGACACGCTAATTGCCGTTGAGGATAAAAATTTCTATAACCATTTCGGTTTTGATTTAAAAGCCGTAATAAGAGCAACTATTTCTAATTTTCTAACCGGTAAGATTATACAAGGAGGAAGCACTCTTACCCAACAATTAGTAAAAAACTTCTTTTTGACTAGGGAAAGAACTTTCAAAAGAAAATTCACGGAATTACTTATGTCCATTTCTTTGGAATTAAGATACTCAAAGGAAAAAATTTTAGAGGCATATTGTAATGAGGTATTTTTAGGACAAGATGGCAACCGGGCGATACATGGCTTTGGACTAGCCTCTTGGTTCTATTTTGATAAACCTATAAAAGAACTCGAGATTATTGAAATTGCTGCTTTGGTTGCAACAGTAAAAGGACCTTCTATTTTTAGCCCAAGCAGGTTTTCAGATGCATCAAAGAATCGTAGAAATATGGTTATTGAAATAATGGCAAACGAGAATATCATCGAATTTTCGGTCGCACAACGTTTATTAAAAGAGGATTTAGTAGTAACAAAGAAATTTTCTCAGAATAATTTCGATAGCCAAGCGTTTATCGATCTAGTGCGGATTCAACTTAGAGAGGAATACAACGACAGTGATTTGAGCAATGGAGGGCTAAATATACATACGACATTTGATTTGTTTTTGCAGAATACAATCAGAAAAAATTTAGATAAAACTCTGAGCAAGCTTGGCGAACGTGTCCCCTCATCTAAAAATGCTCAAGCCGCTGTCTTGCTTGTAGATGCTCGAACTAGTCAACTCTTGGCTGTAATTGGCGACAAAAAGAAGCAAAATAAAGGCTTCAATCGAGCTATTCATGCAAAACGTCAAATTGGCTCTATGGTAAAGCCTTTTATTTACGCTAAAGCTCTGGAAAATCCAAAAAAATATAACCTACTTACCGCTATAGATGACAGGAATATTTCGTGGAAACTTTCCGATGGAACCTTTTGGGAGCCATCAAACTTTAATGGTGACATAAATGGAAGCGTCACAATTTTAGATGGCATGGTGCAATCACTGAACTTAGCTACAATAGATTTAGGGTCAAAAATAGGGGTTTCAGACATTGTTGAACATCTCAAAAATATTGGCTTTCCCAGAGGAATCAAACCTTTTCCTTCCGTGCTTTTAGGTGCAATTGAACTAAGCCCGCTTCAATTAACTTACCTGTACACTATGTTCTTAAATAACGGATATATATCACCCATCAAGACAATAAATTTCGTTACGGATCAGAATAATAATTTGATAAAACACTATCCCGATGAGCTTCGACCAAGCTTGTCCCCAGAGACAGCGGCCTTAATTAACTTTGCACTTATGCAGGTGACCCAAGATGGTACTGCTAAAACTTTAGGTAACAAATTTCCAAATCAAAAATTAGGGGGCAAGACCGGGACAACGGATAACTATAGGGACAGTTGGTTTATAGGTTTGAGTTCGAATTATTTAAGCACTATATGGATTGGTCATGATGGAAATCAAACGACTGGGTTGTCCGGTAGTTCGGGTGCTTTACAGGTATGGTCTGACATGGTACGAGAATTGGGCGTGGAATCTCTGGAGCCACCCCGTGCTCGAAACATTGTTTATGAGAAAGTAAATCTCAGAGACAAGTCTGTAGTTCCATTTTCTTGTGAATCGGGAGTCATGATGCCTTTCGTGAGTGTTAGTAATCCGCAAAGACTGGATTCTTGTGGTATTACGTCAGGAGAGATGGCACGTATTCAATCAGCAAAACGTAAACAAAATAAATCAGAGAAAAATGAGTCCATTTTTTTTAGGTGGTTAAAAAACTTATTTTAAGAACTATCGATTATTCAAAATGAAAAAATAGGTTCCTACTCCGGCTAAGATTATAAAGCCAAATAAAAATAAATCGATCATTATCATAAATTACAACTTGAACAATTAGGTTACAAAAACTATCATATGGAGCTAAGAATTGCGGGGTGGAGCAGTCTGGCAGCTCGTCGGGCTCATAACCCGAAGGTCGCAGGTTCAAATCCTGCCCCCGCTACCAGAGCGATAGATAAGCCCCGGTAAAGGGGCTTTTTTTTTAAAGTTAATTTAAGGGATTATTGAATTTGGATGATTTAGATTTTGCTATAGAAAAGACTGTCGAGGGTCTCGGCTTCGAGTTATGGGGTCAAGAATCTAACAGAGGCAGAAATCAACTCCAAATTAAAATTTTTATTGATAAGCCGGAGGGGATAAAAGTTGAAGACTGTGAACTAGTTTGGCGGCAACTAAATGACCTTCTTAGAGTTGATGGATTATTTGGCTCAGATTTTTCTCTTGAAGTATCTTCTCCTGGTGTAGATAGGAAGTTTTTTAAATTTGAGCAATATAAAAAATTCATTGGTTGTCAAATTAATATAAGATTAAAGACCTTGGTGGATGACGCACGGAATATGAGGGCTAAAATTGTAGATGCAAGTTCTGAGACTTTATATTTAGAAAAAGAAGGAACTGAGTTCCAAATTAGTTTCGAAAACATTGAAAAGGCTCATTTGATAGGCGAATTATCAATTTAACAAACGAATTTTGGTAAAAATAGAGGTAAAATGAATAAAGAAATAGTAACGGTTGTTGAGGTCGTTTCGAATGAAAAAGGCGTAGAAAGAGAAATTATTTTCCAAGCTTTAGAGTCGGCAATCGCTAGCGCTACTAAGAAACGTTTCCAGGAAGACATCGACTGTAGGGTAACCATCGATAGAGAAAATGGGAGCTACCGGGCATTTCGTCGTTGGGAAATTATTGATCTTGGCAGTTATCAAATTGACGACGATTTAATTGCGTCAGAGGAGGAGCTAGATAGGGTTAAAGCCGATATTAATAATGGTATTGTTCCATTTCCTGCAAAGCAAATCAGTCTAGACAGTCTAGCAGATAAAGAAAGCGCTGATAGTAGCGATCACTTTATTGAGGAAGAACTGGAGCCCGCTGAGTTTGGAAGAATCGCTGCGCAGGCTGCCAAGCAAGTTATTGTGCAAAAAGTTAGAGAGGCTGAAAGAGCAAAGATTGTAGAAGCGTACCAACCAAGAATTGGGGAATTGGTAATGGGTATTGTTAAGCGAGTTGACAGAGGCAATGTTGTCGTCGATCTTGGCGGAAATGCAGAGGCTGTTATCTATAAAGAACATATGATTCCTAGGGAAGTTGTCCGCTCAGGGGACCGTGTGAGGGGTTATCTTTACGATGTAAGGCCTGAAAAGCGAGGCCCTCAATTATTCGTGAGCCGAACTGCAAATGAACTATTGATTGAACTCTTTAAGCTTGAAGTTCCAGAAATTGGAGAAGGTACGATTGATCTCTTAAATGCTGCTCGCGACCCTGGATTACGAGCTAAGATTGCAGTGAAGAGTCGGGACCAGAGAATTGATCCTGTTGGGGCCTGCGTGGGAATGAGAGGTTCAAGAGTACAGGCAGTTTCTAATGAATTATCAGGAGAAAGGGTTGACATCATAATGTGGGATGAAAACCCTGCACAATTTGTTATAAACGCAATGTCACCTGCAGAGGTGGTCTCGATTCTAGTGGAAGAAGATAAAAAGACAATGGACGTTGCTGTAGTTGAAGACCAGTTATCTCAAGCAATAGGGCGAAATGGGCAAAATGTTCGATTAGCGTCAAGCCTGACGGGTTGGGAGTTAAATTGTATGTCAGAGGCAGAGGCGGCGGCTAAAAATGAAGAGGAAAGTGCTGCCGGTCTAAAAATATTCATGGAATTACTAGATGTTGACGAGGAAGTGGCTTCAATCCTTGTTCAAGAGGGTTTTAATTCCATTGAGGAGATCGCCTACGTTCCAGAAAAAGAAATGTTAGAAATAGAGGAGTTTGATAATAAACTTGTAAATGAGCTTCGAACTCGAGCAAAGGACCTCTTGTTAACCCGAGCCATTGCAAGCGAAGAGATGCTTGACGAAAATTCCCCGTCCCAAGATCTGCTGAATTTAGAGGGCATGGAGGAGGAGCTCGCTTTTAAACTGGCGTCAAAAGGCATTAAGACCATGGAAGATCTGGCTGAATTATCAATTGATGAATTGCTTGAAAAATCAGACACGGTTGACGACAAGTTGGCTGCCGAACTAATTATGGCAGCGAGGAAACCTTGGTTCGTTGACGAAGAGCACCAAAAGAGGCTAGACCCTGATGGCTGATGTAACTGTTGAAAGATTTGCGAAAAGCGTTGGAATTTCAGTTGTAAGACTACAGGACCAGCTAAAAGAGGCAGGAATTTCGTCAAAAGGTCCTCAAGATTCACTTACCGATTCTGAGAAGACTCAATTATTAACATATCTCAGAAAGATACATGGCAAAAATGAGTCAGCCTCCGAACCAGATAAAATTACTCTAAAAAGAAAGACTGTCAGTGAAATAAAGGTCCCAACTGAAAGGCGGACAGTGAGGGTTCGAGGGACCAAGCCCTCCAGTGCTTCAAAAACCGTTAGCATTGAAGTACGAAAAAAACGAACATACGTTAAACGTAAGACTGCCAGTACGGAGGAGTCATCAATACAATCGGTCGAGCAGGATAATTCAAGAACCGAATCGCCAGAGGTCCTTAAAAAGAATTTGAATGAAAACAATTCATTGGAAGGAATCAAACAAACAAAACCTGAAGACGGAATTCAACCCCTCGAGAAGGGCATAAATGCTGAAATAGTCGCCAAAGAGTCTGTAAAAGGGCTAGAAAACGCCCAGCTCGAGGATGAGTCTGTCGAGAGTCAAAACCAACCTGCTATCGAATCGTCTTCGGATGAAACTAAACATGATCAAGCTCAGCAGAAACCCTCTAATTTAAACGAACAAGAATCTCAGCCAAAAAAAGGTCAGGCCAAGGCTGAAGAATCATTGCCTTCAGATAACGTAACTAAAGCTCCTCTTAAAGACACTTCAAATATCCGAAAACCATCAAAAAACAAAGATAAAAAAAGTTATCAAAAAGAGGACAGAGAGGAACTTCACGTTGCCATAGAAAAATCTGGCAAACGAAAGAAAAAATCCTCCCCTGGTAAAATAGTTTCCCCAAGTGTTGCAAAACATGCTTTCGAAAAGCCGACCGCACCGGTAGTTAAGGAAGTAGAAATTCCCGACAATATCAATGTTGGTGAACTTGCCTCGCGCATGTCAGTAAAAGCGGGTGAAGTTATTAAAGTCTTGATGAATTTAGGAACAATGGCAACGATTAATCAAATATTAGACCAGGATACAGCGACATTAGTGGTTGAAGAACTTGGTCATAAGCCGAAGCTAGTGAATGTTGATACTTTAAACAACCCTATTGAACTTGATTCATCTGATCTTGGAGAACCAGTCCCTCGCGCGCCAATTGTTACTATAATGGGTCATGTTGACCATGGGAAAACTTCTTTATTGGATTTTATACGTCAGTCTAAGGTGGCAGCAGGAGAGGCTGGTGGAATTACCCAGCATATTGGTGCCTACAGAGTTCCAACACCAAATGGGGATGTGACCTTTTTGGATACTCCGGGTCATGAGGCTTTTGCGTCCATGAGGGCTCGGGGGGCAAGCGTCACAGATATAGTAATTTTGGTTGTTGCTGCGGATGACGGGGTTATGCCGCAAACAGAAGAAGCAATAAAACATGCAAAATCTGGTGACGTTCCGATAGTTGTCGCAGTTAATAAAATTGATAAGGAGGAAGCTCAGCCAGATAAGGTAAAGCAAGAATTATCTTCTAGGGAAGTAGTGCCTGAAGAGTGGGGGGGAGATACGCAATTCGTGAACGTGTCTGCGAAGACAGGAGATGGAGTCGATAAACTTTTGGAGGCCGTCATCCTTCAATCTGAGGTTCTTGAACTAAAGTCACCTGAAAAAGGAAGTGCTCGCGGTGTGATCATCGAATCACGATTAGAAAAGGGTCGTGGACCGGTTGCTACAATATTAGTCCAAGCTGGGACACTGAACAAAGGAGATATTCTAGTTGCAGGAGGAGAATTTGGGCGAGTAAGAGCGATGTCAGATGCGACAAAAATCATGTTAGACCACGCTGGCCCGTCTGACGCAGTGGAGATTGTAGGGCTATCAGGTACACCAAAAGCTGGAGAGGAGGCGGTTGCTGTTGAAGATGAGCGAAGGGCGCGTGAAATTGCTACTTATAGATTTGAAAAAGAAAGGGAAACTCGTTTGTCGAGAAGACAGTCCTTTCAGATGGAAAATATGTTTGCCAATATGGAGAAAGATAAACAGAATGTGTTTAGAGTTCTATTGAAAGCCGATGTCCAGGGTTCTTGCGAAGCAATTACTGATGCACTAATGGGAATCGAAAATACGGAGGTCAGAGTCGATGTCGTTAGTGATGGGGTTGGTGCTATAACTGAATCAGACGTAAATCTCGCTTTTGCCTCTGAAGCAATAGTTTTAGCTTTTAATGTAAGGGCGGAATCATCAGCAAAAAAATTGTTAGAAGAAGAGGGAATAGAATTACGTTATTATAGCGTGATTTATGAACTTATCGACGATGTGAAAGCGGCAGTAAGCGGCTTGCTTGCACCCGAAGTTAGGGAAAAGATTCTAGGAACCGCCGAGGTAAAGGATGTATTTAGGTCGTCAAAGTTTGGGTCGATCGCTGGCTGTATTGTGGCGGAGGGTATTATAAAGAAAAGTTGCCCAATTCGTGTCTTACGACAAAGTGTTGTTATCTACGAAGGGGAACTGGAATCTTTACGCAGATTTCAGGAAGACGTTCAAAGTGTGCAATCTGGTACGGAATGTGGTATCGGTGTCAAAAATTATAACGATGTACAAGCGGGAGATCAGATAGAGGTCTATGAAAGAGTCGAGATAGCCAGAAAAGTACAATGATTTTTAGCGCCACTGAAAAGTTCACCAGGAATGAAAGAATCGCGGGTCAGATACAAAAATATTTGGCCTCGGAGTTAAACGAATTTTCTAAAATGATAGGCGCAGGATTACTGACTGTGACTTTTGTTAAACTTTCAAATGATAGAAAAAGTGCAAAAGTTTACCTTAGCTTGTATGACAACCCTAAAAAAATCGATTTTATTGTGCAGCAAATAAACGATAATTCATACAGGCTTCAAGAGTCACTTAGCTCAGCATTAAGATTAAAAAAAACACCAATCCTGAAGTTCTTTAAGCAGGAAGCGTACTAGTATTGTTGGCAATTGTTATGAGGCATAACCGTAAGGTTGAATCCTTCTTAGAGGTAAACGGTATTTTGCTCCTTGATAAAGGCTCGGATATGACATCAAATAGGGCTTTGCAATTAGTGAAACGGCTTTACAGAGCAAAAAAGGCTGGCCATACCGGCACACTCGATCTGCTTGCTACCGGACTATTACCTATTTGTTTTGGAGAAGCAACGAAAATTAGTCAATACGTTTTAAATAGTAATAAAACATATCTAGCTGAAGTTCTCTTGGGATACCAAAGTACAACGGGAGACTTGAACGGGAGTATTACAAGGTCATTCGATCATAGAAAAATAACTATACCTAACCTTCTTCGAGCATTTAAGCGATTTCAAGGCCATTATATGCAGACCCCGCCCATGTATTCAGCGATAAAGGTCAGAGGACAAGCACTTTATAAATCAGCCAAAAAAGGAATTAATGTAAATCGGAAACCGCGGAAAGTGACTTTTTTTAAAATTTCATTAAAGGGATTCAATTACCCTATTGCTAAATTAGAAATAAGATGCTCTAAGGGGACATACATTAGACAATTCGCAGATGATTTAGGGCGCTTTTTGGGTACTAAAGCCTGCTTATACCGACTACGACGTTTATCGTCAGGGCCATTTGAAATTCAAAATGCTTATACAATAAAAAAATTGAAGGAAATTAGTGAGTATGGCACTCACCAGCTGACTAATATTTTGATAAAACCAGATACAGCACTGTCAAATTTGCCGGCAATGAGTTTATCAGCGAATCAGACCGAGAAAGTCAACCAAGGTCAAAGTTTGTTCGTGAAAGACTTTTCAGAACGAGGCTTGATTAGACTTTATAATCATAGAAAGGATTTTTTTGCGATTGGAGAAGTTTCCGAGGACGGTCGTCTGAAAGGTAAAAAAATATTAAACGTCTAATTTATTTTTTGATTGGGCGAGTTAAATATAAAGATCACCTTGTTACCAAGTCGATAGAAAGGTAAAATAGAGCCAAACTAAATTCAAGCTGGGTAAAAAAATAGAATGGGACTCTCTAGCGAAAATAAAGAACAGATTATTAAAGAACATAAAAGGTCAGATTCGGATACAGGGTCTACTGAAGTTCAGGTGGCACTTCTTTCGGAAAGAATCAAATCGTTAACGGAGCACTTTAAACTGCACACGCGAGACCAACATTCTAGACAAGGTTTGCTTCGCATGGTCAACCGTAGACGCAAGTTGCTTGATTACGTAAAAAAAAGCGATATCCAGCGTTATTCTAATCTTATAGAAAAGCTTGGCTTGAGAAGGTAGTTAGAAAAGATTAGCATCTCAACGATTCCGAGAAAATAAAATAAAATCAATAGGGAAAAATTATGTCTGCGATAACTGTAAATTTTGATTACGGTGATTGGAAAATAACAATGGAAACCGGAAGGATTGCAAGGCAAGCATCTGGTTCAGTTTTGATAACCATGGGAGAAACTGTGGTACTAGCGACTGTTGTTGGGCAAGCGGGGGATTCATCTGGCAGAGACTTTTTTCCTCTAACAGTTGATTATCAAGAGAAGACCTATGCTGCTGGAAAGATTCCAGGTGGATTTTTTAAAAGAGAAGGTCGTCCTAGTGAGAAGGAAACGTTGGTATCTAGATTGATTGATAGGCCTATAAGGCCTCTTTTTCCTAAAAGTTTTATGAACGAGGTCCAAGTAATATGTACAGTGCTATCATTGGATCCTTCTGTTGATCCTGATATACCTGCTCTTATTGGTGCCTCGGCCGCGCTTTCCATATCGGGTTTGCCATTTGAAGGGCCGATTGGAGCCGCCAGAGTGGGGTACAAAAATGGCGACTATATTCTTAATCCTAGTTTTGATGATCTAAATGATTCAAAATTGGACCTTGTTGTCGCTGGGACTGAATCGTCAGTTTTAATGGTGGAATCAGAAGCTGATCGCCTTTCGGAAGAGGTAATGCTTGGGGCAGTAAATTTTGGGCATGAGCAGTCAAAAAAAGCGATAACAGCGATAGAGGAACTAAAAAGTTCTGTTCCACAAAAAGATTTTGAATGGGAGTCTAGCCCTAAACACACGGATTTTGAAAATTTCGTAAGAGAAAAGTTCTCAACCGATGTAAAAGGAGCATATCAGGTTAAAGAAAAATCGGAAAGAAAGGTTAAGATGAATGCGATCAGGACCGAGATTTTAAAGGAGGCTGAAGAAAATTTTGAGCAACTTGAGAATAATGAAGCAATGGCTATAATCCACGATCTGGAGCGTAACATAGTTCGACAAATGACTCTCTCGGACAAAGAAAGGATAGATGGTCGAGGCCCGGCTGATATTCGGCCTATTTCATCTGAAATTGGAGTTCTGCCTAGAACCCATGGTTCGGCCCTTTTTACTCGAGGAGAAACTCAATCTTTGGTGGTGGCTTCTCTCGGCACAGAGCGAGATTCGCAGATTATTGATGCTCTCGAGGGTGAGCGAAGAGAGGCGTTTATGTTGCACTATAATTTTCCTCCTTTTTGTGTTGGGGAGACTGGTCGAGTTGGCTCTCCAAAGCGAAGGGAAATAGGGCATGGTAAGTTAGCAAAAAGGGGTGTTTCAGCGGTAATGCCATCGCTGGATGAATTCCCTTATGTGATAAGAGTCGTCTCGGAGATAACCGAATCGAACGGGTCTAGTTCAATGGCTTCTGTGTGCGGAACTAGTTTGGCGTTAATGGATGCTGGAGTGCCAATTAAAAGTCCTGTCGCTGGTATAGCGATGGGTTTAATCAAAGAGCAAGATGACTTCGTTGTTTTATCGGATATCATGGGAGATGAGGATCACCTTGGTGATATGGATTTTAAGGTTGCCGGGACCTCTGATGGTGTCACGGCGCTTCAAATGGATATAAAGATCAACGGCATAACCTCAGAAATTATGGCACAAGCCCTAGCACAGGCCAAAAACGGCAGAATGCATATTTTAGAAAAGATGTCTGAGTCAATTAGTGACCCTCGGGAAGAAATGTCTGAACACGCTCCTCGGATTATTTCGTTTAGGGTTCCAACTGACAAAATCCGAGATGTAATTGGTAAAGGCGGGGCAACCATAAGGCAGTTGACAGAGGAAACTGGGGCGACCATTGATATAGATGATGACGGTACTGTCAAAATAGCATCGGTTGACTTTTCGGCTGGAGAATTGGCGAGGAGCAGAATAGAATTAATTACCGCGGAAGTGGAAGTTGGCGCTATTTACGAAGGAAGGGTTCAGAAGCTTATGGATTTTGGTGCTTTTGTGAATATTTTACCTGGCAAAGACGGTTTGGTACACATATCTCAAATATCAGAAGAGCGTGTAGAAAACGTTAGTGATAAACTTGCCGAGGGCGAGGTTGTGAAGGTCAAGGTTTTAGAAGTTGATAAACAAGGAAGAATAAGACTAAGTATGAAGGCAGTTTAGGAACAAGACTATGGTTACTATAAGATTATCTCGAGGTGGAGCAAGAAAAAAACCCTTCTATCACATTGTTGTAGCTGACCATCGGCGTGCCAGAGACGGCAAACATATTGAACGCATTGGATTCTATAACCCATTCGCTGAAAGCAAAGAGACCCAACTCAAGTACGACAGCGAAAGGTATAATTACTGGCTGTCGGTTGGGGCTCAACCCTCTGACAGGGTAAAAAAAATTGTTACGACGTCCTCTGAGGGTTAAGACCCGAGGTTATTAAAACAGCAGGCATATTTTTCTGGTGAATTCTTTTATACGCGCAGGAAAAATTTTAACTCCTCACGGCTTAAGTGGGCTTGTTAGATTGAAATCTTTTACTAACCCTAGCGAAAATATCTTCAAATTCTCTCCTCTTGTATTATTTGAGAACGAAGATTCAATTTTGCTTCGTGTCGATAAATTTCATAGTTATCAAAACATCTTTCTTGTAAAATTTGATCGAATTAGTGATCGAACCATTGCACAGCAGCTTGCGAACAAGTATCTGTTTGTTGGAAAAAATCAATTACCCCCCTTATTGGAGGGAGAGTTTTATTGGAATGAATTGATAGGTTACCAAGTAAATAATGAAGAAAAATTTGAATTTGGAAAGGTCGTTGAATTAATCGAAACCGGAGGTAAGGATGTTATGAGGATTGTTGGCTACAAAGAGTTCTTCATTCCCTTTGTACTGGATCATTACGTCAAGGATGTAGATAGAATTGCAAAAACAATTACAGTTGAATGGGAAGCAGGATGGTAAAAAATGCAAATAATAGTACTTACCTTGTTTCCTGAACTTATAAAAGATTTTTTAAAATACGGAATAATAAAAAAATCCATTTCGGAAGGTTTAGTCAATGTTGAAGCCGTCGATCTTAGGGATTTTTGTGAAAATGGACAAGTTGATCATACGTCTTTTGGTGGAGGTCCCGGTATGGTTGTAAAGGCTGATCCGGTAAAGTTAGCACTCGACGCAATGAATGTTAAAAAGTCTGGCCAGAATAAAGTAATGCTATTATCACCACAAGGAAAAAAGCTGGACCAAAAGCAAGTTAAATTACTCGCTGAACTGGATAGTTTAATTTTAATAGCCGGAAGATACGAAGGTTTTGACGAGCGAATAAGTATGGTGATAGATGAGGAAGTTTCAGTCGGTGATTTTGTTACAAATGGTGGTGAAGCGCCAGCATTTATGATGATTGAGGGCATAGTTAGATATCTGCCAGGTGTCTTGGGAGATGCGGATTCACTGCTAGATGAATCCTTTTCTGGAGAGCTATTAGATCATCCCCATTTTACGAAACCAAGAACATGGCTCGGTAAAAAGGTTCCCAAAGTCTTACTTTCAGGCAATCACTTAGCTATTAAAGAATGGCGTAGAGAACAAAGGCTGATAAACACATTCAACAAGCGGCCGGATTTATTGAAATTAAATGAGCTGTCAACTGCTGATAAATTAATTATGGAAAGGTATTTTTTTGAAATTAACAAACAATAAGTTCCTAAACGGATTGTGAGTTGGTAGATTTATGGTATAGTTCTTTCAGTCAAACGCTTGAAGGGAAAAATATGAGTTTAATTATTACCGATATTGAAAAAAATCAGTTGAAATCTGATATCCCGGATTTATCTAGTGGTGACACAGTCGCGGTTCAGGTAAAGGTTAAGGAGGGTAATCGGGAACGGTTACAAAACTTTGAAGGCATTATTATTGTGGTTAGAAGGCGTGGTCTAAATTCTTCTTTTACAGTCCGAAAAATCTCCCATGGTGAAGGGGTTGAAAGGGTTTTTCAAACCCATAGCCCTCTTATCCATAGTATCGAAATAAAAAGGAGAGGTGCTGTTCGAAGAGCAAAGCTTTACTACATGAGAGAGAGAAGTGGAAAATCGGCACGAATTAAAGAAAAATTAAAAAAATAAACTATTGGCGTTTCTTGGCTGCATGTTAACAAAGAGTTTTTAAAGAGCTGTGATTCAATCGGGATATTTTTACTTGAATATGAATTAAGGCCGTTCTTATGAAAAGCGTCTCATGTGATAAAAACTTGATCGAAAAATTTATTGAAGACTTGTGGCTCCAATCAGGGTTAGCTAAAAATACGTTAGTAGCCTACAACAGCGATATTAGCGGCCTCTCGGCTTATCTTACCGAAATAAAGTTGGATTTAAAAAGAGCAAGAGCAGATAATCTAAAAGATTTTCTAGCGGCTTTAGGCAAAGATTCTAGACAGACTGTCTCCAGAAAAATGGCATCAATACGTCGTTTTTATAAATATCTCCATAGGGAAGGTCTAATCGCAAAAGATCCTTCGATAGACTTGCCAAGTTATAGAAAATCCAGATATTTACCGCAGGTTCTAAGCGAGTCTGAAGTTGAAAGTTTGATAACCGCGCCTGATTTGTCGACTCATATCGGTATCCGAGATCGGGCCATGCTTGAAGTTCTTTATGCATCCGGTCTACGAACTACGGAATTAATAGGCCTAAAATATTCTGATGTGAATCTGCAACAGGGTTTGATAAGGGTTATAGGTAAGGGCTCAAGAGAAAGGCTCGTTCCTTTAGGGGCTGAGGCGAGTGAATGGGTAAGAACCTACTATAAAGAGGCAAGAAAACAACTTTTAGGCAACCGCTCAAACGATTTAGTTTTTGTTTCCCTGAGGGGCAGACAGATGACCCGCCAAACCTTTTGGCACATCGTAAAAAAATATGCAAAAAAATCAGGTATTTATTTATCTATATCTCCTCATACTATTCGTCATTGCTTCGCCACCCATTTAATTAATCATAATGCTGATCTTCGAGTAGTCCAGTCCCTTCTTGGTCACACGAGTATTTCTACTACTCAGATTTATACCCATGTTGCTACAGCAAGATTAAAAAAAATTCATAGTATTCACCATCCTCGAGGATAACCATGAAATTGAAAACGGACATAAATTTTAAACTTTTAGCTTTACTGTTATTCTCAATAAACATTTATGCTGAACTAAATCATGAGGAGAAAAGCGATGACTACCATAATATTAAAAAGATTAACTCATTTCTGAAGGAGTCTATCGGTCCTGAATTTGCTTATTCGGTTAAAAAGACAGACATTGCAGGGATTTATTCAGTGTCGTTTGGAATGCAGGTCATTTATCTGACAGGTGATCTCAAATTCGTATTTAAAGGTGATTTTTATAGCACCTCTAATGGCGAAAATATTACTCTTTCAATCAAGCAGAACCTAAGAGCTACGGCCCTATCATCCATTGATAAAAAAACGACCATATCTTTTCTGGCCAAAAATACAGTGCCAGATAACAAGAACGTTTATGTTTTTACGGATGTAGACTGTGGGTATTGTCGAAAATTTCACAAAGAAGTTAGTGATCTAAATGGGATGGGTATTAATGTTCATTATTTGGCTTTTCCAAGAGCAGGTCAAAGAGGAAAAACGTATGAAAAAATGGTATCTGTTTGGTGCGCTTCTGATAGAAACAATGCTTTGAGAAAAGTTAAAGAAGGGAAGAACATACCAAATAAGAAATGTAAAAACCCAATTAATGAGCACTATAAATTGGGTTTAGATATGGAGCTTACCGGTACGCCTACTGTTTATAATGAAGACGGAATACTACTAGGTGGTTTTGTGACAGCAAAAGACATTAAGCAAACCCTTTTTGCAAGCAAAGTGAACGGTGATTAAGGAAAAATTAAATGCAAAATTTTTTTAAAAAATCCCGAATTACAGTTATCGGAGATGTGATCTTAGATAGATACCTGTTTGGAGAAAGTAATCGAATTTCTCCCGAAGCTCCTGTTCCGATAGTTAATGTTGTAAAGGAAGTTGAAAAATTGGGAGGAGCTGGAAACGTTGCGAGAAACGCCGTACGTTTAGGTGCTGATGTAACTCTTATGGGGGTTGTTGGGGACGACGAAGAATCTGGAATTATACAAAAATTGGCGCTAAGCGAAGCTATAAAACTAAATTTTATTAAGGCAGATTGCCGAACTATCGTAAAAAGTAGAATTTTAGCACAAGGTCAACAGTTGCTCCGATTAGATTTCGAGCAAAAATTTTCTCAAGAAGCTAGCAATCAGCTGGTCTCAGAATTCCAGGGAATTATTAATAAGAGTGATTTGATTGTAGCGTCTGATTATGGAAAAGGCGCTTTACTTTCGATTCGAGAAATAATAAATATTTGTAATTTAGAAGACGTTCCTATTGTAATAGACCCAAAAGGTGATAATTTTGAAAAATATACAGGAGCCACATTAATAACCCCTAATAAAAAAGAATTCGAGACAGTTGTAGGTAAGTGTAATGATTTAGAGGTGCTTGAAAAAAAAGCCCTTGAGCTCATCAATAATCTAAACATTAATTATTTACTAGTAACCAGAGGGTCAGAAGGGATGTCGCTGGTCAATTCAGCTGGTCATAGTTATCATATCAAAGCTCAGGCATCTGATGTTTATGATGTTACGGGAGCTGGCGACACGGTTTGCGCAGTCATGGCAGTAGCCATGGCCTCTTCAGATTATAAGATGGAGGAAGCTACCGATATTGCAAACACTGCTGCTGGTATGGTAGTCAAGAAGATGGGAGCAGCAATAATAGAACCTTATGAGTTGGAGTGGGCTTTTAAAAACGATATTTATAAAATGTTTCAAGAAATAGAACCTTTGGTAGCTTTTTGTAAAAATCTCAGAGCGCAAGGAAAAAAAATTGTTTTTACTAACGGATGTTTTGATATTATTCACGCTGGCCATGTTAAATATCTGAAAGAGTCGAGTGAGTTAGGCGATATCTTGGTTGTAGGTATAAATTCGGATGCTTCGGTGAGACGCCAAAAAGGTCCTCGGCGACCAATAAATAATTTTAAGGATAGAGCAAATGTTTTATGTGCCCTTTCATCGGTTGATTTTGTGATTGAATTTAAAGAAGATAATCCCATGGATTTAATTAAATCTATACAGCCCGACGTCCTTGTAAAAGGGGGTGACTACAGAGAAGAAGATATAGTCGGATACGATTATATTATAGGAAACGGGGGAGAGGTAAGATCCCTAGGTTTTTACCCTGAAAACTCTACCTCAAAGCTTATAAAAAAAATGAATCTCCAAGATAAATGATATGAACGAAGTGATCATTGTTACAGGTGGAGCCGGATTTATAGGTTCCAATCTGATAGAAAGCCTAAATCGACTTGGTTATAAAAACATAGTATTGTCGGATTTTTTAAAAAATGGATATCAGGTCTCAAATATTAGTCATCTAAAAATCAACGACTTTGTTGCTCCAGATGAGCTCTGTGATTTCATTCGCCAGAGCAAAGTCGACAAAATTTTCCACTTAGGAGCCTGTAGTGATACGACTGAGTGGAACGGTGAACTGATCATGCAGCGAAATTACAGTTTCTCAAAGCAACTTTTGAATTCATGTGCGACAAAAAAAATACCATTTATTTACGCATCTAGCGCCTCTGTTTACGGCAGAAACAAACAGACAAGAGAACATTCAATTAATGAAAGACCTCTTAATATTTATGGATTCTCGAAATTATTGTTTGATAATTACGTTCGTTCGAATTTGAAAAAGTTTGATTCATTAGTGTGCGGTTTGAGATACTTTAATGTATATGGGAGCCATGAGGAACATAAAAAAGAAATGGCAAGTGTAATTTTTCACTTTAATAAACAAGTTGTTCGCGATGGCCGTATAAAAATTTTTAAAGGTTCACATGGTTTTTTAGATGGTGAGCATCATCGTGATTTTGTCGAAGTAGGTGACGCAGTTAATCTAACCGTTTGGTTGTCTAATCTAGATGCCAAAGATTCTGGAATCTACAATTGTGGAACAGGAGTTGCTCGCTCTTTTAATGAGGTTGCAAGTTTAGTAATTGAATGGCACGGAAAAGGGATGATCGAGTACGTAGAATTTCCAAAAAAACTGCATCCGTTCTATCAGCCTTATACCTGTGCAGATTCTGCCAAGACAATTTCTTTGGGATACAAGCGAAAGTTTAAAAGCATAGAAGAAGGCATAAAATCCTATTTGAATTGGCTTAATGTTGATTAGACTCTACTCGCTAATATACTTTTTATTTATACCATACGTACTCGCAAAGGGAATATATCGTAGAGAGGGGCTTCGAATTTTAGAGCGTCTAGCTTGCTATTTTAGATCCCGATATCCTTATGAAAATTGTTTATGGCTTCATGCCGTCTCGGTTGGGGAGGTGATCTCTGTGATTCCTTTGGTTAAACTATTATTGAATAAAGGAGAAAAGATTGTCCTCACAACAGGCACAATAAGTGGGTCAGAAACTTGTAGGCGCTATTTAGGGGACTCCGTGGAAAATGTTTTCTTCCCTGTGGATCTAACATTTGTTATAAGTCGATTTGTTAAATATTTTCGCCCAAAGGCCGTAATAATTACAGAAGTAGAATTATGGCCGAATCTTTTGTTTTTTTGCAAAAAAAATAATATTAAGATAAGTTTGATAAACGGAAGACTTTCGTCTCGAACATTTCGTCGTTTATCTAATTTACCAAAAAATTTAGGGGATATGCTGTTATCATTTGACAAAGTTATTTGCCAGAACCAACTTTATGCCGAAAGATTTGAAGATTTAGGCTTAAAAAAGTCTTCCGTTTTTGTATCGGGTAATATGAAGTTTGACGTAAAACCCAGTTTTAATTTGGAGACCGAGTTAATAAAAAAATTAGATAAGTTGTTTAGGCATAAAAAGATTGTGGTTTTTGGGAGTACTCATCCAGAAGAGGATAGCAAGATATTAGAAGTTACTAAAATTCTGCAAAAATCATTTAAAGAGTTATTTATTGTTCAAGCTCCGCGTTACATCCAAAATTCCCAATCCATTGTAAAAAAATACTCGGGGGCCGGCCTAAAAGTCACAACTCTTAGTCAAATATTAATTGATAACACTGCGAAAGATGGTCTGATAGTTGATAGATTTGGTGTTTTAAACTATTTTTATTCAAAAGCTAGAGTTGCATTCGTAGGCGGTAGTTTCGAGGAAAAAGGTTGCCATAATGTAGTTGAGCCAGCATATTTTGGAGTTCCGGTGATTGTGGGTCCGCACATAGAGAACTTTCAGTATGAAGTCCACTCCATGGAGAAAAGGGGGATATTGTTTATTGTGAACAATTCGAAAGAATTGTCTTCAGCGATTTCGAACCTTTTAATATCAAAAAATTGTACTGAAAAGATAAAATTTAATTGTAGAAATTTCATACTTTCGGAGAAAGGTGGGGTTAAAAAAACATTGGAAATTCTGGATTACTCTAATTGACTCGTTTTCAGTCTTCTTCAAGCCATCGATTAAAATACTCGATATCGTTTCTGGCTAAGCTGCCAACTTGATGTTGCAATTGAATTACATTAAGGATGTAACCATATATTGCTTCATAAAAATTTCTTTTTGATTCTGATAACTTGCTCTCGGCATCTACAACATCAACAGTCGTCCTTGTCCCTACATCATAGCCGGCTTTTATTGAATCTAAGGATAACTGCATCGACTTTACCGCTTGTTTGAACGCTTGAACCAATCCGATTTGAGTTTTTACTCCAAGAAAGGCTTCTCTGGTTTTGTTTTCAGTAATTCTTATTTGGTTTTCTGTGATTATTTTTTTTACAGAATAATTTGCGGCTTCTTTTTTTGATTCAAAAAATGCGTCTCCGCCATGAAAAATTGGAATATTTAATTGTAGTCCTATGTCTGTGTTGTCTACCTCGGATGATCCGAACCGTCCGCCTTGTTCAACACTCCCGTGAGAACCAACGATTTCAAGTTTTGGAGTATAGCGAGCTCTACTTTTTCTCAACTGATCTTTCTGAATTAGCTCATCAATCTGCGCCTCAGCGATTTTAAGGTTGCCTTTTAATGAATTTTTTACCCAATGCTCAACGTCTGGTGGAACAGGAGCAATCAAGGGTAAATCAATATCAATTTTTCTTAAGTTAGAGTACCGTTGGTTAGTAATTTTTCTGATATTATCTATCGCTAAATCTAATTCATTTTTAGCTTTGAGACGCTCGGCGTTCGCTCTATCAAAACCTGCTCGTGCCTCCTGCAAATCTGTAATAGCTACCAAACCAACTTCAAACCGTTGGTTAACTCGTTCTAATTGACCTTGAAGAGACTGAACTTCACTGTCGGCGAAGTTAAGTTTATTCTCTGCCGAAAGTATTAAAAGGTAACTTTCGATTACTCTAAATATTAGCTCTTGCTGGCTGTTCAGATATGATATCTGTCTTTTCTTAGCCTTTTTCTTTTGTTGGTTGAGATTTAGGAATTTAGCAGCATCGAAAACAGACTGATTTAACGTGATTCGATATTGAGTCGTGGTGAAGTTGGTTGTACCGCCAGCCCCAAACGCTGATTGAAGACTGATATCTTGCCCTACTTTTTTTCTGCTTGCCGAGATAGCAATTTTGGGAAGGAATAGGTTAGCCCTTGCTCTGGACACGGCATGTTTTTGTTCTTTGAATTCAAGTTGTCTTTGTTTGTAAATTGTATCATTTTGCATTGCTTTTTCGTAGATGGATATCAAGTCAGCACCAAATGAAAGTTTTGGTAGAAATATAATTAGAAAAAGGATTATTACTATTTTGTTCAAAACTTAAATTCTGGCTTAGGTTCGAGACCAATTAACGGCATTATCGGTGTTTCGAACAGATTTTCAGATTGCCAGCTGTCCCCAGAGTGCCGAGAAACTAATCTGGCAACCGTTACATTGTTTGAATCAATAAAATTAAACATCCTTCCGCCTTCTGCAAGTTGATTCTCCAAAAAGCTTAATCTTCGTGGAGATGAACCAGAGACGATGATAACATCAAAAGGCGCTTTCTTCTCGTATCCTGACAATCCGTCACCAAGGATGAGCTCGATGTTAGTAAGATTTTGCTTTTCGAGCACGGCTTTAGCTTTTTTATAAAAAATCTCATCGATCTCAATACTACACACTGATTTTCCTAATTTTGAAAGCAAAGCAGTTAGAAATCCAGTTCCAGTACCGATTTCTAAGATGCGGTCACTAGGTTTTGGCTCAACAGCTTGTAATATTCTAGCATCTAATTTCGGACTATTCATTTTTGAATTGCCACCGATATCCAATTCGCAGTCGGCAAAAGCAAGCTCTTTAAATTCGGCTGGTACGAAATTAGCGCGGTCGACAGCAGCAAAAGCTTCTAGTATTCTCGTGCTAAATACATTCCATGTTTTGATTTGGCTATCAATCATGTTTTTTTGTGCTTGTTCTGTATTCATTTTATTTTTTGTTCTTTTCTGTAAAATTCTAATGTTAATTAATCATAGCTATTTCTTCGGCTTTAGCAAAAACTTTATCTATATTTATTCGTTTTTCCTGTAGTAATTGTGTTAATGACAAGCGCCAATTTTTTGCTCCTTTTTGTCCATGGAAGATATTAGATAAATTGGATAATAATTTTACGCTAGAATTACCAATTTTTAATTGATTTTCTGCATATTTAAGATATTTTTCAACTACCTTGATCCGGGATTTTTGATTGTTAGTTTTATTAAAGATGATGCTTTCGAATTCTGTAAGTATCATAGGATTTTGATAGGCGATTCTTCCAAGCATTATTCCATCAACTTTGGTTAAATGGTCCTTAACTTCCTGAGGCTTTTTGATTCCTCCGTTGATTACAATTTTTGTATCACTAAAATCTTCTTTTAGTTTATAAACCCACTCGTAATTTAAATCCGGAATTTCTCGATTTTGTTTAGGGTTTATTTTTAATAAAGCTTTTCGTGCGTGGACAAACACTACAGAAGCTCCTGCTTTAATAGACATTGCTACAAAGTCTGATAGATAGGCATATGAGTATAGCTGGTCGACACCTAATCTTATTTTTATGCTTATTGGGATTTTGTCAGGAACATGCTGCCTCAGTGTCTCGATGCATTTCCTTGTAACCTCTGGCTTAAGCATCAGCCTGACTCCAAAATCGCCGCTTTGAACAGTTGGACTAGGACATCCGCAGTTTAAATTGATTTCATCAAATCCTAAAACCCCTGGAACTTTAGTAACCTTGACAATCTCGACGGGATCAGCTGTCCCGATTTGGAGTGCTAGAGGACTCTCTTTTTCAGAGTGGTCAAGGTGTCGATTTTTGTTTCCATTAAGAATAGTTTTTGCTGGAATCATCTCAGTAAATAAACGCATGTCTGGAGCAATTAGTTTAACTAGAAACCTGAAGTGTCTATCGGTCTTTTTCATCATTGGTGCCAAGCAAAGAAGCCAATCATTAATACCGATAATCTTATTTTTTGAGGCTTTCATTATTAAGATATTTTCTTAAATTCTTCTTCTGGGCGTGCCGTTAGGACATCATGACCGTGCTCGGTTACTAAAATTGTATGCTCCCATTGAGCAGAAAGACTGCGATCTTTAGTGATTACTGTCCAGTGATCAGATAAAAGCCTCACGTGTCTTTTCCCAATATTCACCATCGGCTCGATTGTAAAAGTCATACCAGGAACTAACTCGAGACCTGTGTTTGGGGTGCCATAGTGTAACACTTGCGGTTCTTCATGGAAGATTTCACCTATCCCGTGTCCGCAATATTCTCGCACCACCGAGTAGCGCTTAGACTCTGCTACCTCTTGAATCCGGCTACCGATAGTTCCTAAACGTTGACCGGGTTCCACCATTAGTATTCCTTCTTTGAGACAATCATATGCTGTTTGCACTAAATTTCTCGCCTTTGGCGCTACCTCTCCGATACAAAACATTTTTGAAGTATCGCCATGGAAACCGTCCTTAATTACTGTGATATCGATATTTAAAATATCACCGTCTTTCAATGTTACATTTGAAGGTATCCCGTGACAGACAACATGGTTGATTGAAGTGCAAATGGATTTTGGAAAACCCCGGTAATTAAGTGGCGCAGGAATTGCATCCTGTTTTTTAACAATATACTCGTGACAAATGCTATCTAATTCTTCGGTAGTTACCCCTGAAATGACACTTGGAGTAATGAATTCTAAAACTTCTGCCGCTAGTCGGCAGGCGACCCTCATTTTCCCAATTGCATCTTTGTTCTTTATGGAGACAGCCATCTTATCTGGATTTAGACCTTTTTAGTTGTTGTTATAATTGTTATATGATATAAATCAATCAGATTAATCGCAATTATTTATAAGAAAACTCACAGAAACCGTCACAATTGGTGGGTGTTTGAGCGTATAGTTCAAATTACCGATTGGGGTTCCTGGTTGCATAACCCAAACGGAGAAAAAAATGGCTAACATTAATATGCGTCAGTTGCTTGAGGCTGGAGTACATTTTGGGCACCAGACAAGATTTTGGCACCCCAAGATGGCCCCCTTCATTTATGGCCAACGAAACAAAATTCATATAATTAACCTTGACCATACACTTAAATTATTTCGTGAAACCCTGAATTTTGTATCTTCAGTTGCAGGGTCTGGAGGACAAATTCTGTTCGTCGGCACTAAACGCTCTGCGCAACAATCAATTGCTCGCGAGGCGTCCCGCGCTGGCATGCCCTATGTCAGTAAAAGATGGTTGGGAGGTATGCTGACAAATTTTAAAACAGTAAAGCAATCAATACGTAGGCTACATGATTTTGAGAAATTAGTTGAAGAGGGTGGATTAAATAATTTAACAAAAAGAGAGGGTCTAAGTCTTACAAGGGAGTTAAATAAACTAAATTTGGGTCTCGGTGGAATCAAGCATATGGAAAAGCTTCCAGATGCGCTATTCGTCATCGATGTTGGCTTTGAGCGTATTGCTGTTTCAGAGGCGATAAAATTGGGTATTCCAGTAGTTGGAATTGTGGACACTAATAATTCTCCGGATGGTATTGATTACGTGATACCTGGTAATGATGACGCGACAAGATCCATTGATTTATATGCCTCCGCTGTAAGTGACGTCATTTTAGAAGCTAAAATGATCCATACTCAAAAGTCCGGCAATCCTGTGGAAGAGTTTGTTGAAATTGAAGCGCCAACAGAAGACTCTTCGGCTGAAAGACCCGTCATTAATGAAGTCCAGGAGCAAGACGGCCAATCTAATGACGCGCAAGCATCAGAAGACTCGAAGGAATTTTATGCAAAAGAAATTTCTGATTCTGACTTTTCAAAAGAACAATAAAATTAAGAGGATAACTTTATGACTATTTCAGCGAGTATGGTTAAAGAGTTACGGGAACGTTCTGGTGCAGGTATGATGGATTGCAAGAAAGCTCTTATTGAAACCTCCGGCGACCTAGATAAAGCGATTGAGTTTCTTAGAAAGACAGGTGCCGCGAAAGCAGAAAAAAAATCTGGACGAGTGGCAGCCGAAGGAGCAATCGGGATTGAACAAAATATTAACAAAACTGTACTAATAGAAATTAATTGTGAAACAGACTTCGTTGCGAATGATGAAAACTTCCAAAAGTTTCTAAAACAAGTTTGCGAAATGGCACTAAGTAAAAATGTCGCAACGGCTAATGAATTATTAGAATTAAATTTTGATGGAAAGTCTGTAAAAGAATTGGCAAATGAGTTATCGGCAAAAGTGGGCGAAAAAATTGATTTGAGGAGGATTAAAATAATTGATGAGGGCGATGGCTCCGTTTCATATTATCTTCATGGAGGGAGGATTGGAACCGCTGTGATTTTTAAAGGAACTGATAAGCAGGCGGCAAGGGATATTGCTATGCATATTGCGGCCACGGCCCCTGTCGCACTTAATGAGACAGAAATCCCGGTAGAAATTATCGAACGTGAAAAAAACGTTTATCGAGGGCAGGCTGAGAACTCCGGCAAACCGGGTGATTTAATTGATAAAATGGTATCTGGGCGAATGAAGAAGTTTATTAAGGAAAACACCTTAGTGGGTCAAGCTTTCGTGAAGGATACAGATATTACGGTTGGAGATTTTGCGAAATCCAAAAATCTAGAACTTTTAGGCTATGTGCGCATGGAGGTTGGTGATGGAATTGAGAAGAAAAATGAAGATTTTGCGGAAGAGGTTGCGAAACAAGCTTCAAGGAATAATTAGAAGCTGATGAGCACTAATCCTGAGGTAAAGTATAAAAGAATTTTAATTAAATTAAGTGGCGAGGCTCTATTAGGGGATGACGATTTTGGAATCAATCAAAATACTTTAGAATGGATTGCAAAAGAAATAAAAGACTTAAAGGAGTCTGGTGTCGAAATTGCGTTAGTTGTAGGTGGAGGTAATATTATCCGCGGACATGGTCTCGCAAAAAAAGGTATGCAAAGAGTGACCGCAGATCAGATGGGAATGTTAGCGACGGTTATTAATGCGCTAGCTATACAGGATGCTTTAGAAAGAAATGGCATGTACGCTCGAGTGATGTCTGCTATTAAGATTAACGAGGTTTGCGAGGACTTTATTAGAAGACGGGCAGTGAGGCATTTAGAAAAAGGCAGAATAGTGGTCTTGGCGGCTGGTACAGGCAACCCTTTTTTTACAACTGACTCCGCGGCGAGTTTGAGGTCAATAGAGATTGATGCGGACTTATTAATCAAGGCTACAAAAGTGGACGGAATTTATGATTCAGACCCTCAGTTATCTAACCGAGCGAAATTAATTGATACGATAAGCTACGATGATGTTTTAACAAAGAAATTAAATGTAATGGATGCGACAGCAGTTGTATTATGTAGAGATAATGGCATGCCGTTGAGAGTTTTAAATATGATGAAGAAAGATGCCTTCTTAGACGCAGCATGTGGTAAAGAAATCGGAACTTTTGTTTCGAGATGATTCAATGAAAGACGAACTAATAGATCAAACGAAGACACGAATGGCTAAAAGCTTGGATGCTTTGGCAAAATCTCTTAAACGACTTAGAACTGGTAGAGCGCATCCAGCTTTACTAGAGCACCTGTCAATAGATTATTATGGTTCAAAAACCCCTATCTCGCAAATGGCAACCATCAGCATTGAAGATGCCAGAACACTGAATGTTTCCGTTTGGGATAAATCAGCAGTTAAATCAGTTGAAAAAGCAATTCTGGAAGAAAATTTGGGTGTTACACCAAAGGTAGCGGGAACTAGTTTGAAAATTCCGGTACCTGCAATGACCCAAGAAAGACGGAAAGAACTTATAAAGCAATTAAAAAACGAGGCTGAGCAAGCCAAAGTGTCGATCAGAAATATAAGAAGAGAACTCCTTGGATCGGTTAAAGAGGAACAAAAGGCAAAAAATATCACCGAGGACGATGAGAGAAGATTTTCTGAAATCATACAAAAGATAACTGATATGAATGTACTTAAAATCGATGAGATGATAAAGTCAAAAGAATCAGAGATATCACAAGTATAGTTCAAGATTAACTCACCCTTATTAAAAAATGAGCAGATAATGACATTACCAGAAGTCGAAACGCTTCCGAAACATATTGCAATAATAATGGATGGTAACGGCCGCTGGGCAACCAATAGGGGGTTGGATAGAACGGCGGGCCACCGTGCAGGTTTAGAGGCCCTCAAACAGGTCGTAAACAGGTCTATTCAGGTTGGCATTAGCACTCTGACAATATTTGCTTTTAGTTCAGAAAATTGGCAGCGTCCTAAAGAGGAGGTAGATAATCTTTTGCAACTGTTTCTTGTCGCTCTCAAAAATGAGTTTGTAGCTTTACATGAAAACGGAGTCAGGCTAAGGTTTATAGGTAATACTGAAGCATTTCCCGCAGATATTCAGACAAAAATGAAAATGGTCGAGGAATCGACAAGGAACAATGTTAGTATCCTGCTAAACGTTGCGGCTAATTACGGGGGGCGTTGGGATATTCTCCGTGCGATAAAAAAGATCTGTGAAGATGTCGAAGAAGGAACTTTGCGCCCAGGAGACATTGGGACTGGAACTGTAGCAAAGAATTTATGCCTATCTACTTTGGATGAGCCGGATCTTCTGATAAGAACGGGTGGAGAAAAGAGGTTGAGTAATTATTTGTTGTGGCAATTAGCTTACACAGAACTTTATTTTTGCGACACAAAATGGCCTGATTTTTCTGTTTCTGAATTTGATAAAGCTCTCCAACATTTTTCTATAATTGAAAGACGCTACGGGAGAGTACCAAAAAGACCAAGTCTAAAATAGGCAACCTGATTCTCTTAAAAATGAGTATTTTAAGTAATCGAATAATTCTTTCTAACCCCGTGCAGCGTATCTTAACCGGCCTTGTTCTAGCTTGTACCATACTTTTCATATTGAGCCAAAAGAGTGTCAGCTTGTTAGCTTTTTTTCTGGTCATTGTCAGCACGATAGCTTCCTACGAATGGGCCCATATAGTAGGGTATGAACGCGTAGTATACAAATCACTTTACACTGTTGCTATATTTGTCCTAACTAGTTTCGCTGTTATTTTGAATGAGTATCTGAACATTGAACTGGTTTCTGGTTTGGCTCTTATTTATATCTTGCTGTGTTGTTTAAGCATTGTGAACGAAGAGCGAGGCATCCCGCAAAAATTTAATTTATTGGGTTTATGGAAAGCTGGTGGTTTGATCATCATTCCTGCAAGCAGCCTTAGTTTAATTGTTATTTTTAAATTAAATATATTATGTCTTGGTGTGCTGTTGCTCATAGTCTGTAGCATAGATACATTTTGTTATATCGGCGGAAAGCTCCTCGGAAAAAATAAATTAGTCCCTATTATAAGTCCAAATAAGACCCGTGAGGGTTTGTATGTTGGTTTTATTGTTAGTTTTTTAATTCTGTTTTTACTTAACTTTACAACCGGTTTTTTAAAACTCGATATGGCAATTATTATTTATCTCGTGATATTTTTTAGTGCGATAATGGGTGACCTGAATGTTAGTATAATGAAAAGAAAGAGCGGAAAAAAAAATACTGGTCGTATTTTTCCGGGGCATGGTGGCGTATTAGATAGAATCGATAGTATAATTTTTGCTGCTCCAAGTTGTATAATAATATTAAGTCTTTTTGAAAAAATATAATGAAAAACTTAACAATTTTAGGATCTACCGGTACGATAGGCGAAAATACTTTAGACGTCGTTGCAATGTTTCCAGACAAATTTTCCGTATTTGCTTTAACAGCGAATAAGAGCGTTGAAAAGATTTTTAAACAGATTGTGAGGTGGCACCCTAAATATGCAGTTCTTTCATCTCTCAGCTCCGCCAAGCTTCTCTTTGAAAAAGTTAAAGGCCATTCAAAATTAAACACGATAGTTTTAGGAGGCGCTGAGTCAATAGAATTTGTTGCATCGCATGATGAAACTGATTATGTTATGGCCGCGATAGTTGGAGGTGCAGGTTTGCTTCCGTCTTTAAGCGCCGCTCGTCATGGCAAACGAATTTTACTTGCAAACAAAGAGTCTTTGGTGATGTCCGGTGAACTATTTATGAATGAGGTTAAAAAATCAGGGTCAGAATTACTACCGATTGATAGTGAACATAATGCCATTTTTCAGTGTTTGCCAAATGATTATAATGGACTACAAGATCAAGATAAGAAAAAGATCAGGAAGTTAATTCTTACCGCTT
>JAYYOR010000044.1:0-21423 GCA_036130055.1 Pseudomonadota bacterium | reverse complement strand
TATTGAGCGGGGGCCAAGCATTATTACCCGACCTCCGGCAAGGCAAATACTTTAATAAAGAAATTAACTTGATTGAATTATCAAATATCTCAGAAATTGAACCCAAACTTAATTTTGACCATAATAAAATTTCAATAGGAGCTTTGACTTCGGTAGCACAGCTAATTGAAAACAAGGAAATCAAGGAACGAGCGGGCATTTTGATCGAAGCTTGTGAACACCTAGGCGACTGTCAAATCAGAAATTCGGCAACATTGGGTGGAAATCTATGTTGGGGAGAGTCTAGAGCAAACCTACTTATCGCTCTAATTGCGTTGTCAGCGTCTGTGAAAATAATTGATCATTCAGAAAAAGTTAGAGAGGTTTATTTAGACAATTTTTATAGAGATAAGATTTTAAGCGAGAAAAAAGATTTCATTCTCTTATCTGTAAATATTCCAATCGATAACTGGGTTAGCACGAGTTACCAGGAATTCTCTCGACAAAAAAACGATCTAGCTCTAGTAAACCTTGCAACAGTTGAACTCGAGGGCTCATTAAGCGGTTGCATCGGGGGACTTTTTGAAAGCCCTTTTAAATTTAAAATAGAAAATAAGGAACAGTTACTGGAAAACACAATATCTTTGGTTAAAAATGCAAAACTCGAAAAATTGAAAAACCAATATGCAGACTTCGAACATAGACTTAATATTCTAAAAAGTCTCCTCGCTAAAACATCTAAGGTAAAATAATGCTCAATAAAACCAGTAAGAACGAGTTTATCTCTTTCACCCTAAATGGAAAAAAAATAAAACAAAAGTTTGAGAGTGCTGCCTATCTTTGTGACTCATTGAAAGAACTGGGTGATAAGAGTGTAAGAATAGGGTGTGAAGAAGGAGCATGTGGTGCATGTACGGTAGAAGTAGACGGTTTGTTAACTAAATCTTGCCTAAAGCTCACTAAAACTTGTAACGAATCAGAAATAGTTACAGTCGCTGGTTTAAAATCCGATCCGATTTCAAAAAAACTGAAGACTTCCTTTACCACCTGCCACGCCCTCCAATGCGGGTACTGCACGGCTGGGATGATAATGAGTGCTCGCAATCTACTTAAGCAGTTCGGAGATAATCTTGACGAAGCTAAAATTAAGGATGGTTTAATCGGAAACATTTGCCGATGTACGGGTTATAAAAATATCATTCATGCTTTAATGAACGCAGCAGGCAAAGAAAAAACATTGGTTGAAATTGAGAACAAAGGATTGAATTCGAATGGAAAAATAGGTCAAGCCCTGATTCGTGTCGAAGATGAAAGATTAATGGCGGGAAGAGGTAAATTCACTGATACAGCATTTAAAAACGATGACCTTTATGCTTATATTGTTCGTTCCGAAAAAGCCCACGCTATTATAAAAAATATAGACACTAAGAATGCAAAGTTACAGTCTGGTGTTGAATTGGTAATTACCGGTGACGAGGCTAAAGAATTTTGGGAACCTATTTCTCCTACAATGGATTTGCTCGACCTAAAGTTACCAAACAGGTATCCACTTGCAACCGATAAGGTAGTATTTATTGGTGAACCCGTCGTTTTGCTAATTGCACGAACCAAAGAAGAGGCTCATCATGCGGCTCAGGAAATTTCTATTGAATATGAAGAGCTACCGGTAAATACTGATGCAACCGAATCATTACAAACCCAGGGAAGTGGGGTGCTTTACGGGGCTTGGAATGATAACGTTCAGGTTGATTTTTCATTTGAAAACGGACCAACAGACGATATATTTTCCTCTGCTGACCTTATAATAGATGAAACCATCGATTCCCACAGATTTGGAGCTATGCCAATGGAAACGAGAGCCGTCAGAGCAGATTTTGATGACTTTGAAAAAAGTTTAGTGGTGCATGCATCAACACAGGTTCCTCATCAATTTAGAATTTATTTATCGAGGGTGTTTGGACTCAGAGAGAATTCTATTCAGATAATTGCAGGGGATGTAGGAGGTGGATTTGGTAGCAAACTATCTATGGACACTGAATACCTTCCAATTCTTGGCAGCATTATATTGGGTAAACCAGTCAGATGGCATGAGACGCGAGCAGAGTGGATTCACGCTGGATTCGGAGCAAGAGACTACAAAGCTAGGGTTAAAGGGGCTTTCGATAAAAGTGGAAAGTTAAGGGCACTTGAAACAAACATAATAGCAGACATGGGTTGTGATGGGGCAGAGAGGGCTTGTGGATTGGGTATGCCGTTAAATGGTGGTACCTTTGCATTAGGACCGTATGAATGCGAAAACTATAAAACAAGGGTTAGATGTGTTGTAACAAACAAAGCCCCATATAATGCCTATCGGGGTTTTGGTAAAGATCTAGCCAATATGCTAATTGAAAGAACGCTAGATTTAGCCGCCGACAAATTGGAAATGGACCAAATATTAATAAGAAAGAAAAACCTTCTTAAATCCTATCCTCATCAAATTGTTACAGGGCCAATATTAGAAAATGGCACACAAAGGGAGTGTCTAGAAAAATTGGAAAAAGAAATGAATGTTTCAGCGCTTAGGCAGGAGCAGTCGCAAGCATTAAGTGAAAATAGATACTTGGGTTTCAGTCTTATTCCTTATATAGAACCAGCCGGTGCTACTTTCCCAAGCTCTGCTTTCCAAAACTACGAGTCCGTCAACGTCAGAGTTGCCGCAGACGGCTCCGTACAAGTACAAACCGGCATACAAAGTATCGGCCAAGGTATTGAAACAGCTTACGCGCAAGTGGCAGCGGAGTATCTAGGGTGCAAAGTAGAGAATGTAAGTGTTAGCTGGGGGGATACAAATGTCACGCCCTGGGGTTCAGGCACTTTTTCTTCTCGAGGAGCAATGTTTGCCGTAGGGGCAATTATCAAGGCAGCTACGAAAATAAGGAAAAGAATCGAGCTAGCTTCGACGGCCCTTCTAAATTGTGATGAGCAATTCCTACTCATAGAAAACGGCAAAATAACTAACACCAACACGAAAGAGTCTATTACATTCAAAGATTTATCTTATGCAGTTTACGTCAATCCAGGGGCCGAAATTTTATTAGATAAAGCGGACGAGCCTTCTCTCGAAGCCCTAGGCACTTACAGGCATCCACAAGTCAATTGGAAAGCAGATGAGCTTGGAAGAGCTCAGTTTTATCCTGCTCATTCTAATGGGGCAGAAGGTGCGTTAGTTGAAGTTGACCCTAATACGGGCAGAGTTGAAGTAATTAAAATTTGGATCGTTGCAGATCACGGAAAAATACTTAACCCACTACTTCTTAAAGGTCAAATTACAGGTGGAATTATGCAGCAGCTTGGCGGCACCTTATATGAAAAATTTGACTATGATTCGGCAGGGAAACCATTGCAAAGTTCTCTAAAAGAATATGGAATTCCGAACATCTGGTCCACACCGACCATTGAGATTCATCATTTAGAAACTAAGTCCCCTGCCACAGAAGTGGGCGCAAAAGGAGGGGGTGAAGATTGATGCATCGCTACTAGCACAGCGATCATGGGAGCTGTTGAAGATGCATTAAGACCAATTGGCGTAAAAATAACGTCTAGTGATCTCAGTCCTAAAAATTTAAGAAGAATCATCCAGAACCATACCGCATAATTCATTTAAGAGGATCAAAAATGACAAAACATAATTTTATTGATATTTCAATGCATCTTGAGAATGATGTAATAAGTGATCCGCCAGGATACACGCCGAGGATTGATTATTTAAATCATAATGATTCAGCCGAAGATGTAATTAAATTTTTCCCTGGTCTAAAAACAGAAGACCTTCCGGATGGCGAGGGCTGGGCCCTTGAGTGGATACATCTAATGACTCACAATGGCACCCATTTAGATGCACCTTATCATTTTCATTCAACTATGAACAAAGGGGAAAGGGCCATTACGATCGATGAGGTACCTCTTGAGTGGTGTTTTCAACCAGCTATAAAACTAGATTTCACTCGGTTTGAAAACGGCTATGTTGTCACCCCTGACGACGTAAAAAAAGAACTAGACAGAATTGAGCATGAACTTCAGGATCTTGAAATTGTTTTAGTGAACACTAGAGCAGGAAAACGCTATGGGCATGATGATTATGTGGCGAGTGGCTGTGGGATGGGAAGAGATGCAACTATTTATCTCTTGGAGCAAGGTGTAAGACTAACAGGTACTGACGGCTGGTCTTGGGATGCTCCATTTATTCACACAAAAGAAAAATTTGAAGAAACTGGTGATAACTCACTAATTTGGGAAGGCCATAAAGCAGGTAAAGAGATCGGATACTGCCATCTTGAAAAATTGCATAATCTTGAAGCTCTACCTAGCAAGGGTTTTACAGTAAGCTGCTTCCCCGTAAAGATCAGAGGGGCTTCTGCTGGTTGGACTAGAGCGGTAGCGATATTGAACTCATAACTATAAATCGTTTGCTGGCTAGATCATCGTGTATCCGCCGTCCACAGTCCAAGATTGGCCAGTTATCGCATCCGCTTGTTCGGTTGATAAATAAAAAGCAAGAGAAGCAACCTCACTAGGCTTTATTAGTCTGCTCAAAGGGTTGCTCGCTTTTAATGTTTCCAACAGATTTTCAACACTGTCTTTTTTAATTTTGGCATGATCTTTTAGAAGCCTGGAACCCATCTCGGTGTCCACTATCCATGGGCAAATTGCATTAACGTTTATTTTGTAATTTGCGAGCTCTAACGCCATACATTTAGTCAGGCCCACAACAGCATGTTTAGAGGCGTTATAAGCAGACTGGTTTTTAGAACCCCACTTACCTGCGGTTGAAGCAATATTAATTATTCGACCGCCTTTTGATTTAACCATCATATCAACAACTAATTTCGAAATACGGAAAACACTATATAAGTTAGTATCAATGACTCGTTTAAAATCATCAAATTCATAATCAATAAAAGATTTGGTCTCGTGAACGCCGGCATTATTAACCAAAACATCGATCGAAGAGTGGCTAGCAATATTCGCTATCATAGAAGATATCTCAGAATCTGAAGTAACATCGCATTTAAAATAATTCACGTATACCGAATATTTTTTTCTTAAAGTCGCGGCAACTTGCTTGAGAGTGTCTTCATCTCTTGCGGAAATAAATACGTTGTAACCCTCTGACGCGAATTTTTCAGCTATCGCGAGGCCAATTCCTTTATTGCCTCCGGTAATTAAAATTGTTTTTTTATCTGGATTAATTGATAACAAATTTTCACCTTAATGACACGCCTTACCGTGCACCTTTAGCTGATAGTAATTATAGGGAAGAGGAGTGATAAAACCGGCCATCAGGATGAGTGGTAAAACTTCCCAGTTCAATTTAGCCCCGCCGAGTAAAAGAAAATCAGTTGTATTCATCGCCACTTCCATCGCTAGCATCGACAAAAATGACATTTTCATAGCTAATTTAAAAGCCTCTTTTAAGGCCATCTGAAAAGAAAGGATAAAAGTCTCAAAAACAATTGATGTTAACAGTCCGTTAAAAATAGCCAAGGCCATAATAAACATCGTTGACCAATAAATGCCATTTAATTGAAAAAAAAGTATCGTGCCTAAATCTCCGATTGAACAACCAATCAAACAAAAAAAGGTATTTTTCGAAGAAACTGCCCAAAGTTTAACATTTTTCCAAAATTCTAAATTCTGTATAGTTAAGTTGCTATTAAGTGAAGTATTCAAGGCACCAACCAACTTTTTACACTTTTACCGAGTCGATAATCAAACGACGCTCGTCTATTGCCTTTGTAACATAAATAAAGCCACTCCATTTTTAATACTTTAGCTGACAGAATAGTAAAATTATCCTCTCCGCTATCCATAAACTCTAATCGTTCTGGATCCTGCAACTCAGTTCCAGGGGCGACTGAAACCGCGTAACATTCTTTGCTCATGTTTTTCATATTTGACCAGCGTTCTCCAATAACCGACGAATCTTCGAGTATCTTAAATTTTGCCTCGATTCTCAATTGAACCTTAGTTGTCATATCGTAAACAATTATAGCTCCAAGATTATTCTCGACAATTTCCTCAACCTTATTGCTACGTGTGTCTGTATGAAACTGAAGTTCCAGTGCTTCCTTTATAACCTTTCGTAAAACCATGGTCCGCGGCTTGAGAGAACCAGCCAAACTTTTTGAAATCACTATTGGAGTATGAAAGTAAGACTTTCTGTCAGTAACACCAGATTCGAACAAAGACCATGCAGCTTTTTCCGACTCCTCAAGGGAGTTATAAAAAATAGGATCTTTATTTTCTGCTTTTTGGCTCTTTGGCATCTACAAATTTAACCTTTATTCTTCCAACAATGGTATCATAAAACGGAACATCGATTTTAAAGAGACGAAGAAACTAATGAGATTATCTTCTTTCACCTTTACACTTATAGTGTTGCACTGCATTCTTTCCAGCCAAATAGGATTTTGTTCCAATGATTATACAGAAATTTATAACTGGGTTAAAAAAGAACATATATCAGAAGAACCTAAGGCAGGGACAACTCTGACGAATAGCGACATTAGTATAATCGAAAAATGGATTCCGCCAAAGATGATTGAAGAATTTAAGTTTCCTCAACTTAAACTAAATATTCAGGAAACAAAAGTTGAGCAACCCCACTCATCCTTCGTCATCGCTACACAAAAATGGGCAAACACAGCGACCATTGATACAGATGGGAGTCTTAAAAACTATAAAGCTGGACAGCCATTTTCCGATGAGCAGATAAAAACGGCCCCAAGCAAAATTGGCGGCTTCATGATCGGCTGGAATAACATTCACCGCTGGCAACATTTTGGATATAAGATCGACATAATCACAATGGCTTATGTAAGCGGATCGGGAGACGATGGACCGTTGAATGAAAATGAGGGACTTCTAGGTGGCGGGAAATTAGATCGACTTCTCAGTCAATCTTATCACCGCGTCTACCTGAACAAATTGGCGATGCTACCTCAAAACGAATACAAAGTAAATTTGAAAGATAGTACCACAAGATTTTATAAAGATTTTATGGAATTTCTTGATCCTCGAGATGTAAAAGGGACGAAATTCGTTGTTGAAAGAATGTTGGACCCACACGCCGATGACCAAGTCAACACTTATTTACCAACTGAACGTCGCGTCCGTCGTTTTTCTGCTAAAGAAAGAGCTGACAGTTTCATGGGTTCTAACGTCACTTTGGATGACTTTGAAGGATTTTCTGGAAGGGTATTAGACTATCATTGGAGTTATATTGGCTCCAGAAAAATACTCGCTGTATCAAATATGGAAGAGGACCTTATATCCGTCTATGGGCCGAATAGTAGGGCTTTGAAACACAGTTATCAAATTAGAGATTGTTATGTTGTAGAAGTAAAATCAATTTGGGAAGGTCATCCCTACAAAAGCAGGATCTTATTTGTCGATAAGCAAACCTTTAATATCCCCGTATCTTTGATCTTCGACCACGAGGACGCATTGTGGAAAGTTATGCAAACGGTAACGTCCAGTCCGCATTCTATAAAAGAAATCACAGAATCAGTACCCAGCTGGAGAGGTCAAATAACAGTTGACTTGAAAGCAAATAATGCAACCGTAGTTCGTGCTAAAACTCCTACACTACATCCGGTAATGGAGCCAAAAGAGATAAAGCGAGTATTTGCAGTATCAACCTTAACGGAGGGCCGATAATTCGTAAACTAAAGATGAAACATCAAAACCTTGCTCTTTAGCGACCCTCATATATTTCTGAAAAACCTCTTTTTGAATAAAACGGTCCCTTGATAAAATCCATAAATACTTTCTATTAGGCGAACCAACCAACACGGAACTATATTTTGAATCAATTTCAATGATCCAATAATCACCCCAAACAAACGGCATCCAATTTAACCATTTTGGTACGAAGGACACTTTGAGTCTTGCAAAATTTGCCGGAATCCTCTCTGCTATTGCTATCCCACTAGCCGACAATTTCTGTCCACTCTTCGTGCGACAAGAGTTAAGGACCGATATCGAAGTGGAGTCTAAATAAGTGTACTCAGCTTGTGTGTTTGAAAAACAATCTTTTTGAAAATGGTTTGGTAGTAGAGCTATTTGGTGCCAAACTCCCAAATATTTTTCAATAACAAATCCCTCTGCGGTTTTCAATTCGTAGGGAGCCTTGCAGCCGCCAAACGTAAAAAGAATCGGAAAGAGGAGAGCGATCCAAATCCAGCCGCCCAACCATCTAATATCCCTGTGTTTTCCACCACTTAGCTGCGGCTTCATTTACTTCTTGAGCTTTGAAACGAGCCACCTGTGCCGAAGGAGCAAGTGGTTCATCGTAAAAAAATTGTGGCAAGTCATCATCTTTTATCTGAAAACCGGCATCTTTGTTAAATTGCGCTTCAAGCCTAAGTGTTTCCTGGCCGAGTTTAAAGAAAAATTCCGGATTAAGTTCCGAACCTGTTGCCTTATTAATTAAATCAACTATCATTTCAACATTTGAGTTCGTGACCGAACGACCAAACACGCATAAGCCCAAAGAGTCGGCAGTAGCACAAACTACTTGTGTCTCTAAACTAGTGGACACCAATTCATCAACATCCTTATCTAGAGATTCAAATTTTGCAACGTTACCTGTCGTATGATCAGCACCTTGAGCTGTAAGCATCATTGAAATTCCAGTCACTTCAATAACTCTTGGATCATACGCGCTGATCCCTTGATTCTTGATTACTGGTATGCGTTTTATCTTATAATGCTCCCCAACTATGCCGGTCCCTTGTGCCCATAACCGACCGTTTTCTGTACCTTCACGGATTTCTTGAAGTACATTTGTAAGAAATTTTACATCACCAAACTCTGCTAGACCCGCTTCTAAAAGCACGCCCATCATAGCTCCGGCCTCGATAGTGTCTATCCCTAAATCATTCGCAAACCAATTTAGTCTTGCAAGTTCATCAGGATCCGATATTCCACAATTGGTTCCCATGAGACCAAGGGTCTCATACTCAACGGGTGAGGCGATTTCATTTCCGTCTTCATCAGCGTAAACGTTGCTGCACTCGATTCTGCATCCTGGCATACAGGCATGACTGGTTTCACCGCCTCTTTCCAGATTTTGATTCCTAATGAATTGACCACCCATTTTAAAATTTTCACCATCATCAGATTTTTGATGTCCGGAACTAAAATTGTTTACGGGCAAACCTCCAACATAGTTTGTGTAGTCAGCCATCATCGCGGTCCCATAATCCTTCAGTGCGGTTATCGCTTCATCTGCTTGAAGCAATTTCCCATAATCTTTGATGCCTTTCAATAAACCTTTCCTATCACTGAATTCTGGCATTTTATCTAAATCAACAACTATTGCCTTTACCTTTTTTGAACCCATAACGGCCCCTACTCCGCCTCTGGCAGACAACCTTGTAGGTCTTTTGTCGGTATCACTCATAGCTATCCCCGCAAGCAGTCCTCCGTACTCACCGACTGGACCGCAAATAGCTAAGCTTACTTTTTCTCCAAACTTATCATGTAGAAGTTTTGCAGCTTCAAAGTTTCCTTTCCCAATCAAGTTCTCTGCACCATGCCACTCCACTTCAAAATCTTTTTTTATATGAAGAACAACCCAATCTTCTGAAGCCCCGTCCAGTGTAAAACCAGCTATGCTTAGTTGACCTAGGGCAAGTCCAAACGAACCTCCCGCGTTTGATTCTTTTATTCCGCCCGTTAGAGGGCTTTTGCAACCTACACTGGTCCGGTTCGCGTTTGAAAAATTACTTCCTGCGAAGGGTCCAGCTGAAAAGATAAGCGGATTTTGAGGGCCCATTGGGTCTACGGTAGCTGCTCCTGCGGCAACTAACTGCTCAGCAATAAAATAACGACCGGCTCGGGCTAGTCTTTCTCCTGAGAAGGTTTCTTTTTTGATTTTCTTATTTATTAAATCTATTTTTAGATATTGACGCATTTGCTACTCCAGTTTATTTGGTCTTTCTTGGTCGTAAAGGAACTTTTACTACAATTGACGTTCGTCTTAAACTCTAATTATTGAAAATCACTGGAGATTTAAAATATTCGACACTAGGAGACTCGCCAAATTTGGTTTTCATGTAATCAAACCACTCTGGAGTAAACCAAGCATTAGCTTTCTGCAGAGATTCCCAAAAATACACCCCGCCCGCCTTTTGATTATCGCCGGTCATCACATAATATTTTCGAATCAAACCATCTAACCCCTCGTATTTAGGTACTGATTTCTCCAAAACCTTTACAAAAGAAGTATAGTCTTCGCCTGCATCACCGGTGGGAAACAAAACATTTACCACAACAGGGCCTTCGTAGTTTGCCAGAGTAACTCCATGAGAGAATACTGGCAATGAACATGTGAGGCCTAACAACAAAAAGGCGATTAATAGAGTTGGTTTAACTCCTTTTTTTTTCGAAAATAATTTCATCATTTTGTTCCACTTTTTATAATTACTTGAATAGATTGTATGCGAAAAAATAAGGAAAGTCTGCTATATTTTAATTATGGACGATTCTAAACGAAATTTTCTCGAAATTTTAAAAAAAACCTATCTTTTAGGTAAAGTCAGCCAACCCGAGGTGAACTCGCTTAACTGGTACTATCTCAGATACATCGACAGAATGACTAAGTTCATAACAGCCAACAAGACACTCGATTCAACTGACAAACTATTAAGGAGCTTGACACGATTCTACATAGATAATCAGGAAAAATGCCAAGTGCTTGCTGAAACATACCAAGAAGTCCGCAGGGGCTACTTTTTGTACAAAAGACATCGGTATAACAAGGAGTTTAATTAAGGTGGAAGATGCTTGACGGAAAAAGTATATTAGTCACAGGAGCCTTAGGACATCTAGGCGAGGCTACTTGTTCAGGTCTATCCAAATATGGAGCAACCATTTACGGCTTAGATACCCAGCAACAAGACGAGCCTTTCAAAGTTTTTAAAGCCGACCTACTCCATTTAAACACGATTGAGGAAGTCTCGCGAAGAATTGAAGTAGACGCTGTAGTCAACATCGCAGGGGGTTTTGCGCTTGATGAGGGTCCATATGGACCCTCTGAGGACGTCTGGAAAAAAATGTTTGAACTTAATGTTTTGACACTAAAAAATACGCTTAAAATAATGATTCCAAAATTAATCAGACAAAAAAAAGGTAATATAGTTAATATTGGAGCCACCAGCGCTATGAAAGGTTCTCCCAAGCTTTGCAGCTATATCTGTGCAAAAAGTGCTGTGATGCGGATCACAGAGACTTTATCTGAAGAACTGAAAAAATTTAACATTAAAGTAAATGCAATAAGTCCGAGCATAATTGATACTCCAACGAATAGGGCCGCAATGCCAGATGCCGACACCTCCACATGGACAAAACCGGATGAGATAGCCGAGGTAATCGCCTTCCTTTGCTCCGAAAAATCTTCTTGCATCTCCGGAGTCATAATCCCCGTTTAGTTATTATTTTTTTGCTTGGCGAGGAAAGCATTAACCAGCTTAGCAAAGTATACCGGGGTTTCCTGTTGCGGGTAATGCGCGGCATTTCCACAAACCTGAATCTCAGAGTTTGGATACCATTTGGCGAAGGTCTCCATTGCTGTAGACAAGGTAAAAGGTTCCATATCATGTTCCCCGATTATAACCAAAGTTGGCGTTTTTATTCCCTTTATTTCTTCCAAAAATCCTTGGTCTCTACAATTTTTAAAGTACTCAGATTGTGCTTCTTTCAATCGATTTATTCTGGTTTGACGCACTTTAAAGTCTGACCATTCTTCTCCTAGTCTTCCACCTGCCAAAGCATCAAATGCTTTCACCAGCGCTTCGTTTGACAGAATAGATTCTTCTATCAAAGTAAAACCTTCAGGAGAAAAACTTAAACCGGAAGCGGCCACTGGCGTGTTTAATATCGCAGAAAGAACCCTGCTTCCTCCATCTAACATTACCCTTTGCGCTAACATGCCGCTCATAGAATGTCCCATAACATGAAAATCAGTCCAGCCTAAGTTGTCGGCTAAATTTAAAATGTCCGCTGACGCCTCGACTGGGGAATACTCACCTAGAATATGTCGCGAGTGTCCGTACCCTCTCACCTCCGTAAAAGCAAAAGTAAAATCATTAGTATTGAAAAAGTTTCTAGCAAATGACCATGTATCTCTACACCCGTAAAAATCATGCATCACAATAACCCCTTCTTTTCCAGATCCAAAAAGTTCATGTGCAAGGACCATAGTATTACCTCCTTTCATTTAGTGATTTTCAAACGCATAAGCCGCGGCCAAGAGCTTGCTTTCTTCAAAAAACCTTCCTGTTAACATTAGACCTACCGGAAGTCCATCGGAAAAACCGCATGGAATAGAAATCGACGGATGCCCAGTTAAATCAGCTGCTGGTGTATTCACAGCCATTTCTAATGATTTTGATACGATTTCACTTATTTCAGCATCATGCTTGGGAATTTTTGTAGCAACCATAGGCAACGTCGGCATCAATATCAAATCATAGTCTTTGAATTTTAATTCGTAATCTCGTCTAATTAACCTGCGTAGGTTTTGGGATTTTGCATAGAACTGAGAACTATATTTTTGGTTGATGTATTCTCCAACCAGCATAATTAATTCAGTTTGTGGTCCAAATCCATCGGTCTTATTACGCCAATTTTTATGGATATCTATCAAAGAGGATGAAAAATATCCTTCCGCGTTCTTCCCGTATCCATTTCCTTGCATCGAAGAGCATACCAGTCCCTCCAAATAAATCGGAGTCCAGATAGCTGTTGCAAATCGATGATTAGGAATGGAAATCATATCGATCACCGCTCCCATTTTTTTAAATTTTTCTGTCGCCTTAAGCACTGCCTGATCAACGGCTGGTTCAGAATTCTCGAAATTAAACCCCTCCTTGAGAATTCCAATTTTCAAATTATCACATCCATCCCGGAGCGACTCTGTGTAAGAACCACTGACGGACATTTTTGGTAAAGTGCCCGCATCTTGATCTTCTTGAACTAACGCCTCTAACAGTAATGCACAATCCTCAACTGTTTTTGCCATTGGTCCCACATAATCAACTGTTGTCTCAATTGGCATAATTCCATCACAAGAAACGAGACCAAATGTGGGTTTCATTCCAACAATTCCGCAGAAAGATGCGGGTATTCTACAAGAGCCGCCATGATCAGTTCCGACCGCCAAATCTACTTCACCAGAGGCAACAAGCGAACCGCATCCACTCGAGGAACCTCCAGACGAGTATCCCTTTCTAATTGGATTGTGGACCGGACCCTTGGCATTTGTATGACTTCCCCCCGAAGTACAAAAGTATTCACAACTTGCTTTTCCTTTTATTATACCTCCCGCATCCAAGACGTTTTTTACAACAGCTGCATCAAGCTCCGGTATAAAACCCTCCAATGTTGACGAACCGTTCATCATAGGGATGCCTTGAATCATAATGTTGTCTTTAAAAGCAACCGATCTGCCTTTCAGAATACCATCTGCTGCTCCTTTGATATCAGTCAACCAATACCAAGCATTATTTAGATTTTCTTCTTCGGAAGGTGCACGTCCCTTGGCTCTAGGGTATTTTGATACAGGCAAGAAATTTTCTAAACCATCTACTACGTCATAAGCTTGAAGTGTTCCGTTAAAAAGCTCTCTGTATACAGAGACCTCACTATTAGGTAAATTAATCTTCAAAGATTGTGAAACTGCTTTTAATTGATCATCATCAATTTTTTCTATGGGCATCAAATACTCCTTATAAAAATAATCAAAATTCTGTTATTATTTGATATTGTAAGGTAACAAAAATCCAAAGGAAGATAAAATGACCTCAAAAGAATTTTTAGCAACTTTCACTCAAGCCTGGAATGATCATGACGTAGACAAATTGATGGAGCATATGGATTCAGATTGTGCGTTTTATGCATCGGTTGGATTCGAAGTAGAAGGAACCAAATGTGAAGGATGGGACGAAGTAAAAAAAGGATTTGCAAGCCTGTGGGAAGGATATCCGGACGCAAAATTCGAACCAGTGGGAGAGGATTTCTTTAGCGGTGACAGGGGGTGTTGCGAGTGGATCTTTACTGGAACCCGTAAAAGCGACGGCAAGAAAGTTCGTGCACGAGGTTGTGATGTCTATACATTCAGAAATGGAAAAATCGCCATCAAAAATTCAATGAGAAAACAAGAACCGTAATCAGTCAATCCGAGCTGCAGCTTCAAGTCTACTTATTACTCCTCTAGTCTGATCGGGGCTGAGCTTTGTTCCTTTTTTTGAGACAAGAAAAAACATATCAACCGCTTTTTCTCCGAAGGTACTAGCACTAACTCCCTTTAAAACAAGATCGTCAGCCAGCAGTGCACCGGCCAAAGTCGCAAGCAAACCCTTTCGATCAGCCGCAACCACTTCAATCGCTGTAACATTATGGCCGGCACTTTCATGTTGCTTTACTGAGACCGGCAACGCGCGCATTAAAATATCTGGGTTAAAATGGCTTTCAAAACCCACATCTAAAGTTGCTGTCAAAACTCTATTGAGTCGTTCTCTAACCCGCCTAAGATAACTTTTTTCAAAAAGAGGCTGATCGTTTTGATCTGTGATATGAAACACATCTATTACCCTACTATCCTTTAAAGTGTAGGCATTAGCAGTAATAATTTTAACATTTAATTCAGCCAGACCAGCAGCTAAAGAAGCAAAAAGTCCAATTCGATCTTCCCCCCAAGCCAAAATTTTTGTGAATCCACGGTCTTCCTCGGAAAAGATTTTTACACCTGAGTAGTTATTGAGCATAGTACAAAATTCTAAAGTAACTGCTGGGGCACTATTTAGAATGAGTGAACTAGGCAATACCTCTAATAGAGCTTCTACATTTTTAGAATCGTTAGGTCTTGATAACGAAATTACCGCTTTTTTTCTCGATTTTATCCGCAACCCTTGAGCCCTTGCTGGCATCTGGCCGGTCCGAATCAGATTGTCCGTTGCATGAAACAACTGAAAAAATAAATGCTTTTTCCATTCAGTCAGAGTTCCTGGACCTACAGCTGCCACATCAACTATAGTGAGCAAAAATAAGGCCACTAATCTCTCCCTGTCGCCGACGGAAATCGCAAACTCTTCAATAATCTTTTTATCATTAATGTCAAAATGTTGGGCGGTTTTTGAAAGAAGCAGGTGATTAAGAACTAACCAGGACACTAACTCAGCGTCGTAATGGGTAAGCCCAAGCCTTTTACAAAATTTCTCCGCGAGATCAGCTCCAATTTTGGAATGGTCTCCTCCTCGCCCTTTAGCGATATCATGATACAGAACAGCAATATAAAGTAACTCAGGTTTTTCTAGAGACATTTTTAAATTTGATAAAAAGGCTAGATTCATTTTTCCATCTTCTATCAGATCAAAGTTACTCATAAATGAAATTCCTCGGATAGTATGAGCGTCGACTGTGAAATGATGGTATCTATCAAATTGTCCAAAACCGGTTATTTTTTGAAAATCAGGGCAAAATTTCCCGAGAACCCCTGTCTCATGCATTAATTGTAAACTCCTTGCGATATGTAGGTCAGACTGCAAAATCGAAAGAAATAAGTCCGAAAGCTTTGATCTTATCTTTGAATTATAATTCAATAAATTTTTATTAAGCCTTAGTAACCGCAAGGTGTTACTGTTAAGAGCTACATCGTAGATTTGGGATAATCGAAAAACTTCAATTAAATTAGCAGGGTTAGATAAGAACTTTTCCTCATCAGTTATAGATAAGACACCGCCGGATATTTTTATACAACCATCTAATAAACGAGATTTTGTTGATGTGACCGGATTTATCCTTTCTTCAAAGTGAAGCAAGAATATGTCGGTTAATTCAGCGATAGTTTTCACTTTTAAAAAATAGTTTTTTAAAAACCTCTCCGCGGTTTGAGAATCATTTGCTCCTCTGTACCGCAGACGCTTTGCTAATTTTAATTGATATTCAAAACTTAAAATATCATTTTCTCTTCCTGATTCTAAATGAAGCGCCGTCCGAACCTTCCAAAGAAAGTCCCTTGCTTTTACAAAGCCATCGAACTCTTCTTCACTTACGATTTTTTCATTTATCAATTTCCTCGCTGCTGAAACACGATACCAAACCATAGATAACCAAAATATAGTACTGACGTCTCTCAACCCTCCTTTACCATTCTTTACATTAGGCTCCATGCAAAAGGCAGTGTTCCCAAAATTTAATCGCCTTTGGCTCGATTCCTCAAGTTTCTGCAAACAAAATATTTTCCTTCTTTGTAAGTCCCAATTCTCAATCGCTTCTGTTACACAAAGCTCTTTATATAATTTTCCGTTTCCTGATAAAAGTCGAGATTCCAAAAAAGCGGTTCTAGCATGGTGGTCTATATCAAAAAATTCTTTTGCTTCTTTTACGTTCCTTACCGAATGAGAAAAATTAGCTCCAGAATCCCAAATCATTTGTGCAAATTTTGAGAGCAATTTCTTTAAACCAACAGACATTTTGTTTTCGACTAATATTAGAAGATCCCAATCAGAGTGAGGGCATAATTCCGAACGACCGAAACCACCTATCGCAACTAAATCAACATTTTCGTGAATCAGATATGCGCATTCTTTCCATGTCGAAATAATAAAGTCATCCACAGAAAGGGAAAAATTTTTTACAATTGAACGTCCATCGTTGAGACCGTCTAGCCTTTTCTCACAAGCTTCCAGAATTACTTGTCTCGAGAACTTTAACTTATCTATGTTAGACGTCTTTGGTTGTGCCATCGATTATTCTCAAATTATGGAAGCGCCGCCATCAATAATAAAATTCTGACCCGTAGCAAAACTAGATGCCTCTGACGCTAAAAAAACTGCTATCCCCCCGAACTCGGTCGGTTCACCAAGACGACGTAAAGGCGTTTTTCCTTCGATTACAGAAATAATCTCTTTATTTTCCCACAATTTTCGCGCAAACTCCGTTTTTACTAAACCAGGGGATATAGCATTTACACGGATTCCATATTCTCCCAATTCCGAAGCAAGATTTCTTACCATTTGTAAATCAGCCGCTTTCGAAACACAATAGCCACCTATATTGTCGTCCGCCCTCAATCCTCCTATTGAAGAAATAACAATTATAGAACCAGATTTTTTCTGCTTCATCCCAATCGAGACTAACTTTATTAGTTGAAAGTTTGCAACCACATTCGTATCTAAAATTTTTAAAAACTCACTAGTATCCATTGCTACCATCGGTCCGTAAACAGGGTTAATAGCAGCATTAGCTACCAAAATATCGGGATCTCCGAATTCATTTTTAGCAACAGTTACTAAATTTTCTAACTGCTCATATTTTCCAATATTAGCTTGAACGGGAAAAGCTATTCCTGTTTCGTTGATATTTTCCCTATTAATCTCATCTGCCACACTCTTACAAGCTTCTAAATTCCTGCTGCTAACAATAACTTTTGCTCCTTGGAAAACAAACTGTCTAGCAATCTCTTTCCCTATACCACGACTTGAACCGGTTACTATTGCAATTTTATTATTAAGATTAAATATTTTCGACACGGCTGTTTTAAATCCGTCTATTTTGTTTAGAAACCAAAATCTCTTCCTCACTAAACATGCGGAATTCATCTTCTGAAAACCCTAATTGATCTACAACTACCTCTCGATTATTTTGACCAAGGGACGGAGCCTTTAGATCAAGGTTCATTTGTTCGGAAAACTTAAAAGGGAATCCAGGAATCAAAAATTTTCCTAGCGTTTCATCATAAATTTCCCTAACTTGATCACGCGATTTAAAATACGGATGATTAACCGCTTCAATCGGTGCTAACACTGGTGCTGCCGGCACTCTATAATTTTCCAAGACCTGTAGCAACTCTTTGTTTGAAGTAAATTTTTTTGCCCAATTTTCGATGATTTCTTTTAAACTTGCTTGATTGCGCGCCCTAGATTCTAGATCGATAAATCTAGTATCTTGAACAAGCTCAGGTTTCCCCATGGCTTTACAAACAAGCGGCCACTGACGTTGTAATGACAAAATAACCAAAAATCCTGTTGGACCTTTGAATACACCGAAAGGTGCTATAAGTTCATGATGAGTTCCGCAACGTTTTGGCTCCCACTGGTCTTCAGATAAAGAAGATGCCTGGATTGATAAATCATGCATATGGAAGAGTGCGTCTACCATACTTATATCTATGTACTGTCCTTTCCCTGTCCTCAATCTGTGAAACAGTGCCATACCAATCCCAGCAAAAGCATGGACACCAGCGCCAACATCGGCGATTCCTATACCAACAGGTGTGGGAGGACCTTCTTTCTCCCCAGTCATATGCATCAAGCCAGAAAACGCTTGAGCGGCCCAATCATAACCCGTTTTGTGAGATAAACAACCGGTTTTGCCGTACATTGATATCGACGCCATTATGAGTTTGCTGTTAATTTTTTTTGCATTTTCCCAATCCCATTTTCTTTTTTTTAAAACACCAGGGCCAAGGTTCTCAACAAAAACGTCCGCTTGTTTAATGAGCCTCTCCATAATTTTACTTGAATTTGGCTTCGTTATATTGAGCCCCACGCTCTTCTTTCCCCTATTCTGTTGCACAAAATACCCACTTGTTCCTCCCTTAGAAACGGGTAAAAATCTGGAAGGATCACCATCAGGTGCGATTTCTATTTTAATCACCTCAGCACCAAGCTCCGCCATTAACCTGCCCACGGTTGGACCCGCTAAATATTGCGTGATATCTAAAACCTTTATGCCTTCAAGTATCTGCAAAAGTTATTCCTTAAAAAAATCGCACATATATACTATCTATAATACAATAACTATTGAAATGTCCAATCTATAGTAAAGTATTAACCGAGGATATAATGGAAAAAGGTGTCTTTGAATCGTCCCACCTGCACAAAGTCTATTTCGATAAGGGTTTAGAACAGAGTTTGGCAGACATTCTCAGAGAAGAACATAACACAAATATTTTAGTGGCTACTAACACATCCCTGGCAGAATCTCCTGCCATTCAGAAAATTAAAGAGCTCACAAATGAACGAAACGTTTTCTTTTGCAATGGACTTAAAGCCCACTCTCCGAGAAACGATGTTATTAAGATATCAAAAATGATAAAAGAAAATGACATTGGTTTAATTATAGGTTTAGGAGGAGGATCAGTATGTGATACCTTAAAAGTAGCTAACTTAGGAGCCTCAAATAACTTTGGTAAAACTGAGGATATAGATAAACTTAGAGGAACAACCAAATTCAGTGTCCCTAAGGCTAAGCTTGTTGCTCTTCCTACTACTCTCTCGGCTGGTGAATATACTTGCTTTGCGGGAATTACAAACGAAGAAGTTCCGGCTAAGGAAGTTTTTTATAACAAGTCTTTTCCTCCAGCTGCCGTAGTTCTTGATCCTTGGCTTACTCTAGATACGCCCGATAGACTTTTTTTTAGTACAGGTGTGAGGGCGCTTGACCACGCTGTAGAAACTTGGTGCGCTCCTAGAGTTGCTCCTACGCACGCGGCTATGGCTTTGCAAGGATTTAGAATCTTAATGCACTCCTTAAAACACGCCAAACACGATGCAAAATCTTATAACTCTCGCCATGAATGCCAAATTGCAGCATGGTTATCCATACAAGGAGTTGCAGGTGGGTTAGATTTGGGTGCCAGCCACGGTATTGGGCATATACTTGGTGGAAGCGCTGGTATGCCACATGGAGAAACTTCCTGCGTTATGCTCCCTCATGTATTAGACTTTAATCTTCCTGCGACTCAAACTAAACAAAATGAGTTAAATAGCCAAATCGAGCAATCTGGGGGTTACTTGTCAAAAGCTATTAAGAACTTAGTAATTCAACTTGAATTGCCAACTCGTTTGCAAGATTGCAATATACCAAAAGATTCACTGCCAGATTTAGCGAAAGAATGTCTTAGTGACAAATGGTTAGAAACGAACCCTATTCCGTTGAGAGACGCAAAAAAAATTCAGAATATACTTGAAAAAGCTTGGTAAATTTTACAACTTTATGATCCAGTGATTTTCGCAAACCGTAACTTAGGCAGCAGAGCTGTGCATCTCGACTAGCTTTCCTCCCCCCCCTTTGCAGGCCGCGGTGTTCAGCTTCTGCACCAAGTTTCTACCCTGTGTAAAGGAATTGGTTAGTGTCAAAACTGGAAGAATTATTAAATAAATATTGTAGTTTCCTGCAAACACTCCAACACGGAAGCATCGATCAACTTGACACTTACTTGGCGGAAAATGTCTTCTTCAAGGATCCCTTCCACGAGACTATAGGAATAAAAAAATTCAAAGTTATTATCAGCTCTATGTTCCTAAATTTTAAGGATATTAACTTTGATGTTAACAACCTTTTTTTTGAGCAAGCAGAACGACCGAGGCGTGCGTCCTTCATTTGGGCTCTTGAAATGCGCCACCGAAAAAGTCAAAAATTAGTTCGCATTAACGGCATGAGCTTTATAAAATTTGATTCAAATGATCTAGTTATACACCATGAAGAGTTTTGGGATCCAACTTCAAATATATATGAGCTGATTCCGATAGTTGGTGTAACATCAAAGATGATCAGAAGGAAGATTTCGAAGAAAGCTGATTATAGACTTAGTTAATCATCATGCTCCAAACTCAGCTGCCATACGTTAATCATTCCCTGAGAAAAACCTGCCTGACAATACGCAAGATAGTAGTCCCAAGTCCTATAAAATCGACTATCAAACCCCTGTTTTTCTAAAACCGGCCAAGAGTTATTGAACCTTTCTCTCCAAACCTTTAGGGTCCGCGCGTAATGCTGTCCATAGTCTGAATTTTTAATCACCCTCAGGCCAGCTCGCCTACTAATCGTTTTAATAATATTTAGTGAAGGAAGCATCCCTCCAGGAAAGATATAGCGTTGAATAAAATCAGTACCTTTTCTATAATCTTCGTAAAAATCTTCTTTAATTGTTATAGCCTGTAATCCTATTGTTCCTCCATCCCTCAAACATCTTTTTAGCGTTCCAAAGTAATCGGGCCAGTATTTTGCACCAACAGCTTCAATCATTTCTATAGATAAAATTTTATCGAACTTTCCTTTTAGATTTCTATAATCACATAATTCAACACTAGTTTCGGAAGGCGGCTTAAATTCTTTATCTTTGTCTATAATAAAACTAAATTGCTCATCTGAGATTGTAATAGCTTTCATTCTGCACGAATATTTTCGTTTTATAAAGTTTATTAAACCACCCCAACCACATCCAATCTCTAAAACATCATCATCGCTACTTAGGCTAACTAGCTCACACAACTTTTTATATTTATTTTCCTGCGCTTCATTAAGAGTGCTTTCTTGAGACTCAAAAATAGCCGAAGAATAAGTCATCGACTCGTCTAACCATTGACTGTAAAAATTGTTGCCAAGATCATA
>JAYYOR010000043.1:0-5937 GCA_036130055.1 Pseudomonadota bacterium | reverse complement strand
ACCGCAAGAGGTTGATCAAGCAACTTTTGGCACTCCCTCTAAATTAGGCTTCTGTATTGCAGAAGATGAGACTACGCCATGGACTACTCTAGCTGAAGATAATGGTTTTGATAGAAACAAATCTACTGTAACTCTTCTGTCTGCTGATGGCCCCGTTGGTGTAATTGATCAAAATTCGCGCAGCCCTGAGGGTCTAATTAAATCAATCTCAGGTAGCTTAAAAATAGTTAATCATAAAGATATGGCTAATGCGTCCGACACCATAGTAGTCATCGGGCCTGAACATGGTAACGTTTTTGATCGAAACGGTTGGGACAAAAAGACTACGGTTGACGCCCTTTACAAAGAGACTACCGTTCCTGATGGTGGCGACTTTGGCATGATCACAAAAAATTCAACAGAAAATCAAAAAAAGATCGGGGGGGGAAATGTTCCAAAATTTAGGAGTTCTGGTATAACTCTTATAAGAGCGGGAGGTTCCGCTGGACTTTTTTCTGCAATTATACCAGGATGGCTTATGAATGGAGAAGTTGGCACAAATCCAATAACAAGGGAGATAAAGAACTAATGCGATACTTATTAGATCCAACAGGTGAACTTGAGCCTATAAATAAAAAACCACTCAAAAAAATTAAAGCAACTCCAAGCACGATAGTTGGCTTAATAGATATTTCAAAAGCAAAGGGTGATGTTTTTTTAAATAGAATTGAAAAACTTTTCATAGCAAGAGGGCTTCAAACAAAACGGTATAAAAAACCTACTTTTGCCCGTCCCGCGCCCATTAGTTTAATTCAAAAGATAACAACAGAAGTAAATGCTGTTGTTCAAGGACTGGCTGACTGAGGTTCATGTACGTCTTGCAGTTTGCAAGACATCAGAGAGTTAGATGCTCGCGGTATCCCGGGAGGGTTCGTAGCATCCGAGCCATTCAAAGCATCAGCAGATAGCCATGCAAAATCGTTGGGTTTTGATGCGGACGGAGTATTTGTTGCACACCCAATCCAAGACAGAACAAATGACGAATTAGATGAGCTGGCAGAGCGTTATTTTAACGATATTTTTGAGCTAGTTTTTAGTGACAAATAACGGATGAGTTTTGCAAGTGGAGCATTTCCTAATGAGCAAGAATAAACAAATAAAAAGTGCTTAACTTCAATAAATCCGTGGAGACCACGTGCCTTTATTAATTGTGATCGTCCAAAAATTGTTCACATTTTAAGATTGCAGTTTCTCGAGCTTCACCTTCTTTCCAAGATTCTATAAGTTGTGCATTAGGGGCTTTATCTACTATCAGCTCAGATGCAGACCTAGGGTGGAATATATCATCACCCATAAGAACTAATAGCGGGGTCCTACAAGTGCTTAAAAAGGATTCATCAAGATTAAAAAGAACCTTGTTAGACCCGAACATATTCGTCCTAAAAGCGTTGAATGCTTCCTGTGTAATATCAATGTTTCGTGACCCAACCTCATAAGCCCATTCATCAAATAATCGGTAAAAAGCGTCTCGATTGTTATCTAAACCAATGGTTTGAAAAATAGTTGCGGAAATAACCCTGCCAGGCACCGCATCGATAATACCTAAACAATATGGCCCTCCTATGCACATGCCAGCGACGTTGAATTTATCAACCTCGAGGTGGTCCATAAGTGCTATCTGGTCTTCAATATAGTTTTGCCACCCATCTTTGACAGTAATTGGTGCAATTGACTGTCCAGCATTTCTTTGGTCCATGGCTATTACTCTATATTTACCAGAAAGCGCTTTTCGCGGATCCCATGGTGTGTTTGACCAAAAGTTTAATGAGGACTTCATACCCCCTGGGGCAATGATCAGGATAGCAGGCAGGTCTTCTCCGGAATCTTCAAAATAAATAGACGTACTTTCTCTGGAAAAAAAAGGCATAATCAATTTCTCAAAAAAAAATTATTGTAACACCAAAAAACCATTTTTTACTATCAAAATGATCCCAAAGATTTACTCAATTAGGAAATTAAATTTTTAAAATTATATGGCGAGCAATAAACGTCTATGCGATAATCCTTAATAATTTTATTCTAAATAAAACAATTAAATGAGAATCTATACCGTGAATAGTTGCTGTCCAGGTAAACGTAGGGCCATCAAGTATCATGAAAAACCGTGAGAGAGATAAAATCGTCATATTGGAACTAAACGAGTTTGAATTTGGTCCAGGCTGGCAAAACAAATACCCGCTTTTTTCGAACGAATGTCCTAATAATCTGTATCTATCTAAAACGAGCCCTGATGAAGAAGTCGAATTTAATGGGCTTGACCCTTGGGTCCAATGGCCAACCATACATAATCAAGTACCGACAAAAGTACACGGTCAACTTAGGCACGGCTCCCTGGGGAGTAAATGTGCAACAAAAAAAAGCATCTTCAAAATACTAGAATCATCGAATCTAAGCTATATCGCTTGGGGAATAATGAACCCAAGCCATTCAACAAGAGAAAATATTTTATTGGCTGACCCTTGGAGCAAAAGCATAATTTCCCAGCCAATTGAGCTTGAAAAATTTATAAGCCCAGTACGCTATCTTGCTGAAAACTACCATAGCCCTAAGTATATGTCACTGGCGCCAAAAGTAATCAATTCACTTTCATATATTTTCTTTAAAGTAAAATTAAAGGAGTTATTAAAAGCACTGTATGAAAGCTTCATCATTGTCTTAAAGGCGAAAAAAATTAACTCATCAGTAATTTTTATGCTTTTTGAAAATATCTCAATGCATTTGTATAAAAAATTTGATCAAAACAGAAATATTAGCTTTGTATTTTTAAATTCTGCGGCTCACTTTCAACATAATCATAGAAAAGACAAATCCACGCAAAAAGCACTTGACTATTTCTTAGCGGGAATAATGAGAATGCTTAGCACAGGCAATGAGAATAAAAATCAAGAAATAGCCATCATAACTGCACTGACGCAGAAAGAAGCGAGTGATGTTTTCGTTTACAACTTTTATGATGGTGCAAAATTTTTATCGGACACCTTAGGGATCAACTTTCAAAACCTTTACATCGGAATGACAAGCGAATTGAATTTTCAAATAAAAGATACAAACGATCTAAAAAAGATCGAACAATTAAAAAACATAAAAGTTTCTAGCCACAATGTTTTTTTTGTCGAGATAAATAAAGAAAGGGACTATTACCAAGTTTTCATCCAAGCTACAATTGACGTTGACGTTAAAAAGAAAGAAGCATTTAAACTTGGTGACAAAACGGCTTTTTTCTACGAAATATTTTATCCATATAGAGAGAGGGTCGGGGTTCATATACCCGTTGGATACCTTTTGCATAAAAAGAAGACCACCACTCTGCCTAATGAAGGCATTATGAAATTTTTGTTAAAAGACTATCTTTCATAAACCGAACCACAACAACCGCCGAATGTTGAATGTATTTAACAACTGGGTCTTGGCACTCTTGGGTTTTTTGCTTCTATAAAAACATAGAGACTCAAATGATGAAAAGGCAAAGGAAATCTAGTAATGGATACATCCTTGAAGAAGAGTTTAATAAGGGTAATAATTTCATCTGCTGTATTTACGTGCTCGTGCCTCATTAGTTCACCGTAATCCAAACGGTTTCTTATATAATAACTTAAACCCGTACTTACTCTCCAACCTAAATGCCACAATAAACCGCCCTCGGATGGTATCCCCGCAAGAAATACGCCGTCGTCGTCTAAAAGGTCACACGCTAAAGAAAGCTCTTTTGGTAAATCTACCATATGTTCTAAAACCGCTATTGAAAAAATCCTTTTATACTTTTTGCATTTAGGTATATCAGATAACGTCTGATAGCATTTGCCTACTAAACTTTGACGCTCACTGTGTCTGTAAAGATTAGTAAATGGCTCAACGATGTCGTAGTAAACCGGGTTTCTTTCAAATTCTAAATGGTTGAGAGTACCAGCGCCAAGTTCAAGGCTAGGATAAATCGAATGCCTAGCAACCTTATTATGCATCCAGCCTTCTAAATAACTAGATATTTTTTCCGCCGGCTTTTGACCCTCTCTATTTAGAAGATATTCTTTTTCATAAATTTCTTGATGCTCCTGACTTAAATCAGGTCGAGTTTTGGGGAAACGGCTCAAAAGCTCTTCAATTTTTTTCATTTATAATGTGCCTAGACCAAAACATTCAGTCGATTTTTGACCTTCCAGCAAATAATCCATCTCCTAATTAAAATTAAGGTCATTTTTCTTCAATGTTTCCATTGGCTAAAGAACTGCAAATTAAGCCATTTTTTTTTAATTTTGTATGAATCGCTTCTGTAGGAGTAGCTTGTATATCGAACCCCAAGAAAGCCAGTAAAAGTTGCAACCCCACCATTATTGGCAACGCGGCAACCATAACTGTACCAGCGCTGGCCACCTCACCACCATGTATATTATTAAATCCATATGCAATCCCAAATGATAAAAGTACTAAACCTGTGATGAGTTGAAGCGAAGCAACGCTAAAATCCCTGACAAAATAATTGTATACAATACGTTTCACGAAATTACGGAAGTGACATATTGAAAAAACAACAAGCTCGCGATGTGGTTTCAATCCACTTGATTCATCCCCATAATATGCACGCATTGGAATGTCAATCACTTTAGCTCGAACTGTACTGAGCCGAAATAATAAATCGGACTCAAAAAAATATCTTTTAGATATTTTTTCTAGGGGCAAAATCTTCAAAAGATTAGCATGTATTGCAATATAGCCATTTGTAGGATCAAAATTTTTCCAATACCCTGTTGATAATTTCGTAAGAAATGAAAGGCCTGCATTGCCAATTAATCTACTTATTGGCATTTCTTTAACAACATCAAGACTAAAAAAACGGTTTCCTTTTGTATAATCTGCTTCGCCAGAGATAATTATACCTACAAAAATTGGAATGAAGGACGGATCCATTTGGCCATCGCCATCAAGTTTTAAAATCACATCAGCTCCATCTTCCGAAGCTTGTTTCATTCCAACTAGGGTTGCCCCGCCTACGCCAAGGTTAGCCTGATTATAAATAACTTTTATACGTGAATCTGTAAAATGCTCTTCGACAAATTTTCCACTTCTCTCAGGGCAAGCATCATCCACTACATAGATTAGAGAGACCTCTGACCCAATTCGATTTAATACTGCCAGGATTTTAGCCCGTACTTTATAACATGGAATAACTACTGCAATACACTCACCCATTTTAATACTCTCTTTTTTAGATAATTAAGTATCTGTTGTCACAATTTTAATTTTCGACTTGGCAATTCATTAATGCGAAAGAAGCTCTTAAATAGGTTAAACCATTGGGCAGAATATCACCACTATTTTGACCTGTGAGCACTTTGCAGCCTTTGGTTTGTAAAAACGATTTTATCTCGCCAAACTTTTTGGTCCTGTGAAACGCAGTTACAGCCAACGTTCCCTCTCCAAGAATGTCAATCGGGATTTGGTCAGCTAAGGGAGAATTAGGGTCCAATGTTAAAATCTTGCTATTGATCAATTTATCATATGCTCCGCCGTCATAATGGTTAAAATAATAATGACTGAAAATTTCAGTAGTGAAGCTTTCTCCTATAATCCAACCAACATCCCCAATACTACGTTGATTAATCATCTCAAAGGTTTCTCTGCCATTAGTGTGAGGATTCAATCGGTGCTTCCAAAGTCCGCTTGAATGATAGCCGATCCCATTATTGTGCGAAAGCATTGGAAATTGAATAATAGAAAAAAACAAGATTATTAGTGAACTTGACCTTAGATAATCTTTCGAAAGAGTAGCCAGACCAATAACTGCCGGAATCATCGCGAAAACAATTAGCCCAATATTCCAACGTTCGGCATCAAATGGCCAGTCCAAGATGATAGACAAGCATATTGAAAACGCAAAAAATAAAATCGAAAATAAAATAGCTT
>JAYYOR010000042.1:0-62530 GCA_036130055.1 Pseudomonadota bacterium | reverse complement strand
TCCTCTCAGACCAGCTACCGATCGTAGCCTTGGTGAGCCATTACCTCACCAACAAGCTAATCGGACGCGGGCTCATCTAGTAGTGGCCGAAGCCTTTCCCCCGAAGGGATTATGCGGTATTAGCTCGAGTTTCCCCGAGTTATCCCCCGCTACAAGGTAGATTCCCACGCGATACTCACCCGTCCGCCACTCGTCGCCCGGAAGCAAGCTTCCGTCGTTACCGTTCGACTTGCATGTGTTAGGCATACCGCCAGCGTTCAATCTGAGCCAGAATCAAACTCTTCAGTTTAATTAAATGTCCTCGATTATAAATCGAAGACAAAGCTTGTTTGAACTCATAAAGACACGGATGCATTTATGAATTCTTATGTTTCACAACATAGAATCTGCATCAGTGCCCACACAAATTACTTGATGGATTAAATTGTTAAAGAAACCCGATTATTATCGGGAAGGACCATAATTATACGCTTTAATTCAGATTAGGCAATTTCTTTTTTATTTAAATTTTACAGAGATTTCTAACATATTTTAATTCTTTTAAATCTTCTCTTTCCAACTTGGATCACAAAGGTATCTCCTTTATTAAACAAAAGTTTTTCATCAGATATACTTGTGCCATTAATCTTTACCCCATTTTGAGCAACCAGTCGCCTTGCCTCAGACGTGCTTCTTGTCATTCCAGATAACTTCAATATTTGGGTTACAACACAAGGATTATCACCGCTGTAAAAGTCAAATTTTTCAATTTTATCTGGCTGATTTCCGTGTTTGAACCTTTCAATAAACTCTGATTTAGCCTTTTTGGCAATCCCTTCAGAGTGAAGATCCGCAACTATTTTCTGCGCTAAATTATATTTAAGATCTCGCGGGTTGAAACCCTTTAAGACTTTTTCTCTCATTTCCTCTAAGTCCCGATCTGAAGTTCCGCAAACTAACTGGTAATATTTCCACATTAGGGTGTCGCTAATAGACATTATCTTTCCGAAAACTTCGTTAGGACTCTCGTCTATGCCGATATAATTGCCAAAACTCTTTGACATTTTTTTTTCACCGTCCAAACCCTCCAAGAGGGGCAGTGTTAAAACGACTTGCGGGACCTGCCCAAAAGATTGCTGAAGCTGCCTTCCGACTAAAAGATTAAAAGTCTGATCCGTGCCACCAATTTCAATATCCGATCTTAAGGCCACCGAGTCATAGCCCTGAAGCAAAGGGTACAGAAACTCATGAATCGAAATAGATTTGTTGCCTTCATATCTATTTTTAAAATCTTCCCGTTCCAACATTCTAGCCACTGTATGCTTAGAAGCGAGTCTTATGAAATCCGTTGGCTGTAATTTATCCAGCCAAGAAGAATTAAACCTTATTTCTACCTTTGACATATCTAAGACTTTGCCGACTTGGTTTTTGTAAGTTCTTAAATTTTCTGCTATCTCCTGGTTACTTAATTCCGGCCTAGTCTTAGTCTTCCCTGAAGGATCTCCAATTCGTGCAGTAAAATCTCCCACAAGAAATATTACTTTGTGGCCAAGACGTTGAAATTCCAAAAGTTTTCTAAGTAGGACATAGTGACCAAGATGCAAATCAGGGGCTGTGGGATCAAATCCAGCCTTAACCGATAGAACACTCTTTTTCTTCAACTTCGCTGCCAATTCTTGCTTAGAGTAAATCTGAACTGCATCTTTGCAGACAACATCCAATTGTTCTTCATTATTAATCATCTATTTGACTCAACTCGATGTAAAAAAATTTGACGAGAACTTATATTCAAGATATCTTTCAATCTTATTGTTTTCAATTACTTAAAGAATCTTTATAAACTATTATTTTAATATTTAATCGCAAATCGATATAAATTAATAACATGCAGTTTCAAAAATCATTTATTTTATTATCCGTTGTTGTATGTGCAATATCAATCTTTATTGTCAGTACCAAAGATGCAGAAATAACGAAAGAGAATAATCAAGAAATCCTTTTTGGAACAGCCTTTAAACAAAAGGAAGAGAGGGTTAAATCAGAAGAACCCATTTACCCTCCAGCAACACAAACTAAGCATGAAAAAACTGCAGAGAAGGAAGTCTGGAAAAGTTCAAAAGTGAAGAAGGGAGATTCGCTCTCTGTAATTTTTAAAAGGCTAAATGTTCCCCTGGAAGATCTAGCAAAAATCACTGCGATAAATAAAGATATTAGTGATATTCAACCCGGACAGCTCATTAAAGTCGGTCTTCGCTCGGATAAAGTAGTTTTTATTGCAAAAAAATTAAACTCCTTTGATACGTTGGTTTTTAGTAAAACTGATAACGGAGGATACTTGTTTCAAAAAGAACAAATAGAACCCACCATAAAACTCGAGTCAAAAACCTCAATTATTAGTTCATCCTTGTTTGTAGATGCTCAGAGGGCTGGACTTGAAGATAAAATGATTATGAAGCTCACCGAAATTTTCGCTTGGGACATCGATTATTCTCAAGACTTAAGGCCAGGCGACTCGTTCAAAGTTATTTATGAGAGACTTTATAAGGGAGAGAATTTTGTTTCAACAGGGAGAATTCTTGCTGCGGAGTTCAAAAATCAAGGCAATACTTATCGAGCTGCGCTTTTTCCATTGGATCAGAAAAAGTCAGAATACTATTCAGAAAGTGGGTCTGCAATGCGGAAAGCATTCCTCAGAACTCCGGTAGAATTCTCTAGAATAAGCTCTCGTTTTAATCTAAGACGAAAGCACCCGATATTAAATCGTATTAGAGCTCATACAGGTGTAGATTATGCTGCACCTGTTGGAACCCCGGTTAAATCAACTGCTAAAGGAAAAGTAATCAAGCGAAATTGGGAAGGCGGGTATGGTAAAACCGTTGTTATCCAACATGGAAATAAATATAGCACTTTATACGCTCATCTATCGAGATTTAAAAAAGGAATATCAGTAGGAACCAACGTTATCCAAGGACAGATCATTGGTTATGTGGGGAGTACGGGTTTAGCGACAGGACCACACCTCCATTATGAATTTCGGGTCAATAAAAAACATAAAAATCCTCTAAAATACCAATACCCTTCTGCCGAGCCCATCGCTTCTAATTTGAGAGAATCATTTGCTCGACAAGCGGATCCCTTATTCAACTTTTTAAAAGACAAATCGGTCAATGAATCAAGTTTCACTACTCTAATCCAGTGAATTTTTAACTTTTAGTAGCCCTTTTATATTACATCTAATCAATGCAAGAAGAACAAAATATCTATGTAGGTCTAATGTCTGGAACAAGTCAAGATGGAGTAGACATAGCTCTGACAGAAATAAAGAGCAATAATCTTAAAACAATTGACGCTTTCACACTCTGCTATCCCGATGAAATTAGAATGCTTTTAAAACGACTGTGTCAAACAAATGAGAAAATTTATCTAAAAGACATTGCAGAAGTTGAATATTCCCTGGGAGATTTTTTTTCGAAGGCTGTGCTGCAACTTCTTGATAAACACCCTAATTTACGGAAAAGAATTAGAGCAATTGGAACCCATGGACATACTCTTTATCATTTACCCAAAAAACCATTTCCTTACAGCATACAAGTAGGAGGAGCAGCTATTCTAAATGCAAGGACAGGGATAAAAACTGTATATGACTTTAGGGGTGCGGATATCGCAAACGGTGGAGAAGGAGCACCTTTGGTTCCAGCATTTCATGACTGGGCCTTTGCGAATACGGAGACAGAAAAAATTATAGTCAATATAGGCGGGATTGCAAATATCACTATATTAAGAAACAGTGGTGAGATTCTTGGATTTGATACTGGCCCCGGAAACTGCCTGTTGGATGAATGGTATGAAAAAAATCAAGGAGGCAAGTTCGACGAAAACGGTGATTACGGAGCCTCAGGATTTGTCAATACCAAAATTTTATCAACTATGCTAGATGACGAATTTTTTGTCAGAGCCCCTCCAAAAAGTACTGCCAGAGAATTTTTTAACATTGACTATCTATATCAAAAAGTAGGGCTACAGCAGATAGCCTCTTGTAGGCCTGAAGATATTCAAGCAACTCTTATGGCGCTTACAGCCACATCAATAACAAATTCGATTAATAAGTTTACAAAAAATGGTCAATCCGAAGTATACCTTTGCGGTGGAGGGGTAAAAAACAGAGGCTTGACAGCCTTACTGAAAAAATTATTAGCCCCCCGGTCAGTAAAGACAACTCTTGTCTTGGGGTATGAGCCCGATTATATAGAGGCCGTAGCTTTTTCTTGGTTAGCCTATATGAGAATTTCAGAATTACCAGTTAGAGTAACTACAAACCCAAATTTCAAACAATTGATACTCGGATCGGTCTGCGGTTAACAAGAAGCACTAACTCATAGTCTAAACCGAAAAAGAAGATCCGCAACCGCATGTAGTCGAGGCATTTGGATTTCTGATAACGAACTGAGATCCTTCAATTCCTTCTGAATAGTCAATTTCTGCACCAGAAAGATATTGGAAGCTCATTGGATCAATCAGAAGCTTAACACCATTTTTAATAACAATAGTATCGCCATCCTTCTCAGATTCATCAAATGTAAACCCGTACTGAAATCCGGAACAACCACCACCTTGAATAAACACGCGCAACATAAGTTCGCTTTGACTATCTTCTTCGGCAATTAGGTTCTTTACCTTCAGTGCGGCCGAATCAGAAAATATTACAGGTGCCTCTTCAAATGTCTCATTCATAAAATTTCCCTCTACTTATTTATTTTACCTTCAATTATTTTCTTTTCCTGTTTTCTTTCGATTTTTCATGGTCTTTTTTTTCAGTATCGATTATCCTTACAAGCTTTCCATTGACTTCAGCTCCCATCGCCATTTCAATAAGACCGTAATAGACATCCCCTTCAATCCGTGCAGTGGAACCCAATTCCACGTAGTCAGATGAATAAACATCGCCCTTTATTATTCCGGAAATGATTACATTAGGCACTTTTACATGCCCTTCGACTGTGCCCGTACCACTTACTGATAGTGTAGCTGGTTTATTATCATCTGAAACAACATTCCCTTTTACTAAACCGTCTAAATGCAAGCCTTCAGCAAATCTAATTTCACCTAAAACTCGCGCTTTTTTCCCAACCAAAGAGTCAACTTTTGAATTTTTTGGTCGGCGGGATTTCACTGATTTTTTATTCATGTCAGTTTAGTTTACTATAGCAAGCCAATCGTATACATTTTTTTCTCCTACAATCCTTCCTCTGTTATCAGCAACTGAAACTTCAATTTGGAGCGGTGTCAGTGACTCAGGCAGTCTCAGCGTTCCTTCAAAAAGATAAAAATGTTTAAATTTAAATTTCATGTTTTTACTACCTGATTCAGCTAAGTCATTATGAGAATAAACTATTTTATCCCCATTTGAAGTCCCCCTAAGAGAGAATCGTATTTTACCTTCGGCATATTTATGTTGCTTGTTTATATAAGTAAGTACGATTTTATATTCAAATCGGCTCGCACCTGGTAATTGCTTAATCCTAACTCCTTTAATACGCGGTCCTTTATCAACCTCTGACGATCTGACTATCGCCCTGTAAAACTCGAGTTCTCCTTGCAATTGGGAAATCTTTTTTTCACTATTAACCAGTGCGGTGTGATTATCCGCTCTTATTCTTTTTTCCGCATCTCCAAGTTTCCCTAATCTTGCTATATCTAAATGGAGGCGCTTATTTTCTTTTTCTAGCTCAGCTAGTTCTTCAAGTAAATTTTGATAATGATGGTTGTGTTGAACGATACTTGATAAATATTTCCAAGATCCAAAATCCACAGCTATGACTGTCATGAGACAAATTGATATGCCCGAAAGGAACCAATAACAGTACTTCTTAACGGGGTTATGGGGCTGAATAGTCAGTTTCATTTGAAACAAATTACAGGAATAATACTCTTAAAAAATACTCAATTCATTTATAATAATAACATAAGTTTTGACGTATCAAATATTATAGTTACAATTCAATAAGTTTACTAAATTATGGGAACATATCAATTCTATTTAATATTGAAGTCTTTCCACGTAATCTTTATGGTAGCGTGGTTTGCCGGTCTTTTTTATTTGCCGAGATTACTTGTTTACCACTGTGAGACCATTGATTCAAATGGTAAAACCCTTGATCATTTAGGTAACGAACGATTTAAAATCATGGAGCGAAGACTATTAAGGCAAATCACAACACCAGCAGCGTTACTCACTGTCATCAGCGGGCTACTATTAATTTCAATACAAGGTATTGCTTGGCTTATTAATTCCACTTGGATGCATCTAAAAATTGTTATGATTTTGGGGCTGATCGGTTACCACGTTTATATAGGCTATCAAGTCCATCTTTTTAAACATGAAAAAAACAATAAAACTAGCACTTTTTACAAAGTAATAAATGAATTGCCAGTCATAGCTCTAGTCGTTATTGTTTTATTAGCAATCATCAAACCGAACTAACCAAATGACTAAACCTGTAAAAAGAAAAAATAATTCGACGAATACAAATTCAATTCTAATAATCGGAGGTCATGACCCAAGTGGGGCCGGCTTACAGGCCGACATAGAGACCAGCGTTGTTAATGGATGTCATTCCGTCTCTGCTTTGACATGTATAACCGCTCAGAACACCTCTTCTGTGGATTTCGTTAAACCGATTTCGCCTCAAGAATTCAGCTCAAAAATCAATAGTATTTTGATAGACTTTAAGCCAAGTGTAATCAAAATTGGCCTTGTTCCCAGTTTCGAGTTATGTGAAGAAATTCACCTTTTTATTAGTGGATTGAATTACGAAACAAAGATAGTCGTTGACCCTATAATCTGGTCTGGATCGGGTAAGCCTTTGATAGAAAAAACACAGACTACGGGTTTGCAAAAATTTCTTATGCCGAATGCCACACTTTTAACTCCCAATCGTTTTGAGCTATTGAAGCTTACGGAGACAAATGATTTAATCAGTTCATTAGAGAGTCTATTTAAACATGGAGTCAAGAATATACTAGCGACCGATATATTTAATAATAAAAAAATAATAACTAACGCATACGCGTCGACAGGAACTGACAAAATCGTTTATTATTCAGTTCCCCGTATATCTGGTGATTTCCACGGGAGTGGATGCACTTTAGCTACCGCCATCGCATGCGGAATGGCAAAGAACAAAAACATAGAACAATCGATACTCGACGCACAGCATTTCACGAACACCGCAGTTTTAAATGCCTATGATTTTGGATTATTCCAGAAGCTCCCTAATCGAAGTGTTCAGGTAAAAAGATGAGAGAAACATTTCCAAAAAGAGGAATATACGCTATATCTCCACCTTTTAAGCAAGGTAGTGGATATCTAGAAAAAATTGAAGCAAGTATAAAAGCTGGGGTAGTTGCGCTTCAAATTAGGGAAAAAAAATATTTACAAACAGCAAGTTTTATTGATCTTCTCAAAAATATAAGAAAAATATGCTACTAATATAATGTAAATTTAATTATTAATGATAGCGTTAAGATCGCAAAGAAATTAAGTTGTGGTGTCCACCTAGGCAAAAATGACATGAACCTTGTGTCGGCACGCCAACAAATGGGCAAGAATGCATTAATCGGAATTTCCTGCTACAACTCTTCGCTGAATGCTATTAAATCTGCCGAGCAAGGTGCAAATTACGTTGCCTTAGGGAGCTTTTTTAGTTCGAAAACAAAGCCACATGCCTTAAACTGCAAGCTTTCTGAATTGCAAAAACTTAAAGGAAAATTAAGTATACCTATCGTGGCAATTGGAGGAATAACCAATAGCAATGCCAAACTAATTGTCGATAACGGAGCAGACTTGGTTGCCGTTTCAAGTTATATTTACAGTGGAATAGATCCTTGGAATAGTGTAAAAACTTTGCAAAAAATTTTTAATGAGGCCAGATAAATGGACAAAGAGACCCTTTTCAAAAAAGCTCAAACAGTGATGCCCGGAGGAGTAAGCTCGCCGGTTAGATCATTTAAAAGTGTTGGAGGAACGCCACCATTCATATCAGAGGGAAAAGGAGCCTTTTTAAAAGACACTCAAAATAAAAAATATATCGATTTCGTAGGTAGTTATGGACCTGCAATTCTTGGACATTCTAACCATGCTGTTACCGGGGCGATAAAGAAACAGGTTGAGAAAGGTCTGTGCTTTGGTGCTCCATCAGTTTTAGAAATAGAATTAGCCGATCTCATTATTGACGCGATTGATAGTATTGAAAAAGTGAGATTCACAAATTCAGGTACCGAGGCTGCCCTCACCGGAATTCGACTAGCAAGAGGTTTTACGAATAGAACAAAAATAGTAAAATTTGAAGGTTGTTACCACGGACACGCAGATTCATTGCTTGTAAAATCAGGTTCAGGCGCACTAACCCTCGGTATACCTTCCAGCAAAGGGATACCGAAAGAGACTATAGCTCCAACGATCACCTTGGAATACAACAATAAGGATCAACTAATAGATGTATTCGAGAAATTTGGAAAAGAAATAGCAGCTATTTTTCTTGAACCAATAGCAGGCAATATGGGTTGCATTCCAGCCTCACACGATTTTTTAAGAACTGCAAGAGATCTTGCTGATAATTATGGCAGTCTCCTTGTTTTTGATGAAGTTATGACCGGATTTCGAGTCGCCAAAGGAAGTGCACAAGAAATTTACAACATAAGGCCAGATCTCACTCTTCTGGGAAAGATCATTGGAGGGGGTTTGCCGGTTGGCGCTGTTGGTGGGAAGACGGAGCTAATGGATATGTTAGCGCCTGTGGGTCCGGTTTATCAAGCGGGAACACTATCAGGAAATCCAATATCAATGTCTGCTGGAATCGCAACCCTCTCAGAATTAAAATCTGATGATTTTTACATAACCTTAAACAGATTTACTAAAAAGTTAACCAGCGGATTTCAAGAAACGGCTAATCGAAATAACGTTCCATTGGTCTGTAATCACGTATGCGGTATGTTCGGTTTATTTTTTTCGGAAAAACCAAACATTTCTTGCTTAAAAGATGTCGAGGAATCCAATTCCGCGAATTTTAATAAATTTTTTCATTTAATGCTTACAGAAGGTGTAAACTTTGCGCCATCACCTTTCGAGGCAGCTTTTGTCTCGATAGCTCACAATGAAACAATTATCGAACAAACCCTTGAAATAGCAGAATATGTTTTTTCAAAATTAAAGTAATCAAATTATAACTGACCCTCTAGAAATAAACCTACTTTCAAGTCTTTACCCTCGTAGATTTTTTTTCCATCTATCTCCATATATCCATCTGCTATTCCAACTGTCAAAGAACGCGATACTATCCGCTTAATGTCGACTGTATAACTGACAAGTGTACCCTGCGGGGTTACTTGGCCAGCAAATTGAACATTTTGACTTCCAAGTGCCCTACCCCTACCCAAACCACCTTTCCATGCCAAAAAAAATCCCACTAATTGCCACATCGCATCTAGACCTAGACAACCCGGCATTACTGGATCGTTATCGAAATGACATCCAAAAAACCAAAGTTCTGGTTTTATATCTAATTCGGCTTTGATCAGACCCCTGTTATATGCACCCGAATCATCTTTTATTAAAGTAATTCGATCAAACATAAGCATTGGTGGCAAAGGAAGTTGCGCATTACCCTCACCGAATAAATTGCCATTCCCACAGTCAATTAACTCTTGAAAGGAAAATGAACTAGCTCGCCTCCCATTTCGAACAATAGGAGCATCTGAATTCAAAACATCACTACTCTTTCTCATTTTTAACCATCTCTATATTTATTAAATTTTAAAAACTAGCGCTGAAAAGATTGTTATTTGCAAGCGAGGGAATCATTTTTCTACATTTTTCTACCGCAGCCGAATCAATATCTGCGGTAATAAAACCCTCTTCACAACCGGCTTTTGCCAAGATTTCTCCCCAGGGACTTACTATTAAAGAATGTCCAAAAGTTTTTCTTCCCCAAGTCCTAGTGCCACATTGGGATGGTGCAAATATAAAACTTCCAGATTCAATCGCTCTTGCTCTTACTAGAACTTCCCAGTGGGCCTTTCCAGTTTTATAGGTAAAAGCAGAAGGAATCGTGATAAAACTTGCTCCCGCCTGGGCCAATAGTCTATATAAATGGCTGAATCTTAAATCATAACAAACCGTAAGACCCAATTTACCCCATGGTAAATCTACAAGAACTAATCTGTTCCCTGGCTGGACATAATCAGACTCACGATAACATTGTCCGTCTCTAATATTCACATCAAATAAGTGTATCTTGTCATAGTAATCAATAATTTCACCAGCTGGGGACAGGATGATGCTTCTGTTTCTTATAACGCTGGAATCGGTAAGCACGGGAATGGATCCCATCAGCAACCAGACTTTATTTGATATAGCCATCTTTTTTCCGTGGGATAATATATAGTGATTTTGCCAGTTGAAGTCCTCTGAAATATATTCAACATCACTTTTAAATAGTGCACCATAAAACTCAGGCAGACACACTAGTTCGCACTTTTCTCTCGCGGCTGCGGAAACTAATTCATTAACTTTATTTAGATTATCTTGAGGAAATTCGCCCGCACAATTCTGGATGCAGGCTACTTTAAATTTTTCCATCTTTCGACACCTAGAACAACCGCTGCGAAGCGAGGACTATACCATCGAGATCACAATAAACATAACTACCTGGCTTGACGGTAATGCCGCCAACTTGCACTGAAATATTAACATTGCCGGATCCAGCTTTTGCGCTTTTCCTCGGAATTGAACCAAGAGCCTTACAACCTATATTAACGGTTTTAATTTCGTGTGAATCTCTTATGCAGCCATAAATCACAAGGCCTGACCATCCGTTATTTTCTGCCAAGGTCGCCAAATTTCCTCCCAACAAAGCTGTCTTAAACGAAGCCCCTCCATCCACAAATAAAACCGATCCATCTACCCTTCTACTGAGTGCCTCTCGTACAAGAGCATTGTCAGCATTTACTTGCAATGTTTCGACAACCCCCTCGAATCCCAACTTGCCTCCGTAGTCGGTAAAAGGAATTGGGATTACATCAACTTCTGGATACTCGTCAACAATGTCTGATGTATAGTTCACAAAATTTCTCTTTATTTTTTTGGTCGACGCCAACGTGCTATTTGTTTCTGTTCACTTCTACTGATCGCAAGAGACTCTGAAGCTACATCTTTTGTAATAGTCGAACCTGCTGCCACAGTCGAGCCAGAGTTTATTTTTACAGGAGCAATCAACTCAGAATTTGAGCCGATGAAAACGTCGTTTTCAATAATAGTTTCGTGTTTTGAGACTCCATCATAATTGCAAGTAATTGTACCCGCTCCGATGTTTACATTCGAACCGATATTTGCGTCGCCAACGTAAGAGAGATGATTGGCTTTGGTATTACTTCCAATCTTGGAACCCTTTATTTCCACAAAATTACCAACTGCGACATCATCCTCCAAAATTGTTGAAGGTCTTATGCGAGCAAAAGGTCCTATTTGGCATGACCGTCCTATTTCTGCATCAACAATTACACAGTTCGATTTAATTTGTACATCATCCCCAATATAGGAGTGAGATATAAAAGAATTAGGACCGACATAAACGTTATCACCCAAAACTACATCGCCCTCAAATATTACATTACAATCAATGGTCGCCCCGACGCCGGTTTTGAGACTACCGCGAATGTCGACTCGAAAGGGGTCAATAATGCGTACGCCTGACTTCATGAGTTTATCTGTTAATTGGGTTTGATAGATTCTTTCTGCTTTAGCTAATTGAGCCATATCATTTATACCGGTGATCTCATCCTCTTGTTCAAGCTTAATACTACTGACCTTTATTCCGCGTTCGATAGCTATGGATACACAATCAGTTAAATAATATTCTTTTTGTTTATTTTGATTCTTTACTAAGGGAATACAATTCTTTAGCACAGCGCCATTTACAGCCATGAAACCAGTATTACATTCTTTAATCAATTTCTGATCATCTTTCAGGTCAACACATTCTCTAATTGCAACAATTTTATTTTTATCCCGAATAATACGACCATACCCCTCTGGTATGTTAATATCAGCGGTCAGTATAGTGAACTGTTCATCTTGCGTTTTTTTAATTAATTTTTTTAGATTATTGACTGAGACAAGGGGAATATCTGCGTACATTATCAGGACGGTGTCAGTATCTTTAATATAAGGTATTGTCTTTTCTACAGCATGCGCTGTTCCCAAAGGTTTATCTTGATAAACCCATTTTATTGATTTGTTGCCTACAACTTTTTTATGTTGCTCCAAATCTTCCCCATAGACGACAATAGGAAATATGTCTGAAAGAAGATATGCTTTTTCTAGGACATGGGTTAGTATCGGTTTCCCAGCTAATTTCTGAAGTACCTTAGGGGTTTCAGATGACATCCTAGAGCCTTTCCCTCCGGCTAGAATAATAACCCTAATAGTTGATTTTTCTGCACATCCTTTCAAAATACTTTGGGGCATGCCATAGACTCCAAGCTTACTACCTTCCAGCTTTCTTCCTAAGCCTCTGAATGGTCCTAATTTGCGCAACAGTTTCAGCTAGCTCTGCTCGGGCCTTGGCGTAGTTGAGAGTGCTTCCCTCGCTTTTCAAGGCCTCCTCTGCTTGAATTTTAGCCTGATTAGCTGCCTCTTCGTCCAAGTCTTCGGCTCTCATCGCTATGTCCGAGAGTACTGTAACCACTTTAGGCTGTATCTCAATCAAACCTCCAGAAACAAAGAACGAATTTTCTTGGTCGTCAAACTGAACTCTCACTTCTCCCGGACCGAGTAAAGAAACCATTGGGGTGTGGCCCGGTGCGACACCAATTTCGCCCTGAATAGCTGGAGCAAACAACATTGTTGCCCTTCCTGTATGGATTTCTTTTTCGGCGCTAACAATTTCTACAAGCATTTTTAAACTAACTCCACGTTTTAAACATTTTCCGCCTTTTCAACAACTTCATCAATTGAGCCTACCATATAAAAAGCCTGCTCTGGCTTATCATCGTGAACTCCATCGACAATCTCTTGGAAACCCCTAATTGTATCTTTTAAAGAAACATACTTGCCGGGACTTCCTGTAAAAACTTCAGCCACAAAAAATGGTTGAGAAAGGAATCGTTGAATCTTTCTAGCTCTTGCTACTGCTTGCTTATCTTCCTCAGAAAGTTCATCCATTCCTAAAATGGCAATGATATCTCTCAACTCCTTATAACGTTGTAATGTGTTTTGAACTGCTCTTGCTGTGTCGTAATGCTCCTGACCAACAACTAAAGGGTCCAATTGCCGTGAGGTTGAATCAAGGGGGTCAACTGCAGGATAAATTCCTAACTCTGCGATCTGTCTAGATAGTACAACCGTGGCATCTAAATGAGCAAAGGTAGTTGCTGGGGAAGGATCCGTTAGGTCATCTGCTGGAACATATACCGCTTGTATTGATGTAATTGAGCCTTCTTTTGTTGAAGTGATTCTCTCTTGCAACCGCCCCATTTCTTCAGCCAATGTGGGTTGATAACCAACCGCTGAAGGCATTCGGCCAAGAAGAGCCGATACTTCGACGCCAGCAAGCGTGTACCTATAGATATTATCAACAAACAACAATACATCTCTTCCCTCGTCCCTAAACTTTTCAGCCATTGTTAAACCTGTTAGTGCAACTCTTAACCGATTGCCTGGAGGCTCATTCATCTGACCGTAAACCAACGAAACTTTATCTAAAACATTTGACTCCCTCATTTCATGATAAAAATCATTTCCCTCTCTAGTTCTTTCACCTACTCCAGTAAATACTGAATATCCGCTATGCTCAATCGCAATATTTCTAATTAGTTCCATCATATTAACTGTTTTACCCACTCCGGCACCGCCAAAAAGTCCTACCTTGCCCCCTTTTGCGAATGGACAGATCAAATCTATCACTTTAATCCCTGTCTCGAGTAATTCTGTTGCTGGAGATAAATCAACAAATTTAGGAGCTTCCCTGTGAATTACCATCCGTTCTTGCTCCCCTATCGGACCCTTCTCGTCGATAGGGTCACCTAAAACGTTCATGATTCTGCCCAAAGTCTTCTCTCCGACTGGAACCATGATACCTTGTCCAGTATTTTCAACGGCAATCCCTCTCCTCAATCCATCGGTAGACCCGAGTGCTATGGCTCTAACAACACCGTCACCTAACTGTTGCTGGACCTCTAGCGTGACTTCAGTTGATTCTAATTTTAGGGCGTCATACACCTTAGGAACAGATTCTGTTGGGAATTTTACGTCAACTACAGCGCCTATTACTTGTACAATTTCTCCGGAGTTCATTTCATTGCCTTTGTTTGAGTTATTAAAATAAATTGGATGCGCATTAATTTAAACTGCACTCGCACCCCCCACAATTTCTGAGAGCTCTTGAGTGATAGCAGCTTGCCTAGCTTTATTATAAACCAACTCTAACTCTTCAATAAGTTTGCCTGCATTATCTGAGGCTGCTTTCATTGCAACCATCCTCGCAGCTTGTTCACAAGCAATATTCTCAACGACCGCCTGATAAACTAGTGATTCGATATACCTAGTAAAAAGAACGCCAAGGACCTCGCTGGCCTCAGGCTCATAAATGTAATCCCAATGGTAGTCGAATTCATCTGAACTATCAGCTCGCAATGGTAATAGTTGTTCAATTTTTGGGGACTGAGTCATTCGATTTACGAAGCTATTATATCCCAAATGAACCTCGTCTAGTTCTTCTGAAACAAAAGAATCGATCATTATTTTTACGGAACCTATTAGATCATCAGAAGAAGGAGCATCCCCTAGCTGCGCAACTTTTCCTATAATCGAACCGCCAATTTTACTAAAAAAATTTATTCCTTTGTTTCCAATAAGGACCATTTTGATATTGGTATTTTCCTTTTCCCAAGTCTCGAAAATTCTGAGAGCCAACCGAAACAAGTTGGCATTAAGACCTCCACATAAACCACGATCGGTGGTTACTAAAATAACCCCAATATTTTTTCTTGGACGACACTCTAAAAATGGATGGTGATATTCAGTTTTCGCTTTGGCAACATGTGCAATAACATTTCTAATTTTATTAGCATACGGAATAGCCGCTGCCATCCGCTCTTGGGCTTTACGCATTTTACTCGCTGCCACCATCTCCATAGCCTTAGTTATTTTTTGAGTGTTTTTTACACTCGATATTTTCGTTCTTATTTCTTTACCAGCAGCCATTGATAATCCTTAAAATTATTACCATGTACCTGAGCTTTTAAATGCGTCAAGGATTTCAGCCAATTTTGACTCCATTTCGTCGTTGTAATCTCCTTCCGAATCGATCTTATTCAGTTCATCAGGATAATTAGAAATAATGAATTCCTGAAGAGCAGTCTCAAATCCGTCAATACTTTCTTTCTCAACATCATCTAAGTATCCTTTTTCAACTGCGAACAAACTTATTGCCATTTTTCCTACCGATAGTGGAGTGTATTGCCTTTGCTTCATTAGCTCCATCACACGCTGCCCTCTTTCCAGCTGTTTTCTAGTTGCTTCATCCAGGTCTGATGCAAACTGCGCGAAAGCCGCAAGCTCTCGGTATTGGGCTAGAGCTAGTCGAATTCCACCACCGAGCTTTTTAATTATTTTTGTTTGGGCAGCACCACCCACCCTACTTACCGAAAGCCCTGCATTAATGGCAGGACGAAATCCAGAATTGAAGAGGTCTGTCTCGAGATAGATCTGGCCGTCTGTAATTGAAATTACATTGGTTGGCACGAACGCCGAAACGTCGCCCGCTTGGGTTTCAATAATTGGTAAAGCAGTTAAAGAACCTGTCTTATTTTTTACTTTTCCGTTTGTTATCTTTTCAATATGGTCAGAATTAACACGTGAAGCCCTCTCCAACAAACGCGAGTGAAGATAAAATACATCTCCCGGATAAGCCTCTCGACCAGGAGGCCTTTTGAGCAACAGGGAAACCTGCCGATACGCCATTGCTTGTTTTGTTAAGTCGTCGTAAACAATGTGAGCATCCTCTCCGATATCTCTAAAATATTCCCCCATCGTGCATCCGGAATAAGGAGCGATATATTGCATGGCAGCTGAATCTGAGGCAGTAGCCGCTACAACAATTGTATGCTCCATAGCACCGTGCTCTTCCAGCTTACGGATTACGGTGTTAACAGAAGAAGCCTTTTGACCAATGGCAACGTAAATGCATTTAATTCCTGAGTTCTTCTGATTGATAATTGCGTCAATGGCAACAGCCGTTTTTCCTGTTTGACGGTCTCCTATGATCAACTCTCTTTGACCCCGACCGACCGGTACCATAGCGTCAATCGATTTTAGACCTGTCTGTACCGGCTGGCTTACAGACTGACGCTCAATAACACCGGGAGCAATTTTTTCGATAGGTTCAGAACCTGAAGCGGCTATCTCCCCTTTTCCATCTATAGGGTTTCCGAGAGCATCAACAACCCTACCCAGCAAGCCATCTCCAACTGGCACCTCAAGAATTCGCCCTGTGCACTTACAGGTGTCACCTTGAGATAGTGATTCATACTGACCAAGAATAACCGCTCCCACCGAATCTTGCTCTAAGTTAAGAGCTAAACCATATAGGCTATTCGGAAATTCAATCATTTCGCCTTGCATCACGTTGCTTAATCCATGTATTCGAGCAATCCCGTCCGCCAAGCTCACAATTGTTCCCTCGGTTTTTGCCTCTGTATCGATATCAAAACCTTCAATTTTTTTCTTCAACAAACCGCTAATTTCACTTGCTGATATACTCATTTCCTTTCCCACTTGTTATTAAATTTTTACTCGATAGATTAAACAACTGCTAAAAATAAGCTAGACCAACTCCCTAGCAAATTCTTTTAAACGTCCTTCTAAGGAGAGATCGATAACCGAATCTCCTATTTTAATAATAATTCCCCCAATCACTTTGGAGTCATTTACAATGTCTAATCTACATTGTTTACCAAACTTTTCTGTTAACTTTTTTTGCAAGAGCTGCTCTTCATTCCCACTCAACGGAAATCTGGTATGTATTTGAGCCGTTATCACGCCCTTTCTTTCTCTAACCAATTGCTGGAACAAGTTATTAATTTCGCTTGAAATGTTAATTCTATCGTTCTCTACTAGTATCTTAATTAAGTTCTCCCGCTCAAGGGTAAGATTACCTAATAAGTCTTTCATTACTACCGTCAGAAACTCTGTCAAATCTAAACGGCCTGAAGAAGCTAAGAATTCTATAGATTTGAAGTTAGGATCCTGCGTAACATCGCCCAAAACCCGAATAAATTTCTCCCATGCCTCGAGTTCGCCGCCCTTTTCCGCCACCTCAAAAATGGCAGTAGTGTAAGGACGCGCAATTGTCTTTTTCTCTAACATCAGAGTCTCGAGGATAGCTCATCAAGAAATACTTGATGGGTTTTCTCATCAACTTCCTTCATCAAAATAGCTTTTGTACCGGTCAAGACCAGATCTGATATTTCTTTTCTTAGGTCTTCTCTTGCTGCGTTAGTCTCTTGTTCAATTTCAGCTCGAGCGCTTAACTTGATTTTTTCGGCCTCATCCCTAGCATCGATTTTTGCGGACTCAATAATTTCATCCGCCCTTTTTTGAGCATTTACGATATAGTTTTGGGCATTATCTTTTGCCTCAGACATAAGTTTCTCAACTTCTTTTTCCGCATTCTCTAGTTTTTTTTGACCTTTTTCGCCAGCAGCTAGCCCGTCCGCGATTGTAGAAGCCCTTTCCTCCAACGCGTCCATCAATGGCGGCCAAACGAATTTGACACAAAACCAAACAAAGATGCCAAAAGAAATCGCTTGTCCAATAAGAGTTAAATTTATGTTCATTGAATTAGAGCCTCTTGACGTATGATAGGACTTAACCCAATTGTCCTAAAAAGGGATTGGCGAACATTAAAAGTGCCGCAAAAGCAATCGAAATGATTGGCACTGCGTCTGTCAAACCCAACATCAGAAACATTCTAGCCTGAAGCATTGGTACGAGCTCTGGTTGTCTGGCAGCTCCTTCGAGAAATTTACTTCCTAGAATACCGATCCCCACACCTGCTCCTAGAGCACCTAGACCTATCATGATTCCCGCTGCTAATGCCGAAAATGCTACGATCTGTTCCATAAAAAAATCTCCTAAGTTAATAAATTATTATATGTTCCGTCTTCTAATGTGATTCATGAGCCTGCCCCAGATAAACAATTGTGAGCATCATAAAAATATAAGCCTGCAAAGTCACGACTAATATGTGGAAAATTGCCCAAGGGACTGAAAGTAAAAACTGTAAATAGAAAGGGACCAACGCTGCGATCAACACAAAAACCAACTCTCCTGCAAACATATTTCCGAATAATCTTAAAGATAGAGATAAAGGTTTAGCGATTAGAGATACCAACTCCAAAACTAAATTTACAGGTAAGAGCATCTTACCAAAGGGATGAAATGCCAGTTCCCCCAAAAAGCCGCCCAAGCCCTTTACTTTAATCGAATAAAAAATCATTAGAGCAAAAATGGATAATGACATCCCAAATGTCGCATTCACATCTGTTGTCGGCACAATCTTCATAAATTCTATCCCTGCCAGATAGCTTGCATATGGAATAAAATCGACCGGAACCAGATCAAGCAAATTCATTAACACTATCCAAACAAAAATAGTAAGTGCTAAGGGTGCGATCAGTTTGTTCTTACCGTGAAAGGCATCTTTAACGCTACCCGCAACCATTTCAACAATTAATTCTACAAAAAGTTGAGGCTTACTCGGAGCCTCTATCGAAACTTTTTTTGAAATCCATCTGAAGAACCCGCAAAATATAATTCCGCAAACAATAGACCAAAACATCGTATCGAAATTTATCGCTAAAAAGCCCATACTCTTAGCCTCCGCCGCTGTTTCTGCAAAACCTAATTCACCAGTTTTTTTTACACCGAAAGTAAGATTTTGTATGTGATGGCTTATATATTCAGCCGGTGTTTGTCCCGCCATTGTGCGCTATCCTAAGATTCCCAATTAATACTGCTTTAGATTTTCTTCAAAATTATCGAAATACCATTGATTAAGGAGCATAAAAATCAAAGCAGAAAGTAAATTTGCAATCATAAACGTCGATATCATTGCAAGGAAATTTACATTAAAAATTATCAATGCAACCATAATGATAGACAAAATAAAGAAAAATCTCAAAACAACTTTGATGTACAGCTCTATCTTCAGGGCCCCCAATTTACCTAGCCATTTGTCCGGATTAAAACTTCTTGAAAAGTACCAATTAGGCAGGCCCCAGGCCAGCACACCGGCGAGGACACCCGCACCGAAGCTTTTTCCCCAGATTAATGCCACGGCGATTGAAACAATTAATGCAAGACTGAGGTTTATTATGATGACCGTCTCGACCAAGTTCAATGCTATTTTTTTCAATGAAAACCCCTAAAACTTGTCAAAAAAACTCTGACGTATTGTTATAATTTGAGTCCTGTATATTGAACAGTTTCTTACCGCAGTAAGCCTTAGTCTTAGTTCAATTTAGGTTGTCATAATATCGAAAACTTGCCGTCGCCGCCAGTGTATTGTTCAACAATATTTAATATCTCAGATAACAGCTAGATTTTTAATGTCATGAAGAAGTCAGATGGCACCTCTCAATAACCCCGTCCAACTCATCAAGATTAGAAAAATTTATCACTATTTTGCCTTTACCTTTATTCCCAACGGTTATACTAACTTTTGCGTGAAAATACTCGGCTAATTTTCGTTGAAGAATCTCCAAATCCGGATCGTTTCGTTTAGCCAATGTTTCATTTTTGAATTTATCGCTATTTTTAGACAGAGTGACCAATGTTTCGGCTTGCCTTACGCTCAGGTTTTCCGTTTTGATTTTATTTGCGTATGGTTCAATCAGTTTGCGCTCAAGGCTAAGCAAGGCTCTCGCATGGCCCATTTCTAAAAAGTTTTGGGTTACCATAAGCTTTACAGTTGATGGCAGAGTCAACAACCTTATGAGATTAGAGACCGAGGCCCGGGAACGACCGACAGCCCTAGCTACTTCTTCGTGGGTCATATCGAACTCCTTCACTAACCTGTCAAGGGCCGCCGCCTCCTCTATCGCGTTTAGATCCTCTCGCTGAATATTTTCAATCAAGGCAAGACTCATCGCTTCTTTATCATTAAGGTCTTCGACGATAACAGGGACTGTATCAATATCAGCCAATTTTGCTGCTCGAACTCTTCGTTCCCCAGCTAATATTTCATAGAATCCGCCTGGTAAGGGTCTTACTAAAACAGGTTGGATCACACCCTGTGCCTTTATCGATTCAGCAAGTTCCTGAAGTTTTTTTTGATCAAAAACTTTTCTAGGTTGATATTGACCCGGTCTTAGAAGCTCTATTTCTACTTTTTTTAGGGAATTAACCCCACTAACTTCTTCGTTCTCGCTGTTAGGGCTCTCTGTTCCTAAAAGTGCATCCAGACCACGACCTAAACGTTTCTTTGTCATGTATACAAATTCCTTTTATTCAAACTTCTTTTCTCATTAACTCACCTGCTAATGCTAGGTAGGCAAGAGCACCAGTTGATGTCTTGTCATATAGAATTATAGGCTGTCCGTGACTAGGGGCTTCTGCCAGACGAACATTTCTAGGTATTATAGTGTTATAAACTTTATCCCCAAAATGATCCTTTAATTGTTTTGAAACCTCATTCGCCAAATTATTCCTTGAGTCAAACATTGTCCTCAATAAACCTTCTATATTTAACTTTGGATTAAGGACTTTTCTTATCTTTGCAATTGTTTCTAACAAAGCAGATAATCCCTCTAGAGCATAATATTCGCATTGGGTGGGTATAACTACGGAATCGGCTGCAACCAATGCGTTTACTGTAAGCATGTTCAAGGATGGAGGACAATCGATGATAATGTAAGAATAATCATTCCTTATTTTTTCTACCGCTCTACTTAGTTGACTCTCCCGACCAACAATATTAAGGAGGCCCACCTCTGCTCCGGTTAAATCAGAATTACTTGGTAAGAGATCATATTGAGTCTCCGCCAAGAATAATATCGCCTCTTCTATTGGCTTTTCTCCCATTAGTACGTCATAACTGGAAATCGCAAGATCTTTTTTATCTACACCACTGCCCATTGTGGCATTCCCCTGAGGGTCTAGGTCAATTAGCAGAGCTTTACGTTTTGTCGCCGCCAAACTTGCTGATAAGTTTATGCTTGTTGTTGTTTTCCCAACTCCGCCTTTTTGATTGGTTACCGCCAAAATTTTTCCCAATTTTATTCACCTATTCATTTAACTATTTAATTTACTCTTAAAACTCACTAAAAGTCTCTTTTCAAAGGAAGAATTTTCAAGATTATGAATTACGAACTGATCAAATTGACTTAAGTATTGACGTTCACCATTTTCTAAGTCCGACTTCATTAAATATGCTTCACACCCATCATCTATAAAACCTTTGCAAGCGTCAACAAAACTTTTAGTTTTTCCAAACGCTCTTGAAACTAAAATCGGTTTTTCTGTTGTTTTGGTGGAATTATCCGAAAAAGCGAAGGTTTGAATGCGACTATTGATTGGTACAAAATTATTAATTTCTAGCTCGATTTTTACTTGATTTAAAAATCGATGTCTTTTAGCAAGAGGTTCAACGGCAAAAATTTTAGCTTCTGGAATCGAAATAGCTAGAATTAGTCCCGGCAAACCGCAACCTGATCCAACGTCAATAATATTTCTCTTAAGCGAAAAGAAGGGAATTACTGATAGGCAATCTTCAATATGTTTAGTAAAAAATGCCTTTACGTCCTTAGCCCCTGTCAGGTTTACGTAGTTATTCCATTGCAGCACTCTCCGAGCATATTTTTGAAGTTTATCAACTTGCTCGCCAGATAAAGATATTCCGTATTTCTGTAACTCTTTCACCGTCTTTTTAATTAAAAACTTTTCTTCAACCCATCAGCTAAAAATTGACGATTCGGATTTTTTTAAGTAAACATTTAACAAAGAGATAGCGACAGGCGTAATTCCGGATATTTTCGCTGCCTGCGTTAGGGTCGTTGGCTTATACTCAAAGAACTTTTGTAGTGCTTCATTTGAAAGCCCTTTTATCGCTCTGTAGTTAAAATCGGCTGGTATGATTACTTCTTTCCGGGCAGCTGTTTGCGCTATTTCTTTTTTTTGCCTTTCTATGTATCCGGAATAGAGTGCATCAATCTCTACCTGTTCTATCACTGAACTGGTTAAATCTGTCAGAGACAAATCAAGGCACTTATTCAATATTTGTAATGTTAAATTCGGTCTACTCAATAACTCCTTGAGCGTTTTAGTGTGCTTGATACTTTCGCCGGTTTCCTGAAATAACTTTATGGCTATTTGTGAATCAGGTGATATTTTAATAGCGGTTAATTTTTTTTCTAACTCCTCAATTTTTTTGTTTTTCTCAATATAAGCGTCCCATTGCTTGTCGTCTATAAGACCAAATTTTTTTGCGACGCATGAAAGTCTTCTATCCGCATTATCCTCACGCAAGATCAATCTATACTCGGCTCTACTAGTAAACATTCTATAAGGTTCAGAGGTGCCTCTAGACACCAAGTCATCAATAAGAACACCTATATAAGCCTCACTCCTTCTAGGAATCCAAGGTTCCTTATCTTGCAATCTTAGAGCTGTATTAATGCCAGCAACTATCCCCTGAGCTGCAGCCTCCTCGTAACCTGTAGTACCATTTATCTGGCCTGCTAAAAAAAGATTACTTAGAACCTTTGACTCCAATGTAGGTTTCAATTGCCTCGGGTCAAAAAAATCATATTCAATCGCATATCCTGGCCTTGTAATAAATGCTTTTTCGAATCCTCGAATGCTTCTCAACAGTTTATATTGAACATCAAAAGGCAGGCTAGTCGAAATTCCATTCGGGTACAATTCGCTAGAATTTAATCCTTCTGGTTCAACAAAAATTTGATGGGTTTGACGCTCCGCAAACCTCATCACTTTATCTTCAATTGATGGACAATACCGCGGACCTTTCGTTTTTATTGTTCCATTATAGAGGGGAGATAAATTCAAAGATTCTCTTATCAATTCATGTGTATGCTCATTGGTGTGAGTTAAGTAACATTTGAGCTGCGGCAGTGAATTTTGAACATCCTGAAAAGAAAAATGTGGTCGTATGTTGTCTCCATGTTGTTCTTCCATTTTCGAAAAATCAACCGAAGAGACGGCAATTCTAGGCGGAGTACCTGTTTTTAATCTTCCTATTTTTAACCCTAAGCCTTCAAGGTTATTTGATAAACCCAATGAAGGAAGCTCACTAGCCCTTCCTCCGCCAAATTTTGAAGGGCCGACATGAATTAAACCGTTTAAAAACGTACCCACAGTGAGAATTACTGTTTTTGCAGAAATTTTAATATCAAGTTGGGTTATAACTCCTAGTAACTTTTTATTTTCAATCCAAAGATCTTTAACCTGCTGTTGCATTACGTATACATTTGGTTCTGAGGCGATAATCGCCTGAATCTGTGCCTTGTATGCATCTCTGTCGACCTGCGCTCTCGTTGCCCTCACCGCCGGGCCTTTGCTAGAATTCAGTTTTTTAAAGTGTATTCCTGATTGATCAGCGGCGCGTCCCATAGCCCCGCCGAGCGCATCAATCTCTCTGACTAGATGGCCTTTGCCAATTCCTCCAATAGACGGGTTGCAGGAAAGTTGTCCTATTGCATCAAAGCTTTGTGTTAAAAGTAAAGTTTTCGTTCCCATGCGCCCGCTCGCCAAAGCCGCCTCTGTGCCGGCATGCCCGCCCCCAACCACAATAGTTTCAAAGTGTTCGAAATTAAACTCCATAGAATTTCCTAGCTAGTAATAGAATTAAGCGATTTGGCTACATTCTAACGAGATAAAATTAAATAAGCGGACTATTTGCCGTTCTTTTGCAATATTTTATAATATATACTTCATAAAGGTCTATATCTATCAAATGATTGTAAATGGAGTAACGAAGTTGGAAAAGCTGATAGAAGCAAAAAATCTCAAAAAAACCTTCAAACAAATAAAAGCAGTCAACGATATAACAATTGATCTAAATCAAGGCGAGGTCTTGGGTTTCTTGGGGCCAAATGGTGCTGGCAAATCAACCACTATGAAGATGTTAACGGGTTTTCTCACCCCTTCTTCAGGAAAAATAAAGCTCAATGGGATTGATCTTTTTGAGAAGCCAAATAAAGCAAAATTAAACTTGGGATACCTTCCGGAAGGCGCGCCCGCTTATGGCGAAATGACACCGTTTACCTATCTTAAGTTTATTGCTGATGTAAGGAAATTAGGAAAAAATAAACAAAAAAAAATTTACGAAACAATTGAGAAAATCAATCTTGCCGAAGTGGCAAATCAACCAATAGAGACTCTTTCGAAAGGTTTCAAAAGACGAGTAGGGCTCGCGCAAGCAATAATCCATGATCCAAAAATTCTAATCATGGACGAACCCACAGATGGGTTAGACCCGAATCAAAAACACGAAATTAGAAATTTAATTAGAGAAATGGCGCCTAAAAAAGCAATCATTATAAGTACACATATCCTGGAAGAGGTAGATGCTATTTGTACTCAAACCTTGATCATAAAAAAAGGAAATATAGTGTTTTCTGGGACACCAAGAGGCCTTACAAGTTTGTCAGATTTTCATAATGCGGTTGTTATGGTGATATCGCGTGATGAAGCCGAGAGTTTAAAAACAGAAATCCAAAAATTTAGCAAGTCATGCAATGTAGATGAAGAGCTCCGCGGCAATGAGTCAAAATTAACAATACCAGTAGAAAAAGGCCAATTGGACGATGAAAAAGTTAAAGGTTTATTAACTGAACTCAACATAAAACCAAAGCAATACTACCTGGAAAAGGGAAGACTTGACCAAATCTTCCGAAAATTGACTAAGTGAAAAACCGATATGAAGACTGTTATAGCAATTACTAAAAGAGAACTATTATCATATTTTTCGACGCCGGTGGCATATGTTTTCTTAGTAATTTTCGTTGTGATGAATAGTCTTTGCACCTTCTATCTTGGAGACATACTTCAGCGAGGACAAGCTGATCTCGCGCCCTTTTTTGAGTTCCACCCGTGGTTATACATGTTGCTAGTGCCTGCACTATCCATGAGACTGTGGTCAGAGGAAAGGAAGTCGGGAACAATTGAAGTTCTTTTAACACTTCCTATAACTACATTCCACGCGGTTTCAGGAAAATTTATGGCTGCCTGGTTATTCTCGGGACTAGCACTCGCAGCAACCTTCCCTATTCCAATTACAGTAAACTACTTAGGGAATCCTGATAATTTTGTAATCTTAATAGGCTACTTTGGAAGTTTTTTAATGGCAGGCAGTTTTCTTGCCATAGGATCCTGCATATCCTCTTTCACTCAAAATCAAGTAATTGCTTTCGTTGTGAGCTTTATTATCTGTTTCTTATTTAACATGAGTGGATTTCCGATAGTTTTAGACTTCTTTAGTTTGTGGGCGCCGCAAAAATTACTGGAAACAATAAGCTCTTTCAGTTTTATAACTCATTTCAGTTCAATATCAAAAGGCGTTCTTGACATTCGAGACATAATTTATTTTGGGTCTTTAATTTTGAGTTTTTTATTTATCAACTGCATTCTCGTAGAGTTAAAAAAGAATAGTTAACATGTCCACCACCAACCTAAATCAGTATCTAAAGATTAGCTTAACAATCGTTCTATTCATTTGTGTAAATATAATTGGAAATCAATCGGCAATTGGATATCGGTTAGATTTAACTGAAAGTAAGGTATACACCTTATCAAAAGGTACCGCCAATATAATAGAAAGTTTACAGGAACCTATCACTATCACTTTTTACTATTCCTCAAAACTTTTCTCGGGATATCCAGAACTTGAGAGCCATGGAAACCTAGTTAGAGATATGCTTTTTGAATACCAAGCATTAAATCCAAGCTTAGTGTCAATCCTTGAAATAGAGCCAGAACCATTTTCTGAACAAGAGGATTTAGCCCAAAAAGACGGCGTAGGAAAAATCTCACTAGGCAACGGACAGTCTGGATACATCGGAGTTGTATTCAACAGCCAAACTGAGGCAAAAACCACCATTCCAATACTGAATCCAAAAGAACAAAACTCGGTTGAATATGATTTATCCAAAGCTCTTCATGATTTAGTGAATCCTGAGATTAAAACCCTTGGAGTGATGTCTGGTTTACCTATAATGGGGGTGGCAAGGAATGGAGAAGAAGCATCAAATAATAGATGGGCAGTTTATAATCTAATCACCCGAAATTTTAAATCTAAGCTCCTGAGCTTGGATTTAAAATTTCTCCCAGATGACATCGAGGTGCTTTTGATGATTCACCCAAAAGGAATCAGCGAAGAAACCCAAAATATCATTTCACAATTTGTGGCAAAAGGTGGGAAACTAATTCTTTTTACAGACCCGCTAGCTGAGACGGATCCTGTGACACCGGACCCATCCCAACCGAATATCTTACCAATTTTAGAATCCAATCCAGCACTTCTTTTAAAAGATTTAGGGATAGTGATGAAACAGAATACTATAATCGCAAATGAAAAATCAGCGGTTCAAGTCAACTTCAGTACACCAAATGGACCGAAAACTATCCCATATTTACCATGGTTTCAGATTAGAAATGATTCAATTAACAAAGAGAGCATAATTACAAAAAACCTTGAGATAATAAATTTAGGTACATCTGGATATTTTCAGTTAATCGAAAGTACTGGTTCAGAGAATTTTGAATATGAGCCCCTTCTACTAGTGCCAGAACAAACGGAAACTCTAAATAGCTCTGACATTATAGAAACCAGAAACCCAGAGGAGCTCATAGAAAAGACAATACCTATATCAAAGACGGGATTTATCGCATTACGGATAACTAGTAATAAAAAGTCAGAATTGAATATTAAAGAATCTCGGAACGTTTTGGTGGTCGCCGATACCGATATTTTGTCAGATCGGTTTTGGCTAAGAGGAAACAGAGGAGAAAATACCAAACCAATTGCCGATAATGCAGATTTCTTGATAAATAGCATTGATTTTTTTATGGGCTCTGAGGATTTGATTTCTCTGAGGAGCCGGGGATTAATTGCGAGGCCTTTTGAACGCATCGAAAAACTCAGAAGAGACGTTGAACAGCAATTCCTTGAAAAAGAAGCTTATCTTAAAACTAAGTTAGTAGAAACAGAGACGAAACTCGAAGAACTGCAAAATAAAAGTGACCAGAGCGCATTATTCTCTCAAGAGGAGACAGAGGAAATCGAGTCTTTCAGATATGAGCAATTCAAAATCAGGCAGGAATTAAGATCAATTCAACATGATCTGTTTAAAAATATAACTAATTTGGAAAGCAATATAAAAGCAGTAAACATTTTTGCTATGCCTCTCCTAATTATTTTAGTGGGTTTGACTCTTGGAATCCTAAAGCCAACAAGACGTGTAAAAATTAATGGAAAAATATTATAAATGAGAACTGTCCTGATTATGGCTATTATAGCCCTAAGTTTTATTTTATATATCACTATAGACGGAAAGGATATAAGTAAAAATACTGTCAACCAAAACGCTCTGTTTTTACCGGCATTATTTAAAGAAATCGATAAAATTATTGAAATTAACATCCAAGATGGAAAAGATAAATTAGTGCTGAGCAAAGTTGAGGAACAGTGGATCGTCAAAAGTGCAGATGATTATCCTGCTAATGTCTCCGTGATAAAACAACTTTTACTTAATTTAACAGAAATTAAGATACTGAGAATAAAATCAAATCAGCAACCACAACATCGTAATCTCGGGGTAAATCCACTTGGGGAAGAAGGTAAAGAAAGATTGCAAATTACAATTTTTAACGAATCAAAAAAGATCAAAGAAGATTTTATTTTTAAGAAGAAATTCCATGAAAAAAACCGAACTTTTATGAGATCCGTTAGACAAAATGAAGTTTATGAAACAGAGGGGCAGCTCGACTTGTCAACAGACAACATAAAATGGCTCGATGCAAATTTAATTAATATTCCAAGTGATAAAATCAGCAGTATAACTGTTGAAAGAACAAACGAGAATTTTACCCTTAATAGAAAGAAAAACTCTCCTATCTATTTCGAAGTAAGCAATCTGGATAAACGTCTTGTTGAAAAGTCAGCTACCTTTACCTCTGCCCTTGCCGCCTTCCTCGAATCTTTAAGATTTAACGATGTTAAAAAGAAATCTTTAATTGAAAACGCGGATGTCAAAAGTCGTCACGTCTTTTTTTTAAGCAATATGAACGAGCATGTAGAAATAATCGATTATGAAACTAAATTCGGGATTTTTACTGAATTTAATTTAAGCGATAGTTTATCAATCTCTAGCAATTACGACTACACAAAACCAGAGCTATTAGAAAAATTCGTCTTTTTATTGCCAAAATATAAAAGAAGACTTCTTGAAAAAAGGATATCTGATCTCACAAAGAAAAGAGAGTCCAAATAATTACGATCTTAGATAAATGCAAAAGAAAATAAAAAAAGGGGCAGGTTTATTTTATCGTTTGAAAATTTAATCATCACTCTTCAAGAGTATTGGAAGGAACATGGCTGCACAGTATTGCAGCCCCACGATATGCAAATGGGTGCTGGGACTTTTCATCATGCGACTTTTCTCAGGGCCCTTGGGCCGGAACCTTGGGCTTGTGTATACGTGCAACCCTCCAGACGGCCGACCGACGGCCGTTACGGAGAAAACCCAAACCGACTACAACATTACTTCCAACTTCAAGTCCTCATTAAACCGACGCCAGATAATATTCAAGACGAATATTTGAAATCTCTGACAGCATTAGGGATCATACCTAACGAGAATGACATACGTTTCGTGGAAGACAACTGGGAATCCCCGACACTTGGAGCTTGGGGGTTAGGATGGGAAGTTTGGCTAAACGGAATGGAAATTACTCAGTTTACTTATTTTCAACAAGTTGGAGGTATAGATTGCAAACCTGTTTCAGGAGAAATAACTTACGGCCTAGAAAGAATTGCAATGTATTTACAACGAAAAGAAACAATCTATGATATTGTCTGGTCTGACAAGAATGACAAACAACTGACCTACGGCGATTTGTATCTTCAAAATGAACAGGAAATGTCTCATTTTAATTTTACTTACGCAGACGTGCCGAGTATGACGGATAGATTTTCTAAAGTAGAGCATCAAATAGATGAGCTAATCCAGGTAGGTCTACCGATCCCGGCTTACGAGTTTATGCTAGAGGCATCCCACATCTTCAATTTATTAGACGCAAGAAAAGCGATTTCTGTAACAGAAAGACAAAATTATATTCTTAAAATCAGAAAAATGTCACACAATGTGGCTAAGCTATTTCTTGAAAAGCGAAAACAACAGAACTTTCCGCTGATAGATGAAAATACGCGAAATGACTAAAACAATACTTTTTGAAATAGGTACCGAAGAATTGCCAGCAAGTCAGATTAGAAATATTTCAAAATCTTTATTTGAGTCACTCAAAAAAAAATTTCTAGAAAATGAATTTTTGTTTGAAAATAATGAGATTTTTTCCACGCCCAGAAGGATTGGCTTTATATTTCATAACATCAACATAGAAACAGCCGAAAAAGAAATTATAAAAAAAGGACCGAAGGTCAGTCATGCATTTGACGAGAACAATATCCCAACCATCGTCGGAAATGGTTTCGCAAAGTCGGTAAATAGAAATATTGATGAATTAATTACTATCGGTTCAGGCGCCGACAAAAGACTAGCTTACAAGCAAAAGATAAGACCACAGTTACTAAGTGAACTTGCCCCATCTTTTCTGGAATCTAGTATTTCTCAGATACAAAATGCGAAATCAATGTATTGGGGAAAAGGAACAGTAAAATTTATAAGGCCGATAAAATGGATCTCAATTATAATTAATGACGAAGCACTTAAAGGCTATGTTTTTGATTATAAAATAAGCAAGCTATCACGCGGACATCGTGTCCTTGGACAAAATAAATTTATTTTACCAAATGCAGACAGTTATAACGAAGTTTTAGAACAAAACGGAGTCATTGCTAATCGAAGTCGAAGAAAAAAAATAATAGAAGGACAAATTAAAAGTATAGCGATTAATGAGAAATGCGTGCCTAAAATCTCAGAAAACTTGCTTGAGGAAGTGGTAGATTTGGTTGAGTGGCCAGAGGCAATGCTTGGAAATTTTGACAAAAAATTTCTTAAATTACCAAAAGAAATAGTTATTGCGACGATGCAAGATCATCAAAGATATTTTCCTGTTGAGAGACAAGATGGCACACTAGAAAATAAGTTTATATTCATAGCCAACAATAATAAAAAAGCCAGTAAACTTATTATAGAGGGTAACGAAAAGGTCCTTCGACCACGCCTTGAAGACGCGAAGTTTTTTTATGAAAAAGATCTATCAATATCCGTCAAATCTCGCTTAGACGAACTAAGATCAATAACCTACTACAAAGGACTTGGTTCAATTTACCAAAAGGCAGAGAGAGTTAAAAATAGCGCAATCGTCTTTTGTAATGAGTTTGGAGCCTCTGAGCAAATTGTCTCCGAAGTAGCAATGTTAGGCTATAATGATCTTACTTCAAACACAGTGAATGAATTCCCTAGTCTACAAGGATTAATGAGTGCAAAATTTTCTGAACTTGATAAGTATAGCTCACAGACCGTTGAAGCTTTATCAACATTTTATCACCCGAGATTTCAAGAAGATTCTTTACCCTCCTCACCCGAGGGATTATGTGTAAATTTTACAGAAAAGCTAGATACGATCACGGGTATGTTCGCAATTGGAAATAAACCATCGGGGGATAAAGACCCTTTTGGGCTTAGACGAGCAAGCCTTGGTGTTGTCCGTATCCTTGTTGAAGGAAAAATTGAAATTAATCTTCTAGAAGCTATCAACAGAATGCTTTCAAATTTTCAAAAAAAAGATAAACAGGAAAAAATTGAAATTTTAATTTTAAATTTTATATTAGACCGATTCAGATCATATCTATTAGACAAACAATTTAGTACTCAGGTTACTAAATGCTTACGAACATCGGCGAGTCATAATATTTATAATCAATATAAAAAAGCTGTGGCTCTGCAGGAATTTTTAAAAACAGACGAATCTTCTTATGTTATCAACGGACAAAAAAGAATAAAAAATATCCTGAAAAAAGATAAATATAAAGATAGAGCAAATTACAAACCCACTTTAGCATCACAAAAAGCGGAAAAACATTTATTCCAGAAGTTTGTCACGATTCGAGACAACGGAATGGTGCATTTCAAAAATAAAAACTACTCTGATTACTTAAGCAGTCTGAATCTGATGAAACAAGAAATTGATCAATTTTTTCAGGAAGTAATGGTATTTGATGATAATGAACAAATTGCAAGAAATAGAATTCGACTGCTTAATTCTATAAACGAACACCTATGTTTAATAGGAGATTTGTCAGAGCTTAACGGATAGATACGCAATGAAAGTTTTAGCATTAGATAGGGATGGAGTCGTAAATTTTGATTCAGAGAATTATATTTTAAATCACCGGCAATGGCGCCCTATTCCAGGAAGTTTAGAAGCAATCGTAAAGGCAAAAAAATTCGGATTCACTGTTGCGATTATAAGCAATCAATCTGCCCTTGGGCGAAAGATGATAGACGTAGATTCCTTTCACAAAGTAAATAAAAAATTCCTTACGGGACTAAATAAGCTTGATTGTTTTGTAGATTTATTTCTAGTTTGCCCGCACACACCAGAACAAGATTGTAATTGCCGTAAACCAAAATCCGGTTTATTTTTTATTCTAAGAGACCTTCTTGAAATTAATCTTACAGACCTGATTTTTATTGGAGATCGCTTGACTGATGCGGAAGCCGCACAAAAGATTGGAGCAAAACCAATCCTAGTGGAAACCGGTAAACCAATTGAAGAAAGTAAAATGAACATTTTAAAGTTTAAAAACCTTAAAACAGCTGTTGATTTTATCATTGAAAATGATGACAACTTTTAAAGTTTTTATCTTCTCGACACTCTACCATATCGGAGTATTTTTCCTCACTGTTGTATTTTCTATGATCGGTATTGTTGTACTGCCTCTAAACAGAAAAAAAAGATATAGAATAATACGGAATTGGGCAAAGATTACTCTTGTTTGGTTGAAGATAACATGCAATTTAAGTTGGAGAATTGAAGGTGAAGAGAATATTCCGAAGAATCCCGGAGTAGTATTTGCTAAGCACCAATCTGCTTGGGAAACTTTAGCGTTACAATTAGTATTTTCAGAACAATCTCAGGTTATAAAACGTGAACTATTGTTTGTCCCATTCTTCGGTTGGGGTCTGGCCAGTTTAAACCCTATATCGATTAATCGAAATGACGGCGCGAAAGCCCTGAAAATAATTCTAAAAGAAGCAAAAATTCGAATCAGTGCTGGTTGGTGGATAGTCATTTTTCCTGAAGGAACCAGAACAAAAGTAGGGGCCGAAGGACAGTATTCAAGAACAGCTGCTGCCATCTCCAGGGCTAGTAATTGCCCTTTAGTTCCGGTTGCTCATAACGCTGGACTATTTTGGCCAAAAGGAGGATACCTTCGATATCCTGGGGAAATTGTGATGAAGGTAGGCCCAAGAGTTGATCCTTTTAACAAGTCAAATGATCAAATTACTGAAGAGGCTAGTAAATGGATAGAAACTACTTGTAATAGTTTACCTACTAAAAGAAAATTTTAACACATAAACATGAAACTAAGAGGAGTGAGGATATGAGTTTTCCGGTAAAAGGTTACCCTGTGATTCGCAAAAGAAGAAACAGAAGAACTGAATTTATTAGAAATCTTACCAGTGAATTAAATTTAAATACGAACGATCTGATTCTCCCAATATTTTTAACGAAGGGTAAAAATAAAAAACAAAAAATTCCATCAATGGATAACGTATTCCGCTACTCAATCGATTCGGCTATTAAAACATTATCTCAGGCACTTGAGATTGGAATACATACGACTATATTGTTTCCATATGTCGAGTCGAACCAAAAACAATTAGATGCAGCTGAAGCACATAATCCAGATGGCTTAATACAAAAAGCAATCACCAAAATAAAATCTGAGTTGCCAGAATTAGGGATAATTACCGATATTGCATTAGATCCATTTACCACACACGGTCATGACGGAATTCTGAATGAAGACGGTGAAATCGACAATGAAATCACTATTGATATACTTAAAAAGCAAGCAATTACGCATGCTAATGCTGGAGCGGATATTTTGGCTCCTTCTGATATGATGGACGGTAGAATAGGGATTCTAAGGGGATTTTTGGATGCGAATAGGTTTGAAAATATCAATCTCCTGTCATATTCCGCTAAATTTGCATCATCTTTTTACGGTCCTTTTAGAGACGCTGTTGGAAGTAGCTCGAGCTTAGGGCAAGCAGACAAAAAAACTTATCAAATGAATCCTGCAAATCATGACGAAAGTTTACATGAGGCATGGCATGACATAAACGAAGGCGCAGACATGATTATGGTAAAACCTGGCATGCCTTATTTAGATGTTTTGGCAAGCCTAAAAAAAGAATTTAAAGTACCAACCTTTGTTTATCAAGTTAGCGGCGAATACGCAATGTTATTATCGCTATCAAATAAAGACCCAGAAGCATTAAAAAATATTGTCCTGGAGTCTATGGTTTGTTTCAAGCGTGGCGGTGCAGATGCGATCGTTACCTATTATGCCGAAGAAATCGCAAAATGGCTTAACTCTTAATATGTTCAACCTCGAATCCAGCTAACTTTTTTGTTAAGGTGTTTCTGCCGACTCCTAACAATTTTGCTGCCTCTTGCTTCTTCCCTTTCGTTACCGATAATGCAGCTCTTATTAAAATTTTTTCAAAAACGGGTTCAGCTTCTTTCAGCAGATTATATTTGCCACCTAATAGTTGATTTATAGCCCATTTCTCTAAGCTTAACTCCCATGAATCAACAGTATCATCACCATCCAGAAGGTGATTTGTCACTTCGTCTGGAAGATCATCAACATCGATCGAAGAGGTTGGAACCAGTGCTGTTAATCTTTTGCAAATATTTTGCAATTGCCTAACGTTTCCCGGCCAAAAGGATTCTTGTAGTTTTTGTAGTGCACTTTTTGAGAGTATCTTTGGCTTAATATTTAACTCTTTTGCAGCTTTTTTTAGAAAAAACTGGCACAACTCTTCAACATCCTCAATCCGGTCTCTCAAGGCGGGTAATTCCAATCTAATAACATTTAATCTGTGAAATAAATCTTCTCTAAATAGGCCCTTTGAAACCATTTCTTCAAGATTTTGATGAGTCGCGGCTATTACACGAACATCAACAAAAATAGGCTCTCTACCACCAATACGATATAATTCTCCGTCGGCGAGAACTCTCAACAATCGAGTCTGTAGATGTGCCGGCATATCGCCTATTTCATCGAGAAATAAGGTTCCTGTATTTGCTTGTTCAAATCGCCCTATTCGCCTTGAATCAGCCCCAGTAAAAGCACCTTTTTCATGTCCAAATAACTCAGATTCTAGAAGGTCTTGAGGAATTGCGGCCGCATTAATTGCAATTAAAGGGCCATTTTTACGTGGACTATGTTTATGCAAAGAGCGCGCGACTATTTCTTTCCCTGTGCCTGATTCACCCGTGATGAGAACCGTCATGTCGTTACTAGATAGCCTTCCAATTATTCGGAAAACGGATTGCATAGCCGGAGACGAACCAACGATTTCTTCCCTATGGTCGAACTCTGTTTTAGATTCTTCGATTGTATCATTGTCTATACGTTTTCTTTTGGCCCGTTTTACCATCTTTAACATTTCATCAATATCAAATGGTTTCGGAAGGTATTCAAATGCTCCGCTACTAAAAGATTCTACGGCTTTATCCAAATCCGCATAAGCTGTCATGATGATTATAGGAAGAGAAGGATGGATGTTCTTTAATTGCTTTAATAGACTCAGCCCGTCAACTTCAGGCATTTTTATATCAGAAACCACTACCTCCGGTTCGAGCTCGTTTGCCACCTTCAAAAGCTCTACCGGATTTCCAAACAATCTCACATTGATAGAAGATTTAAGGAACGCCTTTTTTAGAACCCATCGGATAGAATCATCATCGTCCACAACCCAAACTTCAGATACTTTCATTTCTAAGTTCTCCTAATGGAAATCTAATTAGAAATACAGTGCTCGTCGGGTGCGGTTCAATTGAAATAAGCCCATCATTAGATTTAGCCAATTTCTGGGCTATCGGTAATCCCAGCCCTGACCCATCGTTTTTATCAGAGACCAATGGAAGAAAAATGGAATCCTTTAATCTTCTATCGATTCCTTTTCCAGTGTCTATAATTTTAGCTTCTATGGCTTCAGAATAATATTTTCGACCTATGGTTGCTCCGAATTTTATCTTAGTCTCGATTGTGATTTTTCCTTTATTCTCTTTGATAGCCTGAACTGCATTAGTTAAAATATTAAGAAAGATTTGAATAATTGCATCCCTATCACCTCTAAGAAAAATTGGAGGCTGATACTTCTTTTCAATCGAAATTTCTCGCCCGCTGTCTGAACAAACTAAAAAGCAAACGTGATCTAATATTTCATGCAAATTAATAGGTTCCTTTTTAACTAATTTTATTGGACCTCCCAACATTGTATTAACTAATTTTGACAGTCTATCAGTTTCCCGAATGATTTTTTCAAGATAGTCTCCATAACGATTTTTTGGAATCTCTTGGCCTAGCAATTGAGCAGCTCCTTTTATCCCAGTTAATGGATTTTTTATTTCATGGCCTAGTTCCCTAACTACTTTATCCCACGCCTCACTTTGTTCAGTTAACTCCGCAGCCATCTTAATTTCTTTAAATTGCTCGACATCAAATAACTCAATGAACACACCTTCGAAAAACCTTTTATTTGAAAAAATTGGAGTTATTGAACAATCAACTGATAAATTTATACCATCCCCTCGAGTTAAAAGAAGCTCTCTCTCTATAATCGCCCTTTCAGATCTTCTAACTTTTTCTACGATTGTAAGGATCTGAGTTGGCTCTGGGAGAATGTTTGATAATTTAACAAAGTTTTTTTTACTATCGGAAATTCGCAATAGATTTTGAGCTGCACGATTCATATTAAGGACCTCGTCCTTATTTGAAAGCTTAATAATTGATGTATTTATCTTATCTACGTCTATCAAAATTTTAGAAAGTTCTTCTTTCATATTTTTTTTTAGGTTTCTTATTGTCAATTCCTTATCCGCCTATGCAAATATTTTAATGAAGAATAGAATGCTTATGAACAAAAATAGTAAGATCATTCGATTCCCCAAGCAACCTTCCTTTGATATCAATTAATTGAGCTTTAAATTGATGTTTACCTCTCTCTATATTGGACAATTCGAACAAACTTCCACCAACTTGAGAGGGCTGCACAGATTTTTGATTAATCAACAAACGCAGTTTTTGCCCCATTTCAAATTGGAAAGGTGGCCTTACAGAAACTCTGATGTTTAAATTTTCAATGTTCCTAAAAGTTTGTTCATTCTCTATTCCTAAAATTTTCACATTATAAGTCTTGTCGGCAATTTCAGGCCGCTGTGGTATCAAGCTTGGTCGCCTGACCATCGATTCCGTAGAAATAAGGTTTTGTTTTTTATCGAAGTTTATAACCTCAGAGTATTCGTTTTGACGATCAGAAAATCCAACCACACCTTCTTTTGTATTTTTATATAGCCCGGCCTCGGTGAGTCCAGAGAAATAAAATAATACAAATAGTGTAATTAATTTTTTTTGGTTTAAATAATTTTTGATCATTTTTGTCTTGATTTCAAAAAATTTGCTGCAATTCATTGGAAAATAATTCTTCTACCTTTTCTCGTTTCCTAATAACTTTCAGCGTCTTATTTTTATCTACTAGTAATTCTACGGAACGTGGACGCGTGTTGTAGTTGCTTGACATTGAAAAAGAATAAGCCCCGACATCCAACACAGCAATATAGTCACCCCGTTTTACTGAAAAACTTTTATCTTTTGCCAACCAGTCTCCTGTTTCGCAGATTGGCCCAACAATATCAAAGGTCTCAGGGTTATGTAAACTTTCGTTACACGGCAACACTTCATGCTCTGCTTGATAAAGAGATGGTCTAACTAAATCGTTCATAGCAGCATCAACTACTAAGAAATTTTTTACGGTTCCTTTTTTTATGTATTCAACTTTCGCAATAAGAATACCGCTCCTACCTACGATTGATCGCCCCGGCTCAAGAATTATCTGATATTTCTCAGGAATCTCCTTTTTAATTATTTCTACTAACTTTTCAATTTCTGGCTTCGATTGATCAACATAATTTATTCCTAATCCACCGCCGCAATCAATTCTTTGAATGAAAACATTATTGCGCTCTAAATTGTGTACCAGTTGCATTATTTCACTAATAGCCTGCCTAAACGGTTTCAAATCTAAAATCTGTGAACCAATATGACATGCTACACCGACGACTTGAAGATACTGATGACCGACCATTTTTTTGTAAAGTGTCAACGCATTTTCGATAGGCACACCAAATTTACTATTCTTAAGTCCGGTTGCTATATACGGATGGGTTTTTGGATCTACATTAGGATTTACTCTCAAAGATACAAATGCTTTAGTGTGTTTCTTTTCTGCAATCTCTGCTACCAGATCCAGCTCGGCCTCTGACTCTATATTAATCGAACCTATATTATTAACGACTGCTAACTCTATCTCGCTAGTACTTTTCCCAACACCCGAAAAAACAATTTTACTTGGTTCCACACCAATTTTTAGTAAACGCTCCAATTCTCCGCCTGATACAATATCAAAACCTGAGCCTAAATTTTTTATCAAATTTAAGATTGAAAGATTTGAGTTAGCCTTAACCGCATAACAAATTAAATTTGAACTATCACCAAATGCTGACTTATAGTTTAGGTAACTTTGCTCAATCGTATCTTGGCAGTACAAGAAGGCTGGTGTTCCATACTTCAAAGCCAAAGATTCTAGATCTACGCCAGAAAAAGTTAATTTGTTGTTAATATACCTCGATAATTGCATAATGATCTAACTTCATCTTAACCATAGCCCACACAATCAGATTCGACAAAAAAAATTCTTTCACTAGGCAAGTATAAGTCTCCTTTTTGGCCACATCCATAAAGGGGTAATCCAAAAATGATTATTAACATGAGACTGGTTCTAAAAAACATTAAATCACCCTAAGATTATCGAATTTTTAATCCTATTTAACCTAAATTCTATAATAAATTTAATTAGAAAACTCGCATTTTTTAACTCGTTTTTGGTAAATTAGGTAGTCGTTTATTTACAGGACTAAAATTAATACTTGCATTTTTGACTAGAATCGTTAAAGAATACTCTTTTAAATTATAAAGGATTAATATTCAAATTATGAGTGCTAATTTACTACATGTGACCGATGATTCGTTCGAGAACGACGTAATTAAATCTGACCAGCCCGTACTAGTGGACTATTGGGCAGAATGGTGTGGACCTTGTAAAATGATAGCTCCTATTCTAGACGAAGTAGCTGAATCGTATTCTGACAAAGTCAAGATTGCCAAAGTAGATGTTGACCAAAACAGCCAAGTTTCCGCAAAATATAATATTAGAGGGATTCCCACTCTGATGCTTTTTAAAGAGGGGCAAATCGTAGCAACACACACTGGTGCACTTAATAAAACACAACTAACAGCTTTCATTGATAATAATCTTTAAAATCCAACTCGAGAACAAAGCCTAACAAAAAATTCTGTAGACGGGCGTGCGATACTATGTTATCTTATTTTTCAAGCTTAGTCGGGCTATATTCTCTGCTTTTTTTTAACCTATCTTGAAACAAACTCGCTTTTTTTAAACCAAAATTATGAATCTAACAGAGCTTAAACGAAAATCAGCGTCAGAATTAGTTGAACTGGCTGATCAAATGGGAATTGAAGGAATCGCCCGTTCTAGGAAACAAGATGTTATTTTCAGCCTATTGAAAGCACATGCCAAAAAAGGCGAAAACATAATGGGCGATGGTGTTCTTGAAATATTACAAGACGGCTTTGGTTTCTTAAGATCATCTGATTCAAGTTACTTGGCTGGAGCTGACGATATATATGTTTCCCCGAGTCAAATTCGAAGATTCAGCTTACGAACTGGAGACACGATATCCGGAAGAATTAGACCTCCTAAAGATAGTGAACGATATTTTGCTTTACTTAAAGTTGATGAAATAAATTTTGAGACGCCAGAAAATACAAAAAACAAAGTAATTTTTGAAAATCTAACTCCTTTATTTCCTCAAAAAAGACTCCAACTTCAAATGGGAAATGGGAGCACTGAAGACCTTCCTCCCAGAGTAATTGATCTAGCCGCGCCAATTGGAAAAGGTCAACGAGGGTTAATAATTTCGCCGCCGAAAGCCGGAAAAACGATGATGTTACAAAGTATTGCCCACTCCATAAACTCTAATAATCCAGATTGTTACCTGATTGTACTACTGATTGATGAAAGACCTGAAGAGGTAACAGAAATGGAGAGGTCGGTTAGAGGTGAAGTTATCTCCAGTACTTTCGATGAGCCTGCAGCCCGTCACGTCCAAGTGGCAGAGATGGTAATAGAAAAAGCGAAGAGACTGACTGAACACAAAAAAGATGTGATAATTCTTTTAGACTCTATAACCAGGCTAGCCCGTGCTTATAACACAGTAGCCCCTTCATCTGGCAAAGTTCTTACGGGCGGAGTAGACGCCAACGCGCTTCAAAGGCCGAAACGATTCTTCGGAGCTGCCAGAAACATTGAAGAAGGAGGTAGTCTCACAATCATCGCTACTGCGCTCGTTGACACAGGATCTAGGATGGATGATGTGATTTATGAAGAATTTAAAGGCACCGGTAACATGGAGATCCATCTCGACCGTAAAATTGCAGAAAAAAGAATTTTCCCCGCTGTAAACATTAACCGCTCTGGTACCAGAAGGGAAGAAATATTAACGAAACCCGACGAACTACAAAAAATGTGGATTTTGAGGAATCTCCTTCATCCTATGGAAGAAATAGCCGCCATAGAATTCCTGCTTAAAAAAATGAAACTAACAAAGAATAATGAAGAATTCTTCGATGCTATGAAACGCTAATTGCCTAACCTGGCGGCCAAGAAAACTGTCTTCCCGCTAGTATATGAATATGTAAATGAAATACTGATTGCCCGGCCGATGAACCATTATTGATAATTAATCTAAAGCTATCTTTATAACCGTTATCCGAAGCGATATCAGGACATTTTAATAAGAGTTTCCCTAGAATTTGCTCGTTTTTAGAAGATGATTTTGAAAGCATAACAATTGGTTCCTTGGGACAAACTAAAGCATGGAAAGGAGCCTGAGGATTTATATCTTTAAAGGAAATTATTTCATCATCCTCATAAATTATATCAGCCGGAACGTCTCTGCTAATAATTTTTTCAAACAAAGTTTTTGATTCACTCACTTTTTTTAGACCTATAATAGTTTCCTAAAACTCGCGCGACTTCTGGTCGTGCAAATTCTGGTGGTAAACTTTGACCCTCTTCAAGGATACTTCTTACTTTAGTTCCTGACAACAACATAAAATCCTCTGGCTTATGATCCAACGCATCTTTCATCATCACAACCCGCTTGAGTTTATTCGAATATGCTGTGTGATCTGCTTCGAATATTTTAATTTTTAAGGAATCGCGAATCAAATCAGAGTGAAAAATTTCTTGAGCTGCAAATGGCGTGTAAAAATCTCCAACACCGGCATGATCTCTGCCTATTATCAAAAAAGAACATCCACAATTCTGTCTTATGATCGCGTGAAGTAATGCTTCTTTTGGACCAGCATATAACATGTCAAAACCGTAACCACTAACCAGAACATTGTTTTTTTCAAAATATTTTCCTACCATCACTCTTATCGCTTCATCCCGGACGGATGCCGGAATGTCTCCCTCTTTTAATTTTCCCAAAAGCATATGAATCAAAAGCGCGTCTGATCCTGTCTCTACCATAGCGATTTTACAGAGCTCTTCATGTGCCCGGTGCATTGGATTTCGCGTTTGAAATGCTACAATTTTTTTATAACCTTTCTCATTAAAATTCGACCTGATTTCTGAAGCAGTCATAAAAGTGTCAGGAAACTGTTCACGATAATAGCTGTAATTTTTAATCGTTATATCACCACCAATAATATAATCACCTAATTCTCGAAACATCTTTACACCAGGATGAGAATCGAGATTTGTACCAAAAATTGACTCGATTATTTTTATTTTCTCGCTTTCTGTTAATTTGTGTATTGTTTCAATATATTGTTTTCCTAGAATCCGTTCATCAGGGTAATTTGGATCTCTCAAATTGACAGTCATACCCTCCTCCAGCCCGTCAACACTCCTTATTATATTAAGCAGGGGGATTGGCCAAAATAAATTGTTCACCATCTTCATCTTTTCACAAATAGAGATAGCGTCATCAATACCATGAAAACCGACTAATGGTCTAAAGTAATCTGAAGCTATCATTACCGCTTTTGCCGCCGCGAGGGACGAGATAGAAATAGTTCGGGAGGCGCAGGTAGCTAACTCAGTTTCTTCCTCGAATATATTTTTTATCGTTAATTTTTCTCCATAAAAAGGCATATTCATAAACGAATTCCTTTAATAACTGTAGCTTGCGAGATTTATAAGTTTACTTGACGACTTCTCCCTTTTTAAATCGGCCGTGTGCAGGAAAAACCTACCGTTGCTTCGGTCTTTAAAGAAAAGTTTTAGTGAGTAAGTAATTGTTGGAAAAGCTATCTGGTCCCATGGAATTTCACTTTCTAGACAGAGCTTACAATCTAAACTTTCTTCCCCAGCCTTAAATGCAGGTTCATACAGGTTCGACAGGAACATCATATAAACCTGGTTAATTTGGGGTAGATTAAAAAGGGCATATAACCTACTGTCTTTAACTTTAGTCCCCGCCTCTTCCATAGTCTCTCGCTCAGCAGCTTCCTTTGTGCTCTCTCCATTTTCCATAAAACCGGCCGGTAAAGTCCAAAGTCCGTAACGAGGCTCAATACCCCGCTTACACATCAAGATCTTATCCTTCCAGACAGGAATACATCCAGCAACGATTTTAGGATTCTCGTAAAAAACGCTATTACAGTCCAAACAATGATATCTTTGCCGGTTATCTCCCAATGGCACAGAATATTCGATATTCTTTGACCCACATTGACTACAAAATTTCACTCTGCTTAATCTCCAAAAGCTCTAAAAATTTACTCTATTTTTGAAATATTAAAAAATAAGTGTTTTATTACTCTTAACAGGATTTCTTTCTAAAATTCTGGCATTATTCCAGATTGAAGTAAAACGAATTTAAAATTTAAGGCACTTTTTTTGGCAATAAAGCCCAAAAGAGTTTTTCATATACAGAAAACATAAAAAAAGAAAAAACTAGAAAATGGTTAAACTTAAAGGTCAATCCAATTTCAATCATGGCGAAACTGTCCAGACTGGAATACTTTTATGTAATCTTGGCACCCCAGATAAGCCCGACAGGAAAAGCGTAAAAAAATATTTAAAGCAGTTTTTATCAGACCCTAGAGTGGTGGAGCTTCCCAAAATAATTTGGTGGCCTCTATTAAACTTTATAATTCTCAATACTCGACCAGCTAAATCGGCACATGCTTATTCCAAAATATGGACGGCTAATGGATCACCTTTACTTCATTATAGCGAAAATATTGTAAAGGCCTTAAATAACGAGTTCAAACAAACGACACCATGGCTATCGGTAAAGCTTGGTATGAGATACGGTAACCCTTCAATCAAAGATGCACTGGATGAGTTAATCACAGAGGGGGCCCGGGAAATAGTATTCATACCTATGTTCCCTCAATACGCTTCTGCAACAACCGGATCTTTGCTCCAATGTGCCTTTGAATATTTATCAAAATTACGTTGGATTCCTAAGGTTCGTTTTACCACAAACTATCATAATCACGAAATCTATATTAAAAGTTTATCAAACAGCATCGAAAATTACTGGGCCAAACATGGACACCCTGATAGATTACTATTCTCTTTTCACGGCATACCGGAGTCTACTTTTTTGGAAGGTGATCCTTATCATTGTCAATGTCACGAAACAGCTAGATTAGTCAGTGAAAAACTAGCACTCTCTAAAGATTTTTGGTCTGTGTCTTTTCAATCACGAGTCGGGTTTGCAAAATGGCTGTCCCCGTACACGGACGAGGAAATAATTAAAACAGCAAAATCTAACGCTAAAGTACTTGATGTGATAAGCCCTGGCTTTGCTGTAGATTGCCTAGAAACAATTGAAGAAATCGACATGCAATACAAAGAACTTTTCATTGAAAACGGCGGGGGGAACCTTCGCTATATTGCCTCATTGAACGACAGCGACCAAAACATCGAATTATACAAGGCGATAATTTTAGAGGAACTTGGCTCCTGGGGCCGAAGGGCCCCTTCAAACGAGATAGAGCAACAAAAAGCCGCTGAACGGGCTAAAGCTATGGGAGCCATGTAACGTTAACGCTCGATTCTCGGCTTTTCTTTACTAGGGGAGCGTTGGGCAAACCACACCATAACAAGCCTACGACCATTTCCTCACTTTGGTCAAAACCAATAATTTTTGAAAATCTTTCATGTCTAGTTACTTGCCCGGTAGTCCATTTTGAACCGTACCCATTTGACCAAAGCGATAGCATCATGTTTTGAATGCCACATGCACAAGCCGCATAATCTTCTTGGAATCTTATATTATCTTCATTTAGGAGGCAGTTTATTAAAATCCAGCACGGCACCGAAGACCATCTACTCTTTTTTAACTTTGCGGCCTTCTCACCCTTTTGTCGACGAATCTCTTCAGTATTCAAATCAATAGTTTTTGTTATTGATTCACGTCCTAAAACATAAATCCTCCAAGGTTTGGTTAAGAAATGATTTGGCGTAGACATAAAAGATTTCAAGGCTTTATCAATTATTTGTCGAGGAACTGGCTCGGTTTTAAAGTGATGTACAGTTACGCGAGAATTTAAAATATTCTCAAAATAAAGCTCTTTATCTGAGGTTAATTTTTCCATTTGTAATTAAATTTATAAAACACAATTTTTAATATATCATAATACTGAATTTAACTTTAAAAAAACGGTAAATAGGCTTAACCCCAAAAAGATTCCAGAAATAATTTTAAGACTACCGAGCATATGAATTAATGATTAAATTTTTGATAAAGTTTTCCACACTTTCAATCTTTTGCATAATATCTTTAGATAGCATGTCAGGCGATAAGGAACTATTTTTGTTCAAAAAATCGCTGGAATTGATTCAATCTGGTAAATATCAGGCCGCTAAAAATTCTATCGAACAACTGAAGGGGAGTCCTTATCATATTTACCTAACATATAAATTAATACAGCGTCGACCTTATTTGGTATCGAAGGATCATCCAAAAATTTTTCTTGCAAGAAAAGAAGATTCAGTATTTCAAGACCTTTTCAGAAAACAATGGTTAAATAAACTGTTTCAGCGAAAAAAATATAGGGAATTCATAACAACCTATGAGTCTAAACCGATTGATGGGCTCGAATATAAGTGCAAATATTTCCAATCAAAAATTAAAATCGAACCAATGTCGGTTCCTTTTAAGAAAATTATCGATACTTGGTCGGTCGGTAAATCGTTGCCCCGGGTTTGCGATTATCCATTCAATTATCTGTATAAAAACAACTTAATATCAACTGAGGACTATTGGGAAAGGATTTCAAAAGCGTTAGACAAAAAGAATTTTAAATTAGCTAGATATCTAGCAAATAAAAGCGAAAACATCGAAATGGTAAGGGCTATCAAAATCATAAGAAAATACTATCAGAAACCAGAAAGATATATTCAAAGTAAGACTACGATAAAGAATTCATTTGATGCGGATATTCTAGTAAAACTCACTCAAAGAGCAATGAATAGAAACCTGGAAAAAGGTCTACTTCTTCAGGCTACTGTAACCAAAAAGCTAGCGCTAAATCCAAAACAAATCCAAAGACTAAAATTACAATCTGCCCTTATAGCTTCGTATAAAAGAGACCCAAAATCTATTACATTGTTAGATGCTTTAGATGACAGCCAAATTGATTCACGAATTCAGCGACTCCAAATCCAACAAGCTATTATTCACAAAAGTTGGGATAAACTTTTAAAATGGACATTACAAAGGCCAAAATCAGAAATTCCTTCATCCCGTTGGCTCTACTGGAGAGCATATGCAGCCAGTAAAGCAGGGTATCATAATGATGCAACAAAGATATTCCGACAACTTGCCGAAAGAAGGGATTATTACGGATTTTTAGCTGCAGACCAATTAAGTCAACCTTATAGTTTCAATAATAAAAAGATTATATTTGATAATCAAACTTATCGAAAAATTATACTGACTACCAACCTTGATCTTGCCGACAAATTATTCACAGCGGGTAGGGAGCTTGATGCTAAAAGAGAATTTCTGTACAGCATAAAAAAGTTTGACAACACTAAGCTTCATGCGGCCGCACTTTTAGCTGATTCTTGGGGATGGCCAAAGGGCGCTATTTTTGCCATCGGGAAAAGTTCGGAAATGCATGACCTTAAATTAAGGTTTCCAATCCTCTATAAAGACACAATAAGTAATTATTTAAAGCCAAAAAACACGTATAGAGTAAAAACTGGAGACTCGTTATGGAAGATTTCAAAAAAACTTAATGTTTCTGTAAAAATTATCGCCAACAATAACAACATAAAGGGAGATTTACTTAGACCAGGACAGATACTTAACATTCCATCATTCAATAAGAGAACCTCCCCAATCGATCTGAAGGTCTATAAAGTTAGGCGCGGAGATACTTTATCTGGCATAGCAAAAAGGTTCGATACATCAATAAATTTTTTAAAAAAAAATAACAGAATTAAAAACATTAATAAATTGAAAATAGGTCAACCCATAAGAGTAAATAACATCCGTATAAAAAGGCAACATCGGCTATCAGAACATCAAATTTTAGCTATTATTCGAGCAGAGAGTGCTTTTGATAGGTTCGCGCGATCACCAGCAAATGCTCGCGGTTTAATGCAACTCATTCCAAGCACCGCAAAATTAACCGCAAGGAAGCATGGCTTTGTCTACAGAAGAAAGTCTGACCTATATAACGCAGAAAAAAACATCTTTCTAGGAAGTTCTTACTTAGAAGATCTATATAATCAATTCAACGGAAATTTTGCAATGGCAACGGCCGGTTACAATGCTGGTCCTCATAGAGTATTAAAATGGCAAAGACGATACTGCGGAGACCCAGTCCTTTGGATAGACATCATTCCTATTACCGAAACCAGAAGATATGTTAGAAGGACCTTACTTTACTCTTTAATTTATGAGTGGCAACAAACAGGGAAATCTAATAAATTAAGTAATGTATTAAAGAGTATCCCAATAACCAAATCGAACAATAAAAAGGTTTGTCAATTATGAAGAAACTAAATATCGGATTATTAGGTGGAACTGGTTTTATCGGTAGCGTTCTATCAAATACTTTAGTAAAACGAGGGCATACAATACGTATATCCACAAGGAAAACTAATCATGGACGTCACTTGTGGGTCTTACCAAATACTACAGTAAACGAAATAGATCTTAATAAACAAGAAGAAATTGACTCGTTTTATAGAGGATGTGATATTCTAATTAACTTGATCGGTATTCTAAATGAAAAAAAAGATGATGGCCGTGGTTTTACGTATGCGCATACCGAGTTAACTAATAGAGCGATTCAAACTAGCAAAACAAATAAGATAGGACACTTCATTCAAATCAGCTCGATCGGTGCAGATTCAAATTCAAAATCAAACTATCAAAAAACAAAAGGTGATGCCGAGAACTTAATTTCCTCAAAATTAAATATGAATCAAAGGGCGTCTGTTATTAGACCGTCAGTAGTTTTTGGACCTAACGATAAATTTATTAATAAATTCGCAAGTTTAATAAAAATATTTAAGGGTCGAATTCCTCTGGCTTGCCCAAACAGCTTGCTTCAACCAATTTTTGTAGACGATCTAGTCAGTGCAATCATCGCAGTAATCGAGGAACCAAAATACCGTGAACCAGTCTACGAAGTGGGGGGGCCCGACGTTCTTCAATTAGTCGACATCATTAGATATATCTGTAATATTTTGGAAATTAAAGACCGCATAATTCCACTAAATAGTTTTTTTTCGTCTGTCCAAGCAGAATTTTTAGAGCATATTCCAGGCAAACCTTTCTCTCGAGACAATTTAAGATCCCTGAAGAATAATTCTGTCTGCGATAAGCTTCCTGGCTTACGAGACCTAGGAGTCAAACCAACAGCGATGAATGAGGTTGTTCCCAAGTACCTATCTAACAAAACATATAAGGATCGCTTTGCGCATTATAGGAACAGCTCAGGAAGATAGAAATGAAGATTTACCAAGTTGGCGGAGCAGTAAGGGATCTTCTTCTGGGAATCGAGCCAAAGGATAGAGACTGGGTAGTAGTAGGAGCAAACCAGCAAGAACTACTAACGAAAGGTTTTAAAAAAGTAGGACGTGCTTTTCCAGTTTTCCTTCATCCGGAAACCAAGGAAGAATACGCGCTAGCCAGAACAGAAAAAAAACAGGGAGAAGGGCACTCAGGCTTCGAAACATTTTTTCACTCGAAAATTACTTTACAAGAAGACCTGGCGCGACGTGATTTTACCGTAAATGCAATCGCAATTGACCAAAACGGAAAGTTAATAGATCCTTTTAATGGGATCGAAGACTTAAAAAAGAAATTACTTCGACATGTCACGGTGGCTTTTGTAGAAGATCCTCTCAGGGTTCTAAGAGCTGCTCGATTTTCTGCCAAACTAATGTTCTCGATAGCACCTGAAACTATGGCTTTGTTATCAATCATAGTTCAAAGTGGCGAATTAGCATCATTATCGAACGAGCGGATCCAGCGAGAATTCATGTTATCGCTACAAGCCCCAGCCCCTTACAGATTTTTCGCGACCTTACACGATTGTGGCGCTCTATCTCAAGTATTCTCTGAATGTAATCATATAGAACTAATAAATCCTAGAAGTGTGATTTATAAACAATTCAAGAGAATAAAAAACCCGTCGGAACGCGACTATCTGATTCTCCTAGCAGTTTACATTTCTACTTTAAAAAAAAATAAAGAGATATTTGATTTTCTAAAACTTGTTAAGAGACTCAAATTCTCAAAGCTCATTCAGGAACAAGTGGCCATTGCGACAGAACACTGGCAGATAATTGTCAATGCATCAAATTCTAGTAGTCATTCGACACTCGAGTTATTAAAAAAGACAGATGCTTTCAGAAGAGTTACTCGATTTAAGCAGATTCTTGTTAGCTTGAGAGCGATTATTCCGACTAGAGGGAATGACAATAAAGAAAATCAAAGCCTTCGTTTCCTGGAGTATATAGTCGACAATCCAGTTTCTATCAAGAAGTTTTTGAAAAATAACAGTGTCGAATCTACGAAGAGCCACCAAATTCAGTTAATTATAGACCAAAAAAGAAGGGAAGCGATTGACCAGGCGCGGGAACTTTTTTTTCATAATCGACAAAACTAAGTTAAAAAAATCAAAATTAAGGCTCCTAAGACTAATCTGTATATTACAAACGGAAGAAGTCCTATACGATTAATAAATTTGAATAATAGCAACAAACAAAGAAACGAACTTAACATCGAACCAAAAAAGACAAAAATTAAATCGAACAAATCAACTTTTGGCACACCAAAAAGCAATAATCTAAACTCTGAAAAAGAAGCAAAAATAATTATTGGAACCGAAAGAATTACTGCAAATTTTAAACCCTCAACCCTCGACAAACCTAAAAATAAAGCAGCAGCTAGAGTAGCACCAGACCGTGAGACTCCTGGAATCAAAGCTAAACTTTGAACTAATCCTATCAAAATCACCTCTTTATAGCTTAAGTCGCAAACCTTCCGAGAACCTCTTCGGTGATCGGCTGCCAACATTATCAGAGCAAAAATAATGGTTGCCAAGCCAATTACAGTAGGGTTTCTAGCATCCTGAACAATCACATCTCTAAACAAATACCCTAGCACTAAAGCAGGCATAGTCGCTAAAATGATCTTTTTAACAAAAACATAATCAACAATATTTCTATCTTCAAAAAAAAAATTTTTATCCTTATTACCTCGAAACTTATCACAAAAAATAAATGAAGCAAAAGCCGAGAGTGAGCCGAGATGTGCTGTTGTATCAATAAAAATGCCTTGGTCATCCCAATTAAATATTTGGGATACCAAAATTAGATGTGCTGACGAGGATACAGGAATAAACTCTGTTATTCCTTGGGTAACTGACAAAATTATAAGCTGCACTGTTTCCATAACTCATCATCCTTATACAACGTATTATCTCTCTTTAAATCCTAAAAGGGTTCCATCAAAATCCTTAGCTAATGCCATTGCTTTGATTGAGTACCCCATTTCGTTTGGCATCAAAAGCTGTTTTGCCTCGTGGGAAATTTTGAAGTTGGCTTGCGATAATTCTTTTATTTCTTGTTCAAAAACTGCCATGATACCTAAATTAGTCAAGAGTTTTTCTAATGAAGAGAAACCCAAAATATCAAAACCAATGTCGGTAGCTTGATCTGCTAATAATGAAAAATCAACAGACACCGTAATGTCTTTAAGTCCAGGATCAATTAGAGGATCATAAGTGAGGTGGTGTTTGTAATGACATTTAATTGTCCCGTCAGATTTATTATCGTGATAAAACTCATCTTGTAACGAACCGTAATCCAATATCAATAGTACAATCTGGTTAGACTGCTTATAAATCGTATCAAGCCAAGAGTATGCGGCGCTAATATATTCAGTTCTAAAACCATCATTTTTTTGTTCCAATCGCTCTTCTAGATATACTGGTACAGGAGACTTTTTTAACATCCAAGAAAACTCATTTCCTTTTATACCAACGCCGTATTCAGAGACCTGTCCATCATTCTTTACAAAGCATTTGGCCGGCATCGCGTCAAACAATTCATTAGCAATAAGAAACCCATTTAATTCAACGGTTTCAATACAATTATGCCATGTAATATTACTGAAACTTCTGAGTTGATTTTTTTGCACTTTAACGAGATTCTCAGATCTTTCGATAAGATAGAATTTTGGCTCAAAATCTAATTTGCATTTATTTAGTCGTTCTAGGATAGTTTTAGAGAGACGCCCTGTACCAGCACCAAAATCATAAAATCCACCCCCGATCTGATTTAAGACATTTACGAGCTCATTTGCTAAGGTAGCTCCAAATAAATTGCCTATCTCAGAAGCCGTTACAAAATCCCCATTCTTTCCAAAAATATCACCTTTCTTTTCATAGTAACCGTATTCGGGAAGATATAGCGCTATTTCCATAAATCTATCAAAAGAGAGCACTCCATCTTCTTGTTCTAAAATTTCCCTCGTAATCTCTTGTTTTATAAATTTTATTCTCGAATTTTCACTATTTAAATTTTTCATATTTGATTAAACTAATTAAGCTTCATAAAATGGTCTTCTCTAACGATACCGAGCATGAATTATTATGAATTTTCCGACAGGTAAAAACAAGGTTGCCCTGGTAACCGGCTCCGCCATTAGAGTGGGCAAATGTATAGCAGAAACATTGCACAAAAATAAATACGACATTTGTGTACACTATAATAACTCCTCAGATAAAGCTGAAAAACTAGTTAAAAAGTTCAATGAAAGGCGGCAAAAATCAGCATTTTGCATTCAGCAAAATCTTGAAAGCAAGAATGCCGCTGATTGTTTATTTAAAAAATTTACTGAAAAATCTCAAAGGGTAGACTTATTAGTCAATAACGCTTCAGTCTTTTATGAGAACCAACTTAACTCCTCAGTAGACACGTGGGACTCAATACTAACCATCAATCTAAGATCTTTATATTTCCTTTCTGTTAAATTTAAAAACCTACTAAAAAATAATAATGGCTGTATAATTAACATCTCAGATATTAATGCCGACATACCTCGTAAAGGATATCCAATTTATTCAATATCAAAATCGGGAGTAAATTCACTGACAAAATCTTTGGCCTTAGAGCTTGCTCCAGAAATTAGAGTAAATGGGGTCGCTCCTGGGGCTATCGTTTGGGCAGAAAATGAATCCGCGGACATACGAGACGAAGCAATCTTGAAAACTCCGCTTCGTGCAATCGGTCACCCTGAAAATATTGCAGATACAGTTCTATTTTTAGCGACTTCAAACTATATTACAGGCCAGATACTTAATGTCGATGGTGGGCGGTCTATTAATTTTTGAGGTTATTTTCGTCAAATAGGGGAAATGGAGTTTTTAAAAACCATTTATTTCTTATCGGGTTATACCACCAACTTTGTTCAAACAGTATCTGTTTAAGTTTGCCATCATCGATATGATAATATTTTAGCTCAGAAACAACTCGAGCATTTATTCCGTCATCTGACAACAGCTTCGATAAATTTTTGTAGTCAACCACCCTATAACCGGTTAATTGATTAACTTGATAATCGATTCTGTTTCCCCCTGGCAACTGTTGAAAGCGAAATACTTCATCATAATAAGCAAACTTGACGGAGTTTGAGAAGGTTTTTATAGTTGCTTCCAAAGAGGATATCCGTGAATTTCTATCTGTTCTTTCTGGACTCTGCTCCTCAAAAGAGGAGCAACTCATTAAGTTTACAACCAAAATCAATGATATTAGTTTTCTAAGAAATTTTGTCATAAGGGCTAAATATTTCAGTTATCGGCATAAAATTTAAATTTCTTTTTTTGATAATTAAACTTACGCTTGATTTTTGTTCAGGAAAGATATCAGACATTAGGCTTTTTGGTACTATTTCTTCTAAGATTAACGATGAATATAAAGAGTCTTCAATATTTTTCATGATGAGCTTATACTTGCCTGCAGGACAAGAACTTTTATAGACTAAAACAACATCAATATCAATAGTAATAATCTTTTTCAGATTTCCCTTTTTTCTTTGGCACTCTTTTTCGATTTTTAACATATCGTTTTTCAGCAAACTGATTTCTTGTAATTCAATCAGAACTCCTAAGTTCCAATAAAATTTTCCTTTCTGCAAGATATCGTCTGATTTATAAAGGTGCGACCGTGCTAAAATTTTATAACTACCTTCTAGTAATAAAAGACCTTTTTTAAAATTCTTAGCTCGCTGAAAATTACTTCCAAGTAACAAAACTGCATAAAAATGACCTAAATTCAAGTCTGCCCCCTCTCGACAGTGATTCCAATTTCTGAAACGTTTGGAATAATTCCGATTTTATTAATTTTTAATCTGACCCATTGCAAAGAGAACTCTTCTTTTAATTTGTTAGTTAGGTTTACCGCTAGAGATTCCAAAAGTTTTAGATCACTCGCTTGAATATAGCATTCAATCTGAGAAACAATCTGACTGTAATCCTTCGTATCGGAAAGTTTGTCTGTCTTCGATGAGATGCTCGTATCGATAGCAAATTCCATATCGATAGTAATATTTTGACTAACAACTTTCTCCCATGCCCAGACACCAATTTTTGTGTTAACTTTAATATTCTTTAGATGAATAATATCCATATCACTGACTTACTAAACAAAATTTATTATTATACTTATTTGGATTGTACATGAGTTAAAAACAAAAAATGCATTATTTTTTTCCGGCGCTTTTAATTGTTACAAGTTACCTGATGGGTTCTTTCTCCAGCTCAATTACAATTGCAAAGATCTTAAAATTTGATGACCCTAGAAAAAAAGGATCTGGGAATGCCGGAGCGACTAACATTTTACGATATGCCGGTAAATTACCTGCTGCGATTACCTTAATTGGCGATTTTTCAAAAGGTTACATCGCAGTCCTTATTGGCAAATATTTCATGATGACCGAAGTTGTTCTAGGCCTAATCTGCTTAGCCTCAGTATGTGGTCATATCTATCCTATTTTTTATAATTTTAAAGGAGGCAAAGGTGTTGCTGTTTTCATTGGAGTTTCCGCCGGTATAAGTCCCTTGTCCAGCATTATTTTTTGTTTGTCTTGGCTCATACTAGCGAAAATAACGAGATATTCCTCTTTGTCTGCAATCATTAGTGTTTTATTTTCAGTACCAATCATTTTTTATGATAAACAATCAGTTGTGATTAGTTCGATATTTTCTATTATTGTATTAGTCATTATAATAAAACACAAAGATAATATAATCAGATTAAAGAGAGGCACTGAACAAAAAATAGGAGAGAAAAACAATAATAAAATTTAGCTAAGGAGTTTTCAAAAGCTCAACCGGCCATCTCGCCAAAACAGAAAATTCTTCCGAAGGCCTATCTCCTGACTGGTATCTCATGGAACCCGCTAATGCGATCATGGCAGCATTATCAGTTGAATATTTCAAAGGCGGGAATAAAATCTCTACACCACGCCGTAGACCTAGGTCATTAAAATTTTTCCTCAAAAATTGGTTTGCACTCACCCCACCAGATACAATAACCTTTTTTATGTCAGTCGAGTCAATCGCCGTATTTACTTTCTTAACCAAAACGTCTGAGACCGCTTGCAAAAACTCGCGCGAAATATCTGCACGTACTTGATCGTCTATTTCTAAATCGCGAAGCGCCCTCATAACACTCGTTTTTAGACCACTGAAACTCATATTCAAGCCATGTTTGTTCAACATTGGCCTTGGTAACTTAAAGCGGCCAGGATTACCTTGTCTGGCCGCTTGCTCAATTGCAGGTCCCCCCGGATACCCGAAACCGATCATCTTGGCAACCTTATCGAACGCCTCACCAACAGCATCATCAACAGACTCTCCAAGAACTTTATAAGAACCCAACCTGTCAGCCAAGATAAATTGTGTGTGCCCCCCAGAGACGAGAAGCGATAGGAAAGGAAATTCTATTTTTTCTTTATTAAGAAAAGGAGAAAGAATATGACCCTCTAAATGGTTGATTGGTAAACATGTGATTTTGTATCTCCAAGCTATAGTTTTGGCGAAATTAGCTCCCACCATCAGGGCTCCAATTAAACCGGGACCAGCGGTATAGGCTATACCATTAACTTGATTAAGCTCGACTTTAGCATTAGTTAAGGCCATTTTCACGACAAAACTAATTTTACTTAAATGATCTCTTGAGGCTAATTCAGGAACAACCCCACCGTATGGTGCATGGGTTTCAATTTGACTGTGAACCACATTTGATAATAAACCCTCATCGGAATGAAAAACTGCCGCTGATGTCTCATCGCACGATGTTTCAATTCCCAGTATAAGCATGGCTAATCATTTTTCTGAATAATTACTCGACATATCAAAAAAAGTGGTTATACTTCAGTACCACTAGTTGAGATTTAAAGTATGCCATCAGTCAGAGTAAGAGACAACGAACCGTTCGATATAGCTATAAGACGCTTCAAACGCGCCTGCGAAAAAGCCGGTGTACTAGCCGAAGTGCACAGACGAGAGTTCTATGAAAAACCTACCTCAGTTCGCAAAAGGAAGGCTGCTGCCGCTATTAAAAGATGGCAAAAAAAGAAGGGTAGAGTCCTACCGAGGCAAAGGCCAAGGATATAGAGAAAAAGGCTCAAGTGACATTAAAAAGCAAAATATCTGAAGAAATCAAAACTTACTTGAAACAGGGGGAAAAAGATAAAGTATCAGCCCTACGACTTCTAATGGCCGCAATTAAGCAAAAAGAAATTGACGAGAAAAAGGAGCTAGATGATATTGAGATCGCACAAACCGTTAATAAACTAGCCAAACAAAGAAAGGAATCAATAAGTCAATATAAGGCAGCCAACAGACCAGACCTCGTGCGGAAAGAGGAATTTGAGCTAAAAATTTTATCCGACTACTTACCGTCTCAGCTTGATGAGGGTGAAATAGTCAAAGTTGTAGATGAACTAATGAGCGAAATTGGACCTAAAACTATAAAAGAAATGGGAACAATAATGGGACAATTGTCTCAAAAACTGAGTGGGAGAGCGGACTTATCTGTTGTTAGCAGAGTACTCAGAGAAAAACTGAAAAAATAAACATAAGACATTTTATGCGGAGCTCGCATCCGAATTAAAACCGCATTAAAATCATTGAATGTCCAATAAAATACCTGAAGCCACGATAGAGGAAATCCTTAAGAGAACGGATATAGTTGATTTGATAAGTGATTATCTATCCTTAAAGCAAGCGGGTAAAGACTACTTAGGACTTTGTCCCTTTCATAATGAAAAAACACCATCCTTTTCGGTTAGTGCCGAAAAACAGCTGTACTACTGTTTTGGATGTGGCGCCGGGGGTAATGCAGTTAAATTTATGATGGAGCTAAACGGCACCAATTTCAGAGAAACAATGGAAGAGTTAGGTAGACGAGTCGGAATAAATATAATTTCGACAAAAGACAACCAAGGACAAAAATCCTATAGCCAACTATATGAAATTATGAATTTGGCGAATGCATTCTATAATACTCAACTGCGGAAGTCAGAGACGAAATCTCAACCTATAGAATATCTGAAACAAAGAGGCCTTGACGGTCTGATAGCCAAAAAATTTCAATTAGGCTGGGCTCCACCTGGTTGGAATAACATACTAGAACACCTACAAGAAAAGGGCATATCAGATAGTCTAATTGATAAGTCAGGTCTAACCAACGAGAGTCGCGGAAGAAAATTTGACCGACTTAGAGCCAGAATCACCTTCCCGATTAAAAATCGCCGAGGTCAAGTAATAGGTTTCGGCGGAAGAACCCTTAAAGAAGATAAACCGAAATATCTAAATTCTCCTGAAACAGATATTTTTCACAAAGGTTCGACTCTCTACGGGATCCATGAAGCAGCTTCAAGTGAAAAATTTAATAATTTAATTATAACTGAAGGCTATCTTGATGTAATAAGCCTAAGTCAAGCTGGGATGACCAATGTTGTAGCAACCCTTGGGACCGCAATAACTAAAAATCAATTTAATGCGCTGTTTAGAGAGACAGAGCATTTAATTTTTTGCTTTGATGGCGACCAAGCGGGAAAAAATGCGGCAATTAAGGCTTGTAAACTTGGATTAGAAATGCTTGATGACAATCGGCAAATAGACTATTACTTTTTAGAAGAAAACGAAGACCCAGACCAATTAATTAAAAGGGTTGGGAAAAACGATTTTTTTAAAAACACCAAAAAAATGCAGTTCCATGAACTCTTAATTGCATGTTTAAAAGAAGAATTTAAAGACAGCCCATCTGATTCTCAAAATGTAAGGCTTATTGACAAAGCAAAACCATTTATTAAGCAAATATCGGGAAATAATCAGAAACGAATGGCGATAAAACAACTATCGCGGGAAACCAATTTTGATGAGCAGATACTATACAAAGAAATTTTGCAACAAAAAGGTACGTTAATCGGTTCAAAACTGAAGAAATTTACAAATAAATCATTAACCGAGCGGCTGGCAAATTTAGTAATCCACTATCCTGAGTTAACAAAATTTATTAAAGAAAAAGACCTGGAATCATTAAAAAAATTAGTTGAAAAATCAAAAAACATTAAAATAATTGTCGATATCGCAAAAATGTCAAAAATTAAGCCACTTAAAGCCTCAGATATTTTCAGCTACTTAGAAAATTCGAACCTAGATAGGAAACATTTTTTTGTCTCGATTCCACTATCAATTAGCGATGCAGAGAAAGAATTGACTGACGGAGTAAGTAAACTCATGGAAAAAACAGCTTATTTAGATGTAACGGAAATCTATAAATTACCATTCGAAACTTGGACAGATGAACAGAAAGAAATAGTGCGGAGATTTACCACGAGAAACAGTGATGAACCTTTGAATTAGAGGCTTCGTAGGATATAATAAGTGGTTTTAGGTGGCACAATAGAACATCCAAAGGAGCGGGAGTTGAATAAAAGAAAAAAAAACCCTACTTCGAGCAAAACAACAAAAAAGAAGCAGGTAAATAAAAAGAAAACACCGGCTAAAAAAAAGGTAACTACCAAAAAGAAAACACCGGCTAAAAAAAAGGTAACTACCAAAAAGAAAACACCGGCTAAAAAAAAGGTAACTACCAAAAAGAAAAGCCGTGGCAAAAAAAAATCGGAAAAAGTAAATCTCAAACAGAGCAAATCTTCTGAAACAACCGCTCAACAGACTGATGCCTTAAAAGGGTTAATCGAAAAAGGTAGGGAACAAGGTTTTCTTACTTATCATGAGATTAATGATCACCTCCCAAAAGAAATCGTTGATCCTGACCAAATCGAAGACGTGGTGAATACAATAAACGCTATGGGGATAAAAGTTTATGAAACCGCCCCAGACACTGATTCCTTGCTTTTAAGCGACACCGATGTAGACGAAGACGCCGCTGAAGAAGCCGCAGCTGCATTAGCCATAGACAACGAGTTTGGAAGGACCACAGATCCTGTTAGAATGTACATGAGAGAAATGGGGACGGTAGATCTTTTAACAAGGGAAGGTGAAATCGTAATCGCCAAGAGAATTGAGGAAGGTCTAAAGCAAGTCCAGCTTGCACTGATCGATTTTCCTTTAGTACTTAGAACCATAATTAACAAGTATCATCACGCATTAGAACAAGAGGAATTTAAGGCATCTGACTTGTTGATCGGGTTCACTGATGAAACAGAAGAAATTCCAAAAGAAAATATCTCCAATCCAACTCATTCTGACAAAGAAGAAACTGATGAGAACGACGAACCAGATTCAAAATTCTTAGACCCTGAGGAAGTAAAGAAACGTTTTGACAGCTTGATAAAGCTCTCTCAGAAAATAGAAGATCTTCAAAATAAAGACGAAGCAAACTCAAAAAAATTCCTAGAAAAAAAACAGCAACTGAAAGAACTATTCCTAACTTTAAAATTTAGCAATGCGCTACAGTCCGAATTAACGTCGTTGGTTAGAGGTGCCGTAAAAAATGTTAGGAAATGCGAAAAAGATTTAATGTTTATCTGCGTAACGGGATGCAAAATTCCAAAATCTGTCTTCCTTGAACAATTCAAAAAGCACGGACTGACTACTGAACTCATTGAAGAACTTAAATATAAAAACAGTAACTTTCAATCGGCTATAATATCTTTTCAGTCGGAGTTGGATGCTATAAATAATAGACTCCTAGAAACCGCATCAACCGCTATGCTTAAAATAACCGATATAAAAGAAATTAATAGACGGATGTCAATAGGGGAAGCGAAAGCTCGTCGGGCAAAAAAAGAGATGGTTGAGGCTAATCTGAGACTAGTTATTTCGATAGCGAAAAAATATACAAACAGGGGACTGCTATTTCTTGACCTCATCCAAGAAGGCAACATTGGGTTAATGAAGGCAGTTGATAAATTTGAATACCGGAGGGGTTACAAATTCTCAACATATGCGACCTGGTGGATCCGCCAAGCGATAACCAGATCAATAGCTGATCAAGCAAGAACGATCAGAATACCCGTTCACATGATTGAAACAATAAATAAATTGAATAGGATCTCAAGGCAAATCCTACAAGAACAAGGAAGAGAACCAACACCAGAAGAATTAGCAATAAAAATGGAAATGCCGGAAGACAAGGTGAGAAAAGTACTCAAAATTGCAAAAGAGCCAATCTCAATGGAGACACCAATAGGCGATGATGAAGATTCTCATTTGGGTGATTTTATCGAGGACATCAATATGCAAACTCCAAGTGACTCTGCAACCTTCGATGGGCTGTGCAAAAGCACTCATGAAGTGCTATCGGGCCTTACATCGAGAGAAGCCAAAGTTTTAAGAATGCGTTTTGGTATAGAGATGAACACAGATCACACCCTTGAAGAGGTCGGCAAACAGTTTGATGTTACAAGAGAAAGAATTAGACAAATTGAAGCAAAAGCTCTTAGAAAATTGCGACATCCATCTAGATCAGAAAAATTAAGAACCTTTTTGGAGAGCGATGACGGTTAAAAAAACAGAGGGCCCTTAGCTCAGTTGGTTAGAGCAGGGGACTCATAATCCCTTGGTCGTAGGTTCGAGTCCTACAGGGCCCACCACTACTTTGTAGAATCAACAACTTAATGCTCAAACAAACGAGTTTTCGTCCACTGCGTTAGACCGAAATGAGCTAATGGCCATCTCTGTCATTGTGATATCATCATGACGAAAAACTTATCCATAAAACCACCCACATTATGGGATTTTTGCCTTAAAAAAAATAATATTTTAAACGAGTTATTAAAATGACTTTTTAAACATTTTTGAGATTTTGTCCGCAACAGAGCGAAATAATGGGGTCTGTATAATTTTTGTTCCATTAGAATTTCTATATCGTTTCCCATCTTTATGCAAAATAGTAGCAGGATAATTTTTTCCGCCATAAATTGCCGCACGAATTCCTTGATTTGATAATTCCTTTTCAATTCCTTCCGATTTCTTACTTATTTCAATAAACCTAAGCGCCTCATCTATGTATTTTTTTCGGTCAATTATATGCGGATTGTTGCTTACTCCACTCGTCAAACAGTAAGAGATCTCTGGGTGTTCTACCTCTTTTAGATCTAAATCAAATTTTCTTGGTATATTTGTCCTTTTATTAAATCTAAAATGAGTGATTTCTTCAGTATAAATTAGTCTAATAATGTCAACTAAACTATGATTTATCGTAGGCAAAAATTCCCAATCATGCTCTAACATAAAAATAAAATCTGAATCACTTTCTTTTACAGCTCGAACGTACCCGTCTGATAAAGACTCTGTTAAATATACTAATGGGAAAATTTTTTTTAGATTCTTTACGTAAAGATTAGCGGTATCCAGGTATGGGTTAGGGTCACACCAAATCTTAGTATTAATATTATTACCAAATATTTTATTAAATGAAAGAACAGTATTTTCTATCATTTCTGTCGACGGTGCACTTATTGTCGAATTTGTAAAGACATTCAGTTCTATGCTTTTCATCACGATAGTTTAGCACAAATGAAAATCGATATTAGCCGAAGCTTATATTCAATTTAATACCAAAAACATGATAAGTTGTTTTGTCAAATAGTTCTCGAGAGCGTCAGTTTACCTTCGGAATAGCATTGTTGTATCGAAATTTAATTGGGAAATATTATTTGTACTAGATACTTTATGAGACAAATTTACCGAAATGGTTTATGTTGACACCAATGTTTGCTATGTTTAACTGTCTAGTAACTAATCTATTAATTTGAAGAATGATGATGAGATCGATACGAATATCGAGAAATAACTATAAATTCAATGTAAACCCGACAGATTATGAAAAATTTTGGGAACAATTTTCGAATGAATCATGGGAAAAAAATACGACTGATATCTTTGACAGATATATCGACAGAAACACTATTTATATTGACATAGGAGCATGGATAGGACCTACATTGTTCTATGCGGCACAACTCGCTGGTAAGTCAATTGCAATCGAAGCGGACCCAATTGCGTTTAAGCGACTTAATGAAAACCTCTCTATGAACTCAAAAGAAAAATGGTATGCAAATATTTCTTTAATTAATAAAGTCGTTTCAAACAAATCTGGAAACATTCGGTTTGGCTCACAGAGCGAGGGTGGCGACTCGATGTCTAGTTTACTTTGGGCGGGCGAAAATACAACTTGGGAAATTGAAGCAATCACTCCTGAAGAGATATTGTCTCGTTCTGATCTTAAATCAAATAAGGTTTTTATAAAAATTGATATCGAAGGTGGAGAATTTACGATGTTAGACGAACTTAAAAAAATCTTTGCAAAAAAAAATGCCATCATATTTTTATCCTTACATAATAAATTTTTAAAACTATCGCTAGTTCATAAGTATAAAAATCATAATTACTGGTCGAGGTGGTTTAATATAAGACGAGATTTTGTTTGTACTTATCGTAAATTCTTTGATGTCCTACCTTATGATAAGAACGTCACTATCGGGGGAAAATTATTTAAAGCCAATAAGTTATTTTATTTTTATATGTTTCTTTTTTGCAGACCTCCTCGCGAGAAAAAATTCCGTGAACTTTTAATCAAAGACTTTTAATTGAATCTGTTCATTAAATAAAACCTGGAACATCACTTTTATCTATAGAAAAATTAAAAAATTCACAAAAGAAAGAGGAAATTAATGTTCCAACAAAATTTTTTTCTTCTGACCTTGATATGAACTACAAATTGGCTAAATAAAAAAATCAAATACAAACCAATAGTATTTGTGATGTTAGAGTCTTTAGGTATATGATTTACAGTTGGGGTTTCCAACTTAGACCAATAAAGCACCAAAAGAATTAAAAACTTATATGAATCTACACAAAAAAAATGAAAAGAATGCAGTTCCCAGATAAAAAGATTCCTCTCGCCTTTTTTGCCTATAATAGACCAACCCATACAGAAAGATCCCTTAAAGCGCTTTCCGAATGTTATTCAAAAGAAAAATATGACTTTTATTTTTTTTCAGATGGCGCTAAGAACCAGGACCAAGTAGCAAACGTGATAGAGGTCCGTAAAATTCTACAAGATAGGAGCAATTCATTTTCAGCGACAGTTATTCAAAGGGAAAAAAATCTCGGCTTATCAAAATCAATTGTTGAAGGAGTCAGTTCTTTATGTAAAAAATATGGTTGGGTTGTAGTACTCGAAGACGACTTAGAAGTTGCCTCGAATTTTCTTAATTTTATGGCAATTTCTTTAGAAAAATATCAAAGCGAAACAGAAGTCATGCAAATAGGCGGTTATACTATTGCTCCGCCACAAGATTTAAAAACTGACTCGTTCTTTTTACCGATCACGACCACTTGGGGTTGGGGAACCTGGGAGCGGGCCTGGAACAACTTTTCTTGGGAGCCAAAAGGCTGGCCTTCACAAAAAAAAGATACCAATTGGTTAAAGCTATTTACAGTAAATGGTGCGGGTGATTACCTTTCGATGCTAGAAGGGAAGTTATGTGGGCAAAACGACTCCTGGGGCATTTTATGGTGGTACGCTGTCTCAGTAAACAAGGGAAAGGTCTTGTACCCCGTTGATAATTTAGTTTCAAATTTTGGCTTTGATGGGTCGGGTGTACACTGTAAGAAAGGAGATTTTTTAAAGGAACATAGCACCGAAGAAAAAATTTTAGAAAAAGTAGAGCATCACAACTTTCCAAATATCATGGATATTAGGTCATCTGACTTTATTCTACTTGAAAAAAAATTGCGAAAAAAAAATCTTTTAAAGATATTATTAAAAAATATATCTACTAAAACTAAAATGACAAACTTTTGCGCCAAAATCGGGCAAAATTTTTTGAAGTAAATAATAATGCAAAAAGATCGTTTTTCATTTTTTACATCAA
>JAYYOR010000041.1:0-14043 GCA_036130055.1 Pseudomonadota bacterium | reverse complement strand
AGTTGACTCACAGAACATTGCATTGGTGAAGCTAAGAAAAACGGGTAAGGTAAAGAAGCCCGGCCAGATTGATTACTTGGGTCAATGAGCATACTGAAGAAGTCACTAGTAGGTTTCCAATTTCCCATCAACCTGTGAATTATAATATCTTTAGAAATCTTGAAGGATTCTGATAAAGCTCTCGCTAAGAGATTATTAGATACCCCTACCCTCAGACCGCCGGTCAAAATTTTAGTAATAACAAAACAATCTAGTTGGGATAATGTTCCCCACCATTGGGTAATTTTTTTAAGATGCTCTTCTTCTGATTGTTCGATCAAAGGAATTATCTTCTTTTTCATCCAGTAGGCTATAGAATTATTCTTGTATAATTCAGACGTGCCACGATCATAACCTAACAAAAGCGAAACGGTTTCAGCAAAGTCACCAACAGTTGTATATGCATCAGATATTATCCAGGTTTCATACCCTGAAACTTCCTCTAAAGCTTTAATAAGTGTTGATCTTTTTACCAGCCGTTTCTTCTGCTTTCCCATAATAATGTAAATAGTCCAAGCAGCATCCTCAAAGTCAGCTTTTTCGAAAAAATTTGAAAGTATTTTAACCTTATCTCGCGTCGAGTTTGTTTGGTCTAATTTTGAGTATAACCGCGAAAATAAATGCATTTGTAAATAATTATAAATATATAATATGCCATCAGAATTCGGCTGCTCTGATAGAAAGAGTCTTCAGATAACGAATCAATACATCCGAACGACCATGTGTTACAAGAATATTTTTAGCATTTGATTCTATTATGGTCTTAATTAAACCAGTCCAGTCTGCATGGTCGCTTATAACGAAGCCACGATCGTAACCGTTTCTTCTTCGGTTCCCTCGCACCAACATCCATCCTGAACAAAATCCTGTTCGGTATTCTTTGAATCTTTTTAACCATTTAGAACGGAAAGCGCTAGGTGGCGCTATAACCAAGCTTTCGCCGTATTCGTCAAACTGTGAAACAGGAACTGTCGGTACCATTTTTACCCCTGCTTCTCGGTAAATTTTAGTCAACTCCACGGAAGCGCCATGCAAAAGCACTTCTTCATTGGTTAATTTAGATAAGCCGGCCAGTATTCTTTGGGTTTTACCGAGAGAGTAAGCAAATAACACGCTTGTTATCTTTTTTTTTCGATTATCATGCCACCAATCGTGGATATCCTTGATTACACTATCGAAACTTGGCCAGTTATATATTGGGTGAGCAAAGGTCGATTCTGTCACTAAGGTATCACATTGTAGGGGCTCGAAAGTCCTGCACGTTGGGTCGAATTCTCGTTTGTAATCTCCCGTTACCACCACAACCTCATTTTTAAATTCCAAAAGAACTTGTGATGAGCCTAATATATGTCCCGCAGGATGCAAACTTAACTTAACTTTTTTAATTTTTTTGGAGTCGCCGTAATTCAACCCAATAACTTTAGTTTTGGAGCCCAACCTCTTTTTAATTATTGGGATCCCAAACGTGTTAGTCAAATAATTTTCACTACCGGACCTAGCATGGTCTGCGTGGGCATGGGTAATTACCGCCGTTTCAACGGCACGAAGGGGATCTATATAAAAATCACCAATAGGGCAATAAAGCCCTTTTTCAGTCATAGAAATTAATTTCATTTGGATTGCTCTGTGTTTGTATTATATACGAACTGAATTATGCAGATAGCTGTTAATAGGATCTACTTAAAAAGAAAAATCGTATTTGGGTTTAATTAGGAGTAGGAAGTTATGAAATTAGATAAAATGCATCATATTGCGATACAGGTATCAGACATCAAAAAGTCTGTAGATTGGTATAAATCAAAGTTTGCCTGTAAAGTTGACTATTGCGATTCCAGCTGGGCGCTTTTAAGGTTTGCTAATATATCAATGGCATTAGTTTCTAAAAATGAGCATCCTCCACACTATGCGATAGAACGAGATTCTATTACAGAGTTCGGCGTAGCGACACCACATCGAGATGGGACAAGTTCGGTATACATCGAGGACCTCGATGGCAACACAATAGAGATGCTAAAATTATGAAAAAATACCTTCCAAAACTTCAATTCATGCCCACAAACCACTTAAAAAATTATTCGGGATTAGGGGCTATCTTATTAATTTTTACAGTTTCTTTTCAATGTGTAGCTCTCGAAGAGAAAAGCTTCTTTAGTAAACATCATGACTTCACGGTAAAGACCATACTTAAAAACCTTGACAACCCATGGGGACTTGCCTTCATTAATCCTAATCTTGCCCTAATAACTCAGAAAAATGGAGTGATACTCCAGGCAAATCTCAAAGAAAACACTGTGTCCAAGCTCACTAATCCAATTGAGATTTCTAAGTGCGGGCAAGGAGGGCTAATGGACATAGCATTACATCCAGACTTTAAGGACAACCAATTTGTTTATTTCAGTTACAGTAAAAGAAGGGCCGGAAATTGCGGGACTGAGGTTGCAAGGGCTCAATTCGTGGAAAACAAATTAGAAAATGCTGAGACGATTTTTATAGCCAACGAGAAAAACAAGGACCCGAGACATTTTGGTTCCAGGCTAGTCTTTCTAGCCGATAAAAGTTTGGTGGTAACGCTAGGTGATAGGGGACATCGTCCTAATGGGCAGGATATCAACACTCATCCTGGCTCAATCATCCGGGTCAAAGATGACGGAAGCTTCGCAAAAGACAATCCATTTTCGAAATCAAGTAATCCGGATGTGAAAAAAGTATTTTCCTGGGGTCATCGAAATGTTCAGGGCATCGCTTTACATAAAAACGCCATTTGGGCCGTCGAGCACGGACCAATGGGAGGCTGTGAACTAAATTTAATACGACCGGGCAAAAATTATGGATGGGCAGACGTAACCTATGGAAGGAATTATGTTACGGGCACGAAAATAGGTTCAGGTCTCGAAACAAAAGAGGGTATTGAGAGCCCCATTTACCAATGGACGCCTTCTAATGCGCCCTCTAGTCTTATGATATACAAAAGCGACTTGTTCCCTAAATGGAAAAATAATTTTTTTGTAACATCACTCACTTTTAACGTCATTACAAGATTAGAATTTAACGGGGCTGCTGTCGGCTCAGAAGAGCGGTTGCTTGATGGAGAATATGGTAGGTTAAGACATGTGACTACCGGCCCAAACGGATTCATTTATGTATTAACTGACGGACCAAAGTCCAAACTGTTAAAAATCGCACCAAAAATACACAAAGATATTTAAAAACACTTGAAATTTTAATTTTGATCCCCATATACAAGAATAGCAAACAATGCTATCACAAACATCTTGCTTAATAAGGAGATTAAAATATGAACACAATTAGAACTTTTAGAAATGCACTTGAATCTTTTGATTCTGAATTACTAAGTCCATTTACAGTCGGCTTCGACAGAACCTTTGATAGGCTTTGGGAGCACGCGAACCTTTGTAATTCCAACACAAATTATCCCCCCTATAACGTAAAGAAACACGAACAAAATAAATTCGTAATCGAGATGGCTTTAGCTGGTTTTAATGAGGCAGACCTTGATATAGAAGTGTCAGATGGAATACTTTCTGTAAGCTCTGTAAATAAAAAAAACGAAAACGACCAGGGGAATGAAACGCTATATCGAGGTATTGCCAAGCGACAATTTACAAAACGTTTTAGCCTGGCCGATGATATAAAAGTGAACAAGGCTTCTATTTCAGACGGAATGCTTCTAATTGATTTAGAAAGAGTTATACCTGATGAGCGCAAGCCGAGAAAAATTGCAATAAATTAAAGGCTAAAGGAAGGAAGCATTAGCTTCCTTCCAAACCATTGCTTTAAAAATACAAGTTTTTTTTGCATACTGTTCTGATGGGAACAGTAACAGCAATCTCGATAATATTTGTATCAGTACTATTTATTGGAAGTATAACGTTTTACAAAATTTTAAAGACAAAACAAAAAGAGATAACAGAAAAAAACGAAACCATTCAAGAGCTCGAAAAACAAAATATACAACTATTAACAGAATCAAAAAAAGATAATGAATTTGCTCGTGCAAAGATTAATTTTCTCGAGGAACAAGACAATAAGTTTAGTGAAAAATGGTCTCAATTAACAAAACAAATATTTTCTGAAAACCAAGACATTTTTGAAAGGCGTAGTAAAAAAACAGTTTCTTCACTAATGGAGCCCTATGAAAAACAGTTAAAGGAATTTAAACAAACCGTCGATGGTTTTAACAGACAAAATCAAGATCTGCGGGTTGAGTTAACGACTCAAATCAATGGCCTCAAAGACCTTAATTTGCAAATGAATGAACAAGCCGAGTCACTCTCTAAGGCCTTACTAGGCGATAGCAAAATAAGAGGTAACTGGGGAGAAGAAAAACTAGAGTTAATTTTGGATTTCTACGGGTTGCAAGAAGGCCTCGATTATGTCAAACAGACAAGCTACGAAGATGAACAAGGAAAAAGAAAAATCCCGGATATAGTTATTAACCTTCCGGGAAACAGGAAAATTATAGTCGACTCAAAAGTGTCTTTGGTAGACTATGTCAGTTACCACAACAGTAATAATGACGAGAATAAGCAGCGGGCGCTAAAAAATCATATTTTATCGATCAAAAAACATATAAAAGATCTATCAAATAAAGATTACAGCCGATTCGGTTCATTTGACCACGTCGTAATGTTCGTCCCAATCGAACCGGCGTTAAATATAGCCCTTAGTCAAGACCTGAACCTCTCAAAATATGCAATCGAAAATAACGTGATGCTAACTGGACCGAATAATTTTATGTATTTAACCCTAATGTTCAGTTCTATTCTTCGCGAGTATCGGCAAGACCAAAATGTTCTCAAGATTGCAGAAGCAGGCGGAAAAATTCATGACCAAATTGTTTTACTAATTGAAGGACTTAAACAAGCACAACACTATTTCAATAAAACAAATGAAAGTTTCGATAAAATTTATAATCGTCTTATTTCTGGTCGAGGAAACTTAATGGACAAGGCTGAAAAATTAAGGCAACTTGGTGCGAAAGTTAAGAGAAAACTCCCTGATTCAATGGAAACAGCTGCCAATAAAACTAAGGAAGATATAGAATCCCTCCTAGAAAAAAACACTAAATTAAAATAGTCATAGTTTCATAATGAAAGGGTTTTCTTTAGATAGTTCATGATTAATCCAAACTGATTTTACCTCAAGGAATTCTTTAATTGCCTCTTTGCCATTTTCTCGACCCTCTCCGCTTCTCTTAAAGCCACCGAACGGCGCGGTATAACTAAGCGCTCGATAAGTATTAACCCATACGGTGCCAGCTCGTAATTTTTCTGACATACGAAGTGCCCTACCAATATCATTAGTCCACACACCCGCTGCCAACCCATAAACAATATCATTTCCTATTGTCACAGCTTCTGTTTCTGTCTCAAAAGGTATGATCGAAAGAATTGGCCCGAACACTTCTTCCTGTGCAATTCTCATATCATTAGACACATTTGTAAAAATAGTTGGTTCAACAAATCTATCCCCAGACACATTTGGGCTTGCACATTTTTTACCTCCTAAGACGCATTTTGCTCCTTCTTTCTTTGCTATATCTATATAATCTAAAACTTTTTGAAATTGAGGGGGAGTGGTAACAGGACCAACATGGGTGTCGGCTAACATAGGATCTCCAATTTTTGCCTCACTAGCAATTTCCACAAGTCTCTTAACAAATTTATCGTGTATGTTTTTCTGCACTAAAAGTCTTGAGCCAGCAATACATGTTTGACCAGTAGCAGCGAAAATACCTGATATAGCTCCTATAATCGCAGCTTCAAAGTCTGCATCATCAAATACTATGTTAGGTGATTTTCCACCCAACTCGAGCGTCACTGGCATAATTTTTTTTGCCGCAATTTCTTTAATTTTTGCACCAGAAACATCTGAGCCAGTGAAGGCTATTTTAGCAATATCTGGATGCTCCACCAAAGATTGACCTACATCATCACCAAAACCTGCGACGACGTTCACAACCCCTTTTGGCATCCCAACCTCCAGTATTAGCTTCATAAATTCGAGCGTGGAAGCTGAGGTATATTCCGAAGGTTTTATAACCACGGTATTACCCGCAGCGAGAGCTGGCGCCAGCTTGAAAGCTAAAAGTAATAAAGGTGAGTTCCAGGCTGTAATAAGTCCGACAACTCCAAGCGGCTCGTATCGAGTATAATTGAATATACCTTTTTTGGTTGCCGGAAGCACGGAACCCTCGATTTTATCTGCTAAGCCACCGTAGTATCTATACCACTCAGCCATCACTCTTGTTTGCGCACTCATCTCTGCAAACAACTTCCCATTGTCTGTTGTCTCGATACGACCTAACGCCTCCGATTCTCTTTCGACTAGTTCAGATAATTTAACTAATATTTTACCTCGTTCGGTAGGAGTAAAATTAGCCCACTCTCCTTCCAAGGCGGCTTTTGCATGAGTAACGGCTTTATTTACTTCTTCAGAACTGCCTTTTGAAACACGAGCCCAATTTTCTCCGGTGTAAGGATTTTCAGACTCAAACCAATCACCCGAAGCCGACTTAACCCATTCATTATTTATAAAATGCAAGTATTCATTCATCATTATTTCCTAATGTTATTTGTAAAATTCTCTACGATCGGAAAAATCTCGAACTCTTTTTCTCCATCTTTTGTAGCTCCTAGGCGAAATATTCTTTCTCATTAATTTCTTAACCTCATGCTCAGTAAGGCCGAACCTTCTTTTTATGCTAGAGAAAGAAACATCATCTGAAAGCGCCATTTGAATAATTTCATCTTTATCGTACTTTGTATCGCGCGCTGAAATAATCGACGGTTTTTCTTTCATTTTTCCTTAAAAATTTTAAGATTGAGTTCTAATTTTTTTCCTAACCACTGTGCTCCAATTGTATGGTCATGGACATCGCCTTGGTCTGTAACTTTATGCAAAAGAATACTTAAACCATTTCTATGTGTTTTAAGAAATGCTTCCACAAAATTTTTATTCGAATTGTCATAGCTCACTTGATACATAGGAAAGGTATGCGGCCCAACCTTTTTATCATGCAGTTTTCCAAGCCCACATTGATTATTATGTAAAGGGATTCGTAAACCGAGTGCTATATTTTTTTCAAATTTATTTGTCCAATAGATATGTGCATGATACTTCATTTGTTCAAAAATTATAAGACAAGAAAGTTTGTACTACAAAAAAATCGTCATTTCCAAAAACTTCTTTCGCAGCTGATCTTGGCTTAGAAAGAGCAACCCCGAAATAACCATAAAAGCCAGAAGATTTTATCTGTTCTAACCCAAGATTAAGTTCACTAGACCATTTCTTTGAGTTAACCCTTCTATTAAAGTAATGTTTTTCGTGTAATTCATGATCATAGTAATAAATTACAGCGAAGGAAGTTTTTGATAAAGGTAATTTTAATTTAAACATTTGCGTAATCTGATTACTGTTAAAAAGATGATATTCCCCTGCTATCTCACCTTGATACCAGGTATCCCATCCTCTCTTGAAGATAGTATAGTAAAGACCTCGATATCCCTCATTTTTTTCTGTCTCCAGATCGTCTCCTGATAGGTTTGAATAGCGATAATTGATTATAGGAGTGTAAAACCCAAGAGGCACATGGTATTCATTTTCTATATACCAACCAAAGGCAGCATTCTTGCGCCCCCCTGCTTGGTCATCTACCCCTTTCTGCAAGACCCATTCACCAAAAAATTTTAAACCTTTTATTCGAGCTGGACGAAAGTCTGCGACACGAAAGCTCCAAGCTTGCATGCCTCTAAGGTTGAATGCGTCCCCTTCTAAAACATGAACGGTTGAAATACCCAGCTCACCATATCTATCATCTCTATATTCAAAATTGGCACCAACTATCCGGCCATCTCGAAAGTCATTATCTGTCCTCAACCAAAAAAGCTCTGTTAGGAATTTCTTAAAATTAAGTCTAACCACAAAGGAATTCCGCCACGCAGAGAATGCTCCGATCCAGTACTGGCCGTTTTCTGCTCCTTGATTGTAATTGCCATCGCCTATAATAAAACCATCCCCAATCGTAAAATCTTGTGCCCCTACTGAAATATCTAAGACAGAATTTTTCCAACCGATATAAGAATGATCAAAATCCAAGGCCTGATCACCAGATTTTGCAACCTGACCACTTATCTCGCCATCCAAAGATGTGGTGGCGGCAACCAAGGAGACCCCACTATAAATATGCGAATTTGGTAAATTAATTTGCGTTTTTAATCCTGGCTTAACCGCTAAAGAAAGCGTCGACCGATTTTTCTGATCAGTTGAATCTATCGCCCCAAAACCGTAATTTATTCCCGTACCATGTTGAAGACCAAGTAGTAACTGAATCGATGGATCTAATTTAGCATCATCAATTAGGTTAGCAGTAGAATAAGAAGTTGTTACTACAAAACCGGCTAACACTTGGATAACAACAAAAAATAGTCTGGTCATTTCTATATATTAAACTAAATTATTCGAACTGAAGTAAAACACTCTTGAATTAATTCTATTTTATTGGGAATATTGAACTAAAGTTTGTTTGAAAGGTTTATAAAGAATGGAAAAAAATAAAAAAGTTGACGTTATTGTAGTTGGAGCAGGTTTTACAGGAATTTTTGCAACGCACAAATTTACAACGCAAGGATATTCTGTACAAACACTCGAGGCGGGCGACGGAATCGGCGGCACTTGGTACTGGAATCGATATCCTGGTGCTCGCACTGACTCGGAATCATATGTTTATCAATATTTTTTTTCAGAAGAACTTTTAAACGAATGGAATTGGAAAGAAAAATTTCCAGCTCAAGAGGAAACAGAAAAGTATCTTAATTTTGTAGCCGAGAAATTTGACTTAAAAAAATTCATACGATTCGGTTCAAAAGTTACTAAAGCTGAATTCATGGAAGAGCAAAAACATTGGAAAATTAGAACGGAAGATGGTTTTGAAGTACAGAGCCAATTTCTCGTAATGGGAAGCGGACTGCTTTCAAAACCTCAGCTTCCAGATATAAATGGAATTGATAAATTTACAGGGAAAATCCTGCACACAAGCCACTGGCCAAAAACAGGTTTGAAACTCAGTAACAAAGATGTAGGGATAATAGGAACTGGCGCGACCGGAATACAAGTAATACAATCAATCGCCTCTGAGGTGAAACACCTCACCGTATTTCAAAGAACGCCGAATTACACAATTCCTATGAACAACCCAAGGTTTACTGAACAAAAAATGGCGGAATTAAGAGGTCAATATCCAGAAATTAAAAAAACTAGGCAAAACACTTTCGCTGGATTTCTATATGACTTTGAAAGCTCCTATCATGAATTAAGCCAGCAAGAAAGATTAGCTTGTATGGAGAGATACTGGAAGGAGGGCTCCTTAAGTTTCTGGATAGGACAATTTCCAGAAATATTTTTTGAAGAGGAAGCTAATAGTGAAATTTCACAATTTGTAAAAGATAAAATTAGGTCAAGGGTAAATGACCCAACTATTGCCGAAAAGTTGATTCCGAAAGATTATGGATTTGGGACCCGACGCGTTCCCTTAGAGACAAGTTATTATGAGGTATATAATCGGCCTAATGTTAGTTTAATTGATGTAAGGACGAATGAAATTAAAAAAATCGCCGGACAAGAAGTTATCTTAGAAGACCAAAAAATTAAACTTGATGTTTTGATACTTGCCACTGGCTTCGATGCTGGCACAGGTGCCTTAACCGCTATTGATCTCCATGGTCGGGATGGGCGATTGCTGCGTGATGAGTGGAAGAAAAATGGTGTGAGTACATTTCTAGGAATGCAGGTTCATGGATACCCCAATATGTTTTTAGTCAATGCACCAATGTCCCCTGGTGCTGCTTTTTGTAACGTCCCTACATGCGTTGACCAGCAAGTCACATGGATAGAAAATTGTATCAAGCATGTGATAAGTGAAGGGAAAAATGCTATAGAACCGTCAAAAAAATCAGAACAAGAGTGGGGCAAGCACCATGACGAAGTCGCGGAATCAACTTTAGTACATAAAACGGATTCGTGGTATACAGGTACCAATGTAAAAGGTAAAGCAAGAAGGGTTATTCCCTATTGCGGAGGTGTGGGCGAATATAAAAATAAATGCGACGAAGTAACAGCTAATAATTTCGTAGACTGTCAAATATATTAAAACTTTAATATAGTATTTTTTTGAATTTTATCGGACGTTTTTTAAAATCTAATAGAGTTTGACAAATTTCAAAGTCATTCTGTTACTCTCACCTACTCCAATATAATATTCTCTATCCTCATCGCCCATCCTCAACCTAGGAGGCAAACTCCAAACACCTTTGGGATGGTCCGTACTATCTTTAGGATTTGAATTGACGTCAGAAATCTCTAAAAGCTTAAAACCAGATTTTTCTATCAACTCAATTACAAATGATTGCCCTAGATAGCCGGTTTTAGCACCTAATCGTCCTAGCTGGTCATCCCGTGAACGATGGGCAACTACACCAAGAATACCATTTGGCTTCAATACTGAATGCGCGAAAGAAAGAACATCCTGCTCCATATCTCTCATCAACCAATTATGCATATTTCTGAATGTCAGTACCAAGTCAGCGGTGCCGGGAGGTATTGGCGGAATTTTTTTCGGTGGCATAAGTGGCATATTTATAAGTTTCCCGAAGATCAATGGGTTTGAATCAATCATAACTTGAAAACGATTCGCGCCTTTTTCGAAATAATCTAAGCCAGTGCTTCCATCAAAATTAACCGTGTAAAAAGAGCCTTGATCTTTCAAATACGGCGCAAGGATTTCAGTATACCAACCAGAACTTCCTGGCCATAATTCAACAACCGTCATATCGTTCCTAAGCTGAAAGAACTTAAGCGTTTTTTCAGGATTACGAAAGTCATTTCGAGCTATATTTTTTGCCGAACGATGCGTGCCTAATATCGCCTCGTTAAGTGTCAAGCCTTTCGCAGGAGTTACAGAACCAAAATATATCGGCCAAAATAAGACAAACATTAGAATGTTAGTTAGCGTGTTTTTTCCAACGTTTTCTCTTATCAACTTTTTACCTGCGGATTAAAATATTTATGAGAAGGTTTAAACCATAAAATGTATTTCACTTTTTGGCCCTGAACTTTACAAACAAGTTTCGCGTTTAATAAACTATAACCTAAAGATATAAGATTTTAAACTCCACATAAATCGAGCTACCACAGAACAAAGGCCAAAGAAAAAATGAAAAAAGAAATTTTTATTACAGGAGCAGGGGTTAGTGCGGAAAGTGGGATCCCAACTTTTAGGGGTCACGATGGATTCTGGACTATTGGTAGCGAAAATTATACCCCTCAACAAATGGCAACAAGAGGAATGTTTCGGACTAAACCAGATGAATTCTTACTTTGGTACTTCAAAAGATTTGCAACCTACAGAAATCTCAGTCCGAATCCTGTCCATAAATGGTTGGCTGATAAACCATTAATTACTCAGAATATTGATACTCTTGATTTTAAGGCTGGAAATAAAGAATATATTCCAATTCATGGAAGGTTAGATAGAGTTACAAAATTTACAAAAGAAGAACAGGCTTTCGGAGAATTAATAGAAGCGCCTTGGCAATCGATAAATAGTGAGCTCTCAGATCGCAAACTAAAAAGCCAGTTACTAGATGCTTTTAAGATATCTAGCTCCACAAAAACCCCTGAATTTGGGGTAAGCTTAAAACCATTTGTCTTATTATTCGACGAACATTACACTGAGGCCTATAAGATTTCTAAAGCAATCAAAAGAATGCGTAAAGCCACCGATTTCATTTTTTTAGGGACCTCTTTCAGTGTGGGTTTTACGCAAATAGCACTGGATATAGCGAAGCAAAATGAAGCTAAAGTGAAAATTATTGATCCAGAGCCTAAAAATCTAGGCATAAGAAATATCGAGTATTACCCAATTACAGCTAATGAATACATCAATCTTCAGGAGAATAAATAATGGATATAATAGAGGCGATTGAAAGCCGTCGCTCAATCAGGGCGTTTCTTGATAAACGCGTACCGAAAGACATTATAACTAAGATTTTAACTATTGCCCAACGAGCCCCCAGTGGTACTAATACACAACCATGGCACGTTTATGTGTGCGCTGGAGACACGCGAAATAATATTGTGACAGATGTTCAAAAAATGTTTGACCTCGGCGAATTCACCGATTATGACAAGTACGATTACTATCCCTCGGAATGGAAAGAAATTCACAGAAATCGAAGAAGAGGTATTGGTTGGGATCTATATGGGCTTCTCGGAATAAAAAAAGGAGACCGAGAAAAATCGCATAAGCAACACAGAAGAAATTTTTGTTTTTTTGATGCACCTGTGGGTTTGTTTTTTACAACTGATTCTTACCTAGGAAAGGGGAGTTGGTCAGATGTGGGTTTGTTTATGCAAACGGTCATGCTTGCCGCTAGAAAATATGATTTACATACCTGTCCACAGGCCGCTTGGATAAATTATCAGGAACCAATATTCAAGCATTTAAACATACCACCTGACCAGGTCCTGGTCTCAGGAATGGCAATGGGTTACGAAGACAAGAAAGCAATTGAAAACACACTTAAAACAAGAAGAGAAAAACTTATAGATATCGCCCATTTTCATGGATTTTAATTCAATTATTCGTTCGTCGCTTTCTAAAAAGAGCTTCTTGCAAAAAAGAACTTATCAAAACGCCGTTCGCATCCCATACCCTGGCTTTAGACAGCCCTCTTTCATAAATGGCCACGATTGGTTCCTGTTCAACATATAGCCACTCATTCACATCGACTGGCCTGTGAATCCAAAGTGAATGATCAAGACTCACCATAAAAACGTTCGGAGAGCTCCAGGTAAGTTCAAAAGGAATCAAAATATTATCGGCCAGAGACTCATCGCTCTGATAAATCAGAAGCGCCTCATGTAAATTGGCTGTATATTCGATATCACCAGCTGCCTTCACCCACATTTTTATTCCAATAGACTCATCAAACTTTTTATTTGCCCAAGGCGCTTGGATTATCCGTCGATCAAAACCATGCTGACGAAACGCCCAATCCCGCCTAAAGGGTATTTCATCAAGTTTATGCATCAGTTCGTGATATGTCAGGATGGAGTCTGGAGCAGGTATGGAAGAAAAGTCCTTTGGTGATGCCGCCTCAAATTCGAGGCCCTCATTTTCATTGCAAAATGAGGCAGTTAATTGCATTATTTGTTTGTCTTCTTGATATCCTCTAACGTGTCGCCTAGAAAATGACTTGCCATCACTCAAAACTTCGACTTTATAGGTATATTTTTTACCTGATTCTCCCGCTCGAATAAAATTGGCTGTAAGAGAGTGAAGCCTCTTTTTAGGGTCATCTATTGTTTGACAAGCAGAGTAACTTGCTTGAGCTAACAAATGACCGCCGTAAGTAGTGTCGCTTCCGTCATCGTAAGAGCTTGCGCCTTCAAATAGCAAATCTTCGGTTCTCGTTGTTTTTATTAAATTTACCATTATTTCCGCATTATTCATTAAAAAATCACCTCACTTAATTTCTGCTAATTAAAGTATTTCCCTGTCCTGCCGATATATTAATTGCAATAACGCGGGTAAGAAGATCGGCTAGTCTGATATTATAATATATCGCATTTATCAGGCTAGCCGACCGACAATCTATCACCAAAAGTCCAAATGAGACCATTACACCCCTGTCAATCTCGAGCAAATCCTTAAAATTAACTTGATCACAGTCAATTTAAGGTTTTTTCTTACCACTTGAAGCACTTCTTTCTAAGCTGATCCTCGAAAATTTATTTTACCCACAGAATCTGTGGACAACCTTGTGGATTATAGGTTGATCGTGTCATTATCTCGGCTGAATCAAACATAATTTGTTATTTTGATTAATTTTTAACCACTTAATAATATTTTTATAAAAAACAATATGTTACGTCGATTTTACAAAGTGCTGGTGTGCAATTGCTTGCTAAGTTAAGACAATTTTT
>JAYYOR010000040.1:0-12857 GCA_036130055.1 Pseudomonadota bacterium | reverse complement strand
AATATTAATTCGAAAATAACTATTAATGCGTTAAAGCAAAATGAGCTACGAATGAGTCAAGCGATGGAAAGATTATCCACTGGCTTAAGAATAAACTCATCTGCTGACGACGCTGCCGGCAATAAAATCGCGAATAGGATGACTGCTCAAATTCAGGGATTAGAGGGAGCTTTAGTCAATGCTCAACACGCGATTTCAATGGTAGAGACTGCTGAAGGATCTACTGTTGAAGTGAGTAATATTCTGCTTAGAATGCGTGAATTAGCAGTGGCATCGCAAAACGGAACTTTCAAAACAGAAGACCGAGCTGCGATGGACGTTGAATTCACTCAATTACAGACAGAGTTAGAGCGAATTGCAGATGATAGTCAATTCAATGGCACCAATATATTAGACGGAGATGTCGGAAGTTCGGGAACCGTAACCTTTCAAATCGGTGCAAATTCAGGCCAATCTATTACTGTAGCTTTTGGTGAATTTGAAACTGCAGAGACCGCAGGTGTATTCGGCGGTGCAATCGACGAAGCTACTATCGCTGTAGATACATCGGAATCAGCAGCTGAGGCTCTGACCGCAATCGATACAGCTATTGCCGGAGTAGATGAGCAGAGAGCAACGTTTGGTGCTGCACTGACAAGACTGAATATGGCTGTGGATAATCTAAGTAATACTAAGATTAACGTTGAGGCCTCTCGTTCCAGAGTTCAGGATACTGATTATGCAACTGAAACTGCCGAACTTGCTAGAACTCAGATCATTGCTCAAGCGGGAATCGCAATGTTGGCGCAGGCCAATATGCAACCTCAAAGTGTCCTAGCTCTTTTGCAAGGTTAATTAGGTTGGGGAATAGGGTGGTTATTTTGAATAATCACCCCCCTCCAAATCGGTAAGTGAACCTATAAAAAAAGGAAATATTTATGTCAGATATGTCATTTGATTTAGAACGTGTACCGCATTCTCCATTGCCAAATGAAGAAATTAATCAAAACAAGGTAGCAAGAATTAGGGACGCCTGGAGAAAAGGCGACTATAAACCTGATTCTAAATTAATCGCAGGGCACCTTGTTGAGTGGTTAAAAAGCGAATAATTTGAATATATTGCAAAGTTCTAAACTTTAATTTCTGGTGGGTGAAGGCGTAAATTGCGGGATTTGCGCCTTTTTTTCTGCTTTAATAAAAAAAAACTAAAGTTTTATACATCTACTGTCGATATAGGTGATGTAGGAAAATTTTAACTTTATTGGATATTGCTATGGCAGATAATGAACTGCAATCACTTTCTTTTGCGAACTCAGCTAACAAAGTTGATAGCCCTCAAATCAAGGCCCAGAAAGACACGGGAAAAGAGCTTGAAATCAAGCCACCTGAAATAAACATCCAATCGGCCCAACAAATTGTCGACGGTGTTTCGATTACGCCGCAGGAGGGTGTAGCCAGAATGGAGATTGCCCGAAACGATCTAGAACAGGCGCTTCAGTCTTTAAATACCGCAACTAATTTAAACTTTTCCGTAGATGAGGCTTCTAATAGGTTTGTGGTGAAAGTGACCGAGCCCAATTCAGGTAGCATTATTTTTGAAGTTCCAAGCGAAGCAATTCTGAGAGTTGCGAAAAACATTGAAGTGATGAAAGGAATAATTTTTGATAAAAAAGCATAAATAAAATCAGATTTTTATACTAATTATCTAAAATATTTCTTAATTCCTCAACATTTAGTCCTTTATCTTCAAGTTCACTAATTATAAGTTCAGCAATAGTGTCATTATCACTATCGACCAAGGTCTTTATTAGTTCCAGATAGTTTTTGTCGGCTTTTTTTCTAATTTCCATTATCGTTAGATTTCCATATCCTCGGGTTGTTTTCCTTCTTTCCATCTATTATGCAGGGTTTCAAGGGTCTTTTCCCAAATTGAAGTATAGTTTTTGGTATTAAACAAAGCTTTCGATTCAGTATTTTTCTGGATTTTAGTTCTCAATTCTGATCGTAACTCACGACTTTCAATGAGCTTTTTTATTATTTGTTTATACTCTATAAATGAATGGGCGATTAATTCAGGGCAATCTATATGAAAAAGAGCAGATGCTGCCACCCGCGAGGCAAAGGTCTCTCCGGCTATGGTTACCAAGGGTACGTTCCTAAAAAGTACGTCTGTAGCTGTGGTGTGACCGACGCAGGGATATGTGTCCATGAAAATATCAACAAATTTTAATCTCTCAATATGTTCACTTTGTTCAACAAAAGGCGCCAATATTATGCGTTCCTCGGATAGATTGTGTGACTTTACAAGTTCCAATAATCTTCGTTTCGCGCCACCAACGGGCTCAATCAACCAAAGATATGTCTCGTTGTACTCCTTTAATAATTCAAGCCAAAAGTTGAATATTTCGGGGGTTAATTTATAGATTGAATTAAAAGCTCCAAGTATTATGCCTTTTTCAGGTAAGTTGTTCGATTTTCTCGAACCACCTGATGAAACGTTTCTATTTGTATCGGGTGGTTGATAAAAGACCGGTAATTTCACTATGTTTTCGCTGAATTGCATTCGATTTTTTGACGTTACGGTATATTTATCTGCAATGAAATAATCTATATATGATTGTCCCATAGACCCGGGAAACCCAAGATAGTTGATTTGTATCGGGGCAGGTTTTTTATGAAGGAGGAAGGGCCTGCTATTTTGAGTGTATCCTTTGAGATCTACGGCGATATCGATATTTTGATTAGTAATAGAGGCGGTGATGGCATCGTCGCTCCACCTGCTTACATCTAAGAATCGATGCCCTACGGCGTCTCTTATTCGTCTCCTAAAAGGATCGTTTACGTCATTAAACCCATAAGAAAATACATGAATATCAAATTTATTTTGATCATGTTCTTCAAATAATCCAGACAATAAAAAAGCCGTAGCATGGGAATAGAAATCTGATGAAACATAGGCAATTTTCAGCTTTTCTGAGCTTATTTTATTATTGAACTTACGAGTAATGGGTGTGGGAAAATCAGCAGATGCTTCCTTGCTTCTCGCTAGAAATTGTCGTTGTAATTCCAAAGAATCGAATAGGGTCGTTGCGGTGAAAGCGCAGCTCGCGATAACCCTTGCTGCGGTTCTCTCGCCTCTTCCTGATACCAGCGGTTGAGAGAAGGCTGATAAACATTTCTTGGCTAAACTATCTCTTTGCTCCCAATCGCAAGCATGGCTCGTTTGATATAGAGCGTGGAAACCTGGTGCGGGCATGGTTGAGTCCATCTCGAAAGCTTTGTTATATAAAAAAGCGGCTGTCTCTCGCAAATCAACTTTTGTCATGAGAAGAGCGATATTATAAATTAATTTCGCATTAGCCGGCGACGCCGGTTGGTCAACAAGGGAAGGTATGATTTGGGTTGTTATAGCAACGAATGGATTACCGAGATTTGCTTCTGACGTGGATTTAAACGTCTTCACAACTTGCAATCTTTCTGGAGCAACACTAGCCAAATCATGAGTTTCTTCGAAAAATCGGTTGGTTAGATTTTGGATCTCTTGATTGCGGCCCTGTAAATGTAGAGACTCACAAAGATATATTATTAATTCAGCTGTCTCAGTGGCGGAAAACGCGCCCTCGGCACATTTTTGTTGGGCGAATGATATTAGCTCATTATATTCCTCCGATGATTTGTTACGGTAATTTTTGAGTTTGAGTGAAAGAAGTATACCGCTTTTATTTATAATTTCGTCTGGTAGATTCTCCTTCATCTGCTCCCATCCGATATCATTAAGGTGTTTAGCGAGCGTCAAAACCAATTTTTTATCAGAATTATTGGAAAGAATCTTCCCCACTATTAACCAAACACAAGCGGGAGGTTGGGATAGCCCCAATAAAGCGTCAAGGTTGGCTATCGCGTCGGCGTTTGTTGGATATTTTTCAGCGGTAAAAGCAGATAAAAGTTGAGCGGTGTCGAACATTTTGTTTTCAAGTGCGTACTTCGCAGATAAAAAAAGGTTTTTGAGCCTTTGTTCTCCGTTAGCATGTAGCACTAGCTTGTTTAGCTCTTTTTCAGGCACCACTTTGTTGCTTTTTTTTAATTTCTGCTCGATTTCACGAATGAGACGTTTTAGCCGTTTGTCCATATTCATTAGAATAATCGAAAGCAATGCCTTCTAAAACCGATAGATGATACAATTTTGATATTCTCTTTGGGAAGTCGAGAACGATGGATATAAAAAAAGCAGTTGGAGAGGTTTTAATTGTCTTTATAGTTGGGGCTCTGATTGGTTCAGTTTTGGCAATTGTTTCTAATTTATTTGTCGAAGGCGTTGATTTACTTAGTAATATTAGAAATAACTTTGAGTTATTAGAGATCTCAATCGGCGACTCATCTTTTAATATCGCGCCAGTGATATTTTTACTATGCGCTGCAGCGGTGGTTGTAGCGATCAGGAATGTATTAAATATTGAGAAGTGGGCAGGGCCAGCTGATGCTATGTATGCCGCGCATCAGGTACAAGAACCGTTAGATATCAAAAGAGGTTTTGGTTCTACGTTAGCTGCTTTCACATCAGCTTGTGGTGGTGCTTCCGTCGGACAGTATGGCCCATTGGTGCATTTTGGAGCTACCATGGGGATCTGGGTTAAAAGATTCATGACGAGTAGATTGACGCATGATGTTTATCTAGGATGTGGGGTTGCGGCGGCAATATCTGCCGGATTTAATGCGCCTATAGCGGGGGTAATATTCGCGCATGAGGCCGTACTTAGGCATTTTTCTCTGCGTGCAATTGCTCCTATAATAGTATCTTCTGTTACTGCTAGCGCTTTGGGGACTAGTCTGTTCCCTGGTGCGTCTAGCTTTAATGTTGCGTTTACAATACCGGCTCTCGCGAAAATGGTCCCCGCTCTTGTGGTTTTGGCGCCAATGTTCGCTTTGATTGCAATTTTGTTTATGTGGTCGTTAAGGAAAACAGCAAGTTTACCTGCTAGACTTGGTATATCGCCAAATCTGAGTCCATTTGTAGCAGCTTTTATCTGCGGTTCTGTTGGGATTTTCGTTCCAGAGATCTTGGGGCTTGGGCTTTCGGCTATGAATAGCATGATAGCCGGCCAATTTTCGATAGAATTGCTTTTAACTGTTTTGATCCTGAAAATTATGATGACATCACTATGCATAGGTTTTGGATTATTCGGAGGAGTATTTTCGCCTGCTTTGTTCGTCGGAATTGCCGCGGGCGCTTTAGCGGGACAGGTGTCCGTTTTGCTTGGTTTGAACGATTTTTCAAATATTCTAAGTATCGCATCAATGGCAGCAGTAGCGTCTTCAGTCATTGGTGCTCCAATCTCAGCAATTTTGATCATTCTCGAGTTAACTCGGAGTTATGAATGTGCAGTGGCTGCAATGCTGTCCGTTACCATTTGTAGTTTACTTACCTTACGCTTATTCGGAAATTCATTTTTTGACCGTCAGCTTCTCGATAGGTCGATCGATCTCAGAAAAGGTCGAGAAGCCATCGCCCTTGGCCAAAAAACCATTGGGCCATTAGCTACATCGGATTACATAACAGCCAAAAAAGATGATAAAGGTAGAAGTGTATTAAAAAGATTAAAAGAGGCCGGTCAAACGGAAGCCTATGTAGTGTCACAAACAGGTAGTCTGATCGGAAAATTAGATATCCATGCTTTAATCGAAGCGGATGAGAGGCAAGTTTCTAATTTTATTGATAAAAATCCTGTTATCCTTTTCTCGGATGAGTCATTACAGTCTGCCATGGTGAAAGTAAGTACTTTCGTAGGTGAGAGTTTGCCTATTGTCGCACCTCATAATAATTCTTTACGGGGAACTATTACCGAGGGCGATTTATTCCAAGCGGTAATCGATGTACAGAAAATGGCACGTGATTTAGAGAGATAGATTATGTCGTTTAAGTTGAAATTTATTTATTTCTTGTTGTTATTCTGCATAATAAGCCTTTGCGTCCAAGCTTCTCAATTTGAAGCAGGTATGCGAGCTTTAGAGCGAAAACACTATTCCACGGCAATGCGAGCTTGGCTTCAATTAGCTGAAGAAGGACATGCAAAAGCTCAAAATAACATAGGTCATTTGTACGAGGAGGGTTTAGGTGTCTCTCAAAACTATGCTACAGCCTTGAAATGGTATAAAAAAGCCGCAGCCGCAGAATTGGCGGAGGCAGAACATAATATTGGTATGCTCTATTCTCAGGGATATGGACTCGAAAAAAATTGGCGGGAGGCCGTAAAATGGTTCAGGAAAGCGGCGTCCAAAGAATTGCCAGAATCTCTTTACATGCTGGGATTGGCGTTTTATCAAGGAGAGGGTGTTAAACTAGATTTTATGCGAGCCAAACTCAATTTTCGAAAATCTGCCTTGGCTGATTATGGGCCTGCGCAATTCATGTACTCGTATATGTTACAAGCTGGCGAGGGTGCAAAAGAACCTTCTCCAATGAAAGCACTTATATGGGCAGAAATAGCTAGAAGGAATGGGCAATCATCCGCATCGGATATTTCGAATACTGCTAAGCTATTACTTAATGACGAGCAAATTGGCAAGATTGCGGGAATAATCGAAAAATGCCTTGCATCAAATTTGTCTTCGTGTCCGAAGTAGTCATTGAAAACAGTAATTATACCCAAATTAATCAATTTTGCTTTTTCTAAAAGTTTACTCGTTAAAAAAACAGGTTTTCTCTAAAGAAAAGGCATCTTCTACCGATTTTAACTTTGTTAGCAGAGTAATTTATTCGGGAGAAGCATGGTATGGGTAGAAAAAATGCATTGAAGGCATACAATAGTGTCAACGTAAGTTCCAATGCGGCATATGCCGACCAAATCCAGCTGATTCAAATGCTTTTTGATGGTTTGTTGGAATCATTAGATAAAGCGGTTGGACACATCGAGAGGAAAGAATTCAAAGATAAGAACGAAACCATAAGTCGGGCCCAAAAGATCATCTTTGGACTTCAAATGTCACTTGATATGGAAAAAGGTGGTGAACTATCGAGAAATCTAAACGAGCTTTACGACTATGCTGTAAAGCGTTTATTGCATGCGCATACCAGAAACGATGTTGAGGCGGTCCGGGAGGTAAAATCATTAGTTAAAGAGGTTAGCGAAGCCTGGAGCATGTTACCAAGTCTTCTTAAAAAGAAAGACGTTGTAGCCGCCTAAGAAATTGATTTACAATGGATTATTCGGAAGACCAGTTACAAATGGTAGCGATTAGCGCAGATGGTTTATTTTTTCGAGATAACCGGTCTGTTTCGGGTAAAAATTTTCCGTCATCTACCACTTTCCAAACCATTTTTGAGCCCATTACCCAAAGTCAAAAGGGACAATCAGACAAAAAATCAAAAATTAGTACTGAGGAAAATGATAAAAGTTATCCGCCTCACGATAAGATGGATTCTACTGGACAGCCGGCAAAAATTAACATCGAAAACGTGGCTATTTATTTGACTCTTAAAGGTCAAAATCAAGTTTTTTAATAACTAAATTTCTTGTTATCGACTGAGCGGGGATTCCAGAAACTGTACGCCTTGTTTAAATAGGTTATTATATTAGCTTCTAGCTAATACGGTCTATTTATGATTAATTCAATTATTGGTAAGAGCGAGGCAGTCCGTTCTACTCGAGATTTAATTAAAAAAGTCGCCCCATCTGATTCAACTGTATTAATCCTGGGAGAAAGTGGCACGGGGAAAGAACTGGTTGCTCAAGCATTACATTCATGTTCCGAGCGAGCAGAATCAACATTCATTCCTGTAAATTGCGGCGCAATACCCGCAGATTTAATGGAAAGCGAGTTGTTTGGACATAAGAAGGGAGCTTTTACTGGTGCTTTTTCTGATCGAAAGGGCAGATTTGAGCTTGCGAACAACGGAACGATTTTTTTAGACGAAATCGGAGATATGCCACTTAATCTCCAGGTAAAGCTTCTAAGAGTGTTACAGGAGAGAGTGATTGATCCGGTGGGCTCGTCTCGACAATTAGAGATTAACGTTAGGGTAATAGCCGCGACCCACCAGAATATCAGCGAAAAAATAAAGAGCAATGAATTTAGAGAGGACCTTTATTACCGGTTAAATGTAATTCCTATAGAAATCCCACCATTACGGGAAAGGAAAGAAGACATAGTTCCTTTGTTAAGTCATTTTGCTATCAGAGCTGCCAAGGATCGGACTACTCCAATAAAATTTTCTGAGAATTCACTAAAAATACTTTCCTCGTACTATTGGCCAGGGAATATTCGGGAATTAGCAAATCTTGTCGACCGATTCACCACTCTACATCCGGGTGAAATGATAGAACTCGCGCAAATGCTCCCTAGCATGATACCAATTGGTTTGAGATCAGAAATCAAAGAAGCGTCAGATCTAAGCCATAAAGAAGAAGCCTTAAGTACAGCCAGCGAGCCCGAAAGCGATACTAATTCGTCAAATAAAGGAGATGCTGATAATTACGTTGAAGATGCCATTATGATGGCTCAAGGATGGGACACTATTCCCGATGAGGGTTTCGCTTTGAAAGTAAAATTAGGGGAGATAGAAAAAAAGTTTATTGAAAACGCTCTTCAGAAATCGAACGGAAATGTTTCGAAAACAGCAAGGTTGCTCAATATGCAGCGAACCACGCTGATTGAAAAAATCAATAAATATAAAATTAAAAATTAGTCAGATAGGGTTCGCCGTTAGCGGCAAACATGTCAATTTTTTGCCACTGTGATATAAGTTATTGTTTTTATTAATAAAAATAGTTGGCATGTCGTTTGCATTAGGTTAATTAAATTATTTATGCAAGGCACAAGCAATGGCAATCAAGAAAATATTTTGGATAGATGACGAAGAAGCAATTGATGAGCAATTAAAACTGTCTCTTGAAGGTTTGGGAGTACAGCTGAACATCGTAAGGAAACTATCTTCGGCCGATATTCCAAATATCGGCGAATCAGTTTTTGTGATTAATTCAACCAATATTGAACAAATTAAAAATCTTAAAGATATTTCCCCCGGAGATCCTATAATCGCCCGGATTCGCAAAGATAGGTTTGATCTAGTGATTGAAGCTATGGATATAGGGGTTTATACAGTTTTTGCCGACGACGACTTTACAGTGCAATCGTGGCAGGAACGGATTTGTCATCTAAAGCAAGAGGTTTTGCCAACAAATGATTCAACTATTGAAAATTTGGTTAATAAAAAAGACACTGAGAGTCCGAAACCTTTTGTGTTTGTCGACCCATTAAGTAAAAATTTGCTGACCCTAGCAGGTCGGGTTGCAAGAGCTGAGGTCTCTGTGCTTCTTACAGGTCCCACAGGAGCTGGAAAAGAAGTAATCGCAAGATTGATACACGAGTCCTCCGGTAGATTTGAAAAGCCATTTATAGCTGTGAATTGTGCCGCGATGCCTGAAAATCTAATTGAAGGAATGCTCTTTGGTTATGAAAAAGGTTCATTTACTGGGGCGATGAGGTCTCAACCAGGTTATTTTGAGCAAGCGGAAGGTGGCACGATCTTCTTGGACGAAATTGGCGACATGCCTTACGTTTTGCAATCTAAGCTTTTAAGAGTTATCCAGGAGCGGCAAGTTCAACGTCTTGGTAGCTCAAAACTTAGGAACCTGGATATTAGAATAATCGCAGCAACAAATTGTGATTTAAAGAAAAGTATCGCAGAGAGGACATTCCGGGAAGATCTTTACTTTCGATTGAGTGCTTTTAAAATATCAATTCCGCCACTTAGAGAGAGGCCAATGGATATAATGCCTCTGGTTAATCAATTTATTGAACGAAATAACACTGACCGTATCTCGAAGCAGGTCTCCTTGGGAGCACAAAGAAAACTGGTTAATTATCATTGGCCGGGAAATGTAAGAGAGCTTGAAAATGTGGTTTCTCGAGCGATGATTTTGGCATATCAAACTGATATAGATGAAAACCACATATCATTTGATGAGCTTCATGACGGTTTCCAGAACAATTTTGAGTCTTTCAAAACACTTACAGGAAAGTCTCTAGCAGATCAGGTTACGGAGGCGCCCACTGTAGCAGCAGAGGCACACAATTTGAATAAGGCTGTGAAAAACAGCGAGTGTCAGGCGATCGTTGCTGCAATAAATAGCACTCCTAGCCGCAAAGAAGCTGCAAAACGGTTAGGGATTAGCCCTCGGACTTTGAGGCACAAGATTCAAAAATTAAGAGAAGAGGGTTTTAACTTTACTCAGGCTTACGTGATTTAGGAGAGATAAGCATGGTCGATGTAACACACATGAAAAATGTTAATTCATTATTAGGTCAAATCCGAGATTATCAGACCCAAGCTCAACAAGGAGTTAATTTAAAGAATAGTTCTGTCGCGGAAATGCCTGCAAAAGAAAATGTTGGTTTTGGAGCAGCAGTAAAAGGCGCATTAAATCAAGTAAACTCCTTGCAGCATGCCTCCGAAGTTCAGAAGGTTTCTTATGAGTTAGGAAAGACGGACTCTTTGCCAAATGTTGTTTTGAGTATGCAAAAGGCTTCTTTAGCATTTGAAGCAACAGTACAAGTTCGAAATAAAGTTTTGAAAGCATATGAAGAAATTCTGAATATGCCCGTTTAATTAAAAGATTGAGAGATTAAAAATGGCGATAGCAGTAAACCCCACCGATACAAATATCACATCTACCTCTGGCGATGAATCTCAAATTGGCACGCAGCCCGTTCCTCAGGCTACAACCACGTCTACGGATTCACTTGGCTCGGGTGTTATTCCAGCGTTACCCGAAATTTTACAACAACCAGCCGTCAGGAAAGCCTTTCCAATAATAATAGTAGTTCTGACGGTGGCTGTATTTGCAATTAGTTATTTGTGGATGGATTCTGGTAGTTACAGGAGTGTTTATCCAGGAATGACCGAGACAGACAGACAGGCGGCTTTTGAAGCGCTTACGTCTGCAGATTTTGATGCAAAAATTGATATATCTACCGGAGACTTAAAAGTTCCAACAAAAAAATATCATCAAGCGAGAATCTTTCTCGCATCAAGAGGTTTGCCTCAAGGGTCAACAGGAGGAGGTATAAACTCACTCAACGATGAGACATCGATGACAACGAGTCAGTTTATGGAGCAAGTAAAATATGTATCGGCAATGGAGCAAGAGCTTGCTCGTAGTATTACACAAATTGCTACTATTAAAAGTGCTAGGGTTCATTTAGCTACTACAAAAGAAAGCGCGTTTGTCAGAAACCGAACCCCAGCAAAAGCGTCGGTCGTTGTGACTCCTCACTCCGGAAGAGTAGTCTCCAGTAGTCAGGTGGAAGCGATCGTACATATGGTTTCGTCGAGCGTTCCACATTTAGATGCAGATAGTGTTGTAGTTGTTGACCAGCGCGGGAATTTGTTGACAGATGCAAACAGGTTACCGGGAATGCAAATGTCAAATGTTCAGATAGAGCACAAAAGAGTGCTGGAAGAAACCTATAGGACAAGAATTGATGCGTTATTAGGCCCAATCGTGGGAGAATCCAATCTTCGAGCGGAAGTCGATGTTACTATGGATTTTACTCAAGTCGAAACGACTTTTGAGGAATACGATACGAACAACACTGGACCAAAAGCTCGTTCTGAATCACTTACGGTAAATAGAGATAGTGGAATGGAAGCTAAGGGAGTTCCAGGTGCCATGACTAACACTGCGCCGCCGGCTGCTGAGGTCGAAGTGGATGGTCAAAACGAGGCGATTACATTACCAAATCAAGGTGAAGAATTGAATGTGAGGAGCAGTAAAACCACTAGAAATTATGAGATCGATCGCTCGGTTCGTCATGTTAAAAATCAGGTAGGAACAGTGGAAAGAATATCCGTTGCCGTAGTGGTTAACGAGGATTTATTGTTAAAGGATGAAGAGCCCATAGAAAGAAATACTAATGACGATGAGGGTGATGACAGTAACGAAAATCCCGCTTTATCTCCGCAAAATCAACAAGACGTTGAGGCTCGCAAGGCGTTGGAGGTTGAAAGGTTGACCACCTTAGTGAAAGGAGTTGTTGGTTTCGATGAAAAAAGAGGTGATATTGTCACGGTTGTGGCGACTAAGTTCGAACCAATTAAAGAGGAGGAAGCGGTAAAATGGTATGAAAACCAGTTAGTGATGGATTCAATAAAAAGTTTAGCACTTGTTGTAGCGTTTATTGCTTTTGTCCTAGCTATCATAAGACCGATAGTGAAATCATACTTACCCGCGGATGAGACTGGCATGGATGATGACGATTTAAAAACACGATTTAAAGATGGCGAGCTGTCGGATGAAGAACTTGAATTGATTGAATTAGGTGATGAAGAATCGCTTGAGGATATCAAAGCCAAGTTGAAACCGAAAAAATCTACTATTTCAGCCGACATGCTAGATACAGCAAATACTTATGATGATAAAGTTGCATTAGTGAGATTGCTAGTGGCTGAAGACGCTGGCCGAGTCGCAAACGTTCTTAAGAAAATGATTAGGTCGGCAACGAATTAAATTGATTGGAAGAATATTAGGAGTATTAAATGGCTGAACAAACCGCAACTCAAGAAGTACAGCAACCTGGTGGACCGGCAGCCGCAAATGACGAGCCACCGATGACGGAAGCCCTTAAAACTGAACTTGAAAATATCACGAACGTTGACAGAGCTGCGGTTATCATGCTGTTGCTCGGTGAGCAACAGGCTGCTGACATTATAAGATTTCTAGACCCGAAAGAAGTCCAAGGTTTAGGTGCTGCTATGGTTGGCGTCGCTGACCTCTCACAAGAGGCAGTTAATATAGTTCTTGACGACTTTGTCAGCACCATAAAAAAACAAACAAACCTTGGTCTGGGTACCACTGATTATGTAGAGAGTGTCTTAAAAA
>JAYYOR010000039.1:0-21471 GCA_036130055.1 Pseudomonadota bacterium | reverse complement strand
AAATATAAGCAATCACGACTCCGACACCCCCGGCATTAATAAACCAAATCAAGGTTGCCTGTCCAAAGAGCGGGGCCGTACCTGTTACAAAAAATATAAACCACAGGGATCTCCTTGAATTTTGAATCATGAAGCTAGAAGGTTTGTCTACTAACCAATGCGGTAGCTGTCTATCGATTGCCATAGAGCTCATCAATCTGCTGGCCCCTAACAAGAAACCATTCCAGGTTGTAATTATTCCGGCAATCCCTCCGAAAATCAATATGAACTTTGCTGGCAACCAAGCCCAGGCTCTCTCAGCCGCTATAGCCGTAGATAATTCAAATTGCTGGGCCTCAGAACCCAGCACCGAACCAACCGAAACAATAATCGAAGCATAAAAAATAACCCCGCAAATTACCGAGGAAATGATTAGGATGCCAATTTTTTTCTGGTCAACACGAATCTCTTTTGCTGTTTGTGCAATTATATCAAAACCTACGAACATCATTGGAACCATTATTGCCACCCCGAAAGTACCCTTAAGATCAAAACCTAAATCAACAAGTGGTGTTTTAAGTTCATAGTTAAAAGCACCAACCACAAGAAAAAATCCCGCTATTACAATTAAGAGGGTAACTGAGGCTTGCAGTTTTGCGGACAACATAATTCCATGTGAATTAATAATAGTCAGCACGAAGCCCGCGAGTAGACCGACAATCACTTGGCCTAAGTAAACATCAAAACCATTAAAATTCCACAGTAAAATCATATTAATGGACGGAAACAAATAACTAACTACTAATGGAAAAACAACGATCTCAAAAGCTACCACACTTACATAGCCAAGTAATAATAACCACGAGCAGATAAACGATGCCATTGGGCCCAATATTATCTTTGTATAGATGTGTTCTCCGCCATTTTCGGTAAAAACTGACGCCAACTCTCCGTAGATTCCAGCAATTAACAGGATAGCCAACCCAACTGCAAGTATTGCGACGACAGCTCCAAGTACACCAGCTTTTACAATCCATGTACTTGTAAGTAAAATCCAAGACCATCCAATCATCGCTCCGAAAGCGATTGATAATACTTGCCAACCACTGAGCTTGTCGGGAGTTGGTGCACTCATTTTGTTGTCATATTGAACTAACCGCGATAGAAATAGAATTCTCTATATCCCAAATTATATCATCGACTGTCTCCAAACCAACAGAAATTCTTATCAACTCAGGTAGTATTCCTGATTTGAGCTGTTGCTCGGAATTCATCTGTCTATGAGTGGTGGATGCCGGATGGATCACTAAGGTTTTTGCATCACCAACGTTAGCCAAATGGCTTAAAAATGTTAAGTTTTCAATAAAACGCTTTCCTGCCTCAACCCCACCATCGATACCAAAACTTAAAACACTTCCAGCACCTCTTGGAAGATAGCGTTTAGCTAACGCATTGTACTTATCATTTTTTAGTCCGGGATAATTTACCCATTTGATTTTAGGGTGTTGTTCGAGAAATTTTGCAACCTTAAGTGCGTTGTCACAATGCCTTTCCATCCTTAATGGCAAAGTCTCTAAACCTTGTAGCAACAAAAATGAATTAAACGGACTTATAGCGGGGCCTAAAACCCGCAGCTGCTCCATCCGAATTTTCATGGTAAAGGCAAAATCTCCAAAAGTTTCGAAAAATTTGATGTTATGATAATCAGAGGAAGCTTCCGTCATGCAAGGGAATTTGCCGTTATCCCAAGGGAAATTTCCAGATTCCACAACTACACCTCCTAAAGCCGTTCCATGGCCACCTATAAATTTTGTCGCAGAGTGAACCACAATGTCTGCACCCCATTTTATTGGTTTACAAAGAAAGGGAGTGGGAAAGGTATTATCAACAATTAACGGGATGCCTGCCGAATGAGCCACCTTAGCTACTTCCCCCAAATCCACAATATTTATAGCAGGATTCCCAATTGTCTCAACGTATATTGCTTTGGTATTTGGTCTTAAGGCTTCTTTAAAAGCCGGGGCCGAGTTAGGGTCAACTAAAGTCGCTTCAATTCCAAATTTCTTAAGGCTACCAGTAAGTAGAGAATGTGTTCCACCGTATAATGCTCTCGAAGCAACTATATGATCACCAGTCTGACATAGTGCTGTAAAAACTACGGTAATGGCTGCCATCCCCGAGCTCAGTGCAACAGCAGCTCTCCCTTCTTCAATTGATGCAACCCTTTCCTCAAAAACTGAAGTGGTTGGATTACTGATACGCGCATAGACATTTCCAAAAGTTTGTAGATTAAAAAGACTAGCAGCGTGTTCTGAGTCATCAAAGACATAAGAACTAGTTTGGTAAATAGGCACCGCTCTTGAACCAGTGGCGGCGTCAGGAATATGGCCTGCATGAAGACACCTTGTTTCAAAACCATAATCTCTATTTGCTTCGATCTTTTTACTCAATTGAAAACTATTCTACTTCGTTTTGAACTTATTACTTTTGTATTTACACCCATAAAATTCAGGCCCCCGAACAGACGAGCATGTTCAATTTTTATACACCTGTCCATTACCACTTGAATACCCAATGCCTCAGCTTCAGCTTTTACCTTTTCGCATATAATCCCCAGTTGTAGCCACAGTACTTTAACCTTTTTTTTGTTAAATTCTGGCAATAATTGAAGTAACGAGTCGGCCCGCCTGAAACAAATTACCACTTCAATGGAGTCAACTACGTCAGACAAACGTGGAAAACATCGTTGACCTAATACACTTGTATATTTTGGATTTACTGGGTACACAGAATATCCATGATATAAAAGATATTTGCCAACAAAATTACTTGGTCTTTGCCACGTTCGAGAAATGCCCACGATAGCAAATTTCTTGAATCGATAAAAAGTATCCAACATGAACTCGTCTTCAGTCAAAATGTTTCCTACTCCTTAGACAATCTCTTTTAATGTTTTTAACATTAGTGACACCCATCAAACCCATAGTTCGTTCAAATTCAGTTTTTAAAATATCTAAAACTGTGGTCACGCCGTCCTGACCATTAGTAGCTAATCCATAAAGGTAAGGACGCCCTATTGAACAAGCATCGGCTCCTAAAGCTAGGGCCTTGAAAATATCTGAACCTCGACGAACTCCTCCATCCAGAACCAATTCAATATCATCTCCTACAGCCCTTCTAACCTCTGGTAGTAATGATATTGGAGTAACAGCGGAATCTAATTGCCGACCTCCGTGGTTAGATAATATTAAGGTTGATGCGCCAATTTCGACAGCTTTTTTAGCATCAAAAACTGATGATATTCCTTTAATAGCGAAGGGTCCATCCCAGATTTGAATCATTTCCTCCGCATCTTCCCATGAGACCGAAAAATCAAATTGATTATGAAGATATTTAATAAGAGTCATCAAATCAGCACTATCAACCGGGGCTCTATGACTAACGTTTGCCAATTGAAATTTATCTCCCAAAGAATAGTTGATCGACCAAAGCGGTGTTAGCAAATAATCTATAATTCGTGCTAGATTAATTTTAGGTGGGATTGTAAGTCCATATCTCACATCTTTTTCTCTATTACCTTGCGGTGGAACATCTATCGTCAAAGTCATACCTACAAAATCAGATTTACGGCAGCGGTCAAAAAATTCCGTGATCAGCGTTCTGTCCTTGAATACGTATATCTGGAACCACTTTGGCACACTGGAAACTTCAGCTACTTCCTCTATACTGTAGGTGCTCAAAGTAGAAAGTGAGTATACCAATCCCGCCTCTTCCGCAGCTCTCGCTACAGCCAGCTCTCCATCATGATGAAATAATCTAGACATACCCGTAGGACTTAATATCAATGGGAAATTGATATCAGCACCCATAACTTGAGTTGTTGTATCAACTGAACTTACGTCGACTAGGTATCTAGGCAAAAGATCATAATTACTGAAGTCACCACTATTATTTCTAAGAGTGACTTCATCATCTGCACCTCCATCTAAATAGCCATAGATGGGTTTGGGCAACAACCATCGACTGGCTTTCCTAAAGTCGTGGATGTTTAAGCAGCTCGCTCTCAGTCGGTTGCCTAATAAATAAGTTAAAGATAAGGAAATTTTTTTAACTTTATCAAAAACGAATCTAAGACGACTCACAGAAAAACTCTACTATCAATTTGCTCAATTACTTCTGAGCCATCCACAATCTTCTGTCTTAAACTTTTAGTACTCGGGAGAATCTGAGCGGCGTAAAATTCTGCGGTTTTCATTTTTTTAAAAGAAACTGTAGCTTTTTCCGGATCTTTGTCGTCTTCAGATTCCATTAATTTTGCCGAACGAAACATCATCCAAGCTCCAAATACCAATCCAAACAACTTGAGGTAATGAGTCGCAGCGGAATTACAAATCTCTTTATTCTTTTTATTTTTTTTAAGCCAATCGATAACATCTTTGAGATCTTTCAGGCTTTCTAATATCGCATTTTGCAAATTCAGGAAACCAGCTTTTGACAGATCTTGGTGCGCAAATTTCTCTATCTCAGCCACAAAATCGTCGGCCGCACTAAAATTATCTTTAATTGTTTTACGCCACAGAAGATCTAGGGCTTGAATCCCATTTGTACCTTCGTATATTGTAAGGATACGAGCATCCCTTACGTATTGAGCTATTCCGGTTTCCTCAATAAAACCCATGCCTCCATGAATCTGTAGAGCTAATGAGGTTATGTGTTGAGCGTTATCAGTACACCAAGCCTTGACAACCGGGGTTAAAAAGTCTGCTCTATTCTGTGCAACCGCACGCTCGTTTTGATTGTTTTCTTTCTCAGCCACATCCAAAAGATGAGCACAATAATACACTAAAGCCCTCATCGCTTCTGTGGTTGCTTTAATTTCGAGCAACATCCTCTTTACATCCTGATGCTCTACTATCGTGTTTGAAATTGCTACTTTTGGAACCTTCCCTTGAATTCGACTGAGAGAATAATCTTTTGCAAGTTGATAAGCGGCCTCGCTCAAAGCTAGACCTTCTCGGCCTACCGCATGCCTAGCATTATTCATCATAGTAAACATATAAGATAATCCCTTATTTTCTTCGCCTATAAGATATCCGACAGCTCCTTCATTATCGCCAAATTGCATCACAGCAGTCGGACTTGCATGGATTCCCAACTTGTTTTCCAAGGATAGGCACTTCAGGTCATTCGGTCTTGAAAGTTCGCCATTCGAATCAAGGATAATTTTCGGAACTAAAAACAATGATATTCCATGTGTTCCTTCTGGAGCACCGGGTAAGCGCGCTAAAACCAAATGAATGATGTTTTCAGTCAGATCGTGGTCACCGTAGGTTATATATATCTTTTGACCTTTGATTTTATAGTGGTCTGAATAAGGTATTGCTTGGGTCTTTACCTTGCTAAGGTCCGATCCCGATTGTGGCTCTGTCAAATTCATCGTACCAGTCCATTCTCCAGACACAAGCCTATGAAGATAAAGCTGTTTAAGTCTTGAACAGCCATGCGCCTCGATCGCATCAATAGCTCCTGACGTTAAAAGTGGGCAAAGTGCAAAAGACATATTTGTGGAATCCCACATTTCGCTCACAGCGCTGGAAACAATTTTTGGCAATCCCTGGCCGCCAAACTCTTCCGAGACAGATAATCCTTGCCAACCACCCTCCACAAAGAAAGAATATGCATCCCGCCAACCTTTAGCAGTTGAAACGACTCCCTTTTCTAAGTGGCATCCTTCTCTATCACCAGCAAAATTAATTGGATTTAACTTATGTTTAGCAAATTTCTCAGCTTCAGTAAGAATTACTTCGAGAGTCTCTTCAGTAAATTCATCGTTACCATACAAAGAGACAAGAGACTCTAAACCAATTAGATTCTTAATGACAAACTTCATTTCGGCAAGAGGAGCGTGATAGTCGAGCATAAATAGACCTTTGTTAACTACACCAAATTAATATGATGAAATTTACACGAATTTTTTTTATCGATCTAGGTTTATTGTTTAATGATTTAACAATTTACGAAGTTCTCCAGACGTGGCATCCATCACTTCGTTCTGCCTTGTTTCAATGTCCAGGCAGCATCGTTGGTAGACTGACAAAGCCCAGAGAGGAAAATATTGTGCATAACCATGATATCGTAAATAAAATACTTTAGGGAAACCGGTCCCGGTAAAGTATTTTTCATCCCAGCCACCTTTCGAATTCTGAGTCTTTATCAAAAAATTCACTCCGTTTTCAACGGCACTCGATTTGTACTCTCCCACTGAAAGAAGCCCAAGTAAAGCCCAGGCTGTTTGCGAGGCCGTACTTTCTCCGTAGCCAGCAATGGAATCGTCGTCGTAGCTACTACAAGATTCTCCCCAACCTCCATCATCGTTCTGATTTTGTTTTAGCCACTTCACAGCCTTCTGAACATAAGCCGCAGAATAATCTTCCTTGATTGCGCCTAGCCCAGCTAAAACGCTCCAAGTGCCATAAATATAATTGACCCCCCAACGACCGTACCAAGCCCCGGTTTGCTCTTGTTCACGCTTCAAAAAACTTAAAGCATTTTGAATAATCGGACAGCTCTTTTCGTATCCGACCATTGCTAACAACTCAATGCATCTCGCTGTAAGGTCAGCTGTTCCGGGATCGACAAGGGCTCCGTGGTCCGCAAAAGGTATATTGTTCAGATAGTCAGAGTTATTTCCAATATCGAACGCACCCCAGGAGCCATCTGGATTCTGCATCCCGATTATCCAGTCAAGACCTAATTTTATTCCTTTTCGTGCGCTTTCGTCTGATAAGTGAGCTCCTGCTCGTAGTAAACCCATTAGCACCATTCCCGTATCGTCCACATCAGGATACTTATCATTTTCATATTGAAATGCCCATCCGCCGGGCTTCAAACGTGGCGCATGAATTGACCAGTCACCGTTTACAAAAACTTGTTTATTTAACAACCAGTTGACGGAATTTCGGATTCTTGGGTCGTCGGTAGGCACACCACTTTCGGATAAAGCAGAAATGGTTAGACAGGTATCCCAGATTGGTGAAACACATGGCTGGCAGTAAGTGGTCTCAGAACCCTCTATGATAAGATCTTCCATGGCGTTAATTTGTCTGTTCATATCCTCGTCATTGTCGCTAGATCCTAACAGTTTGTATGAAACAATTGCGTTACTAATTGCCGGGAAAATGGCTCCAATCCCGCCCGATCCTTTCGAGTGCTCGCGTAGCCAAGACTCCGCCAATTTTAGAGCGCGATTTCTAATGAATTTTGGAACAAAAGGTTCGGCCAATTTTAGGATTCTATCAAGTAGTATAAAACCGTTTTTAAGAGGTTGCTTGGTTCGGAAGAAGTCAAGTTTTTTAATTTTTCGCGGGTCTGAGTGAAACAATTCTAAAATCGAAAATTCTTGTTCAAGTTCAACAACCGGTTTTTTAGCAAATATGATCAAAAGGGGAACTATGACGCACCTTGACCAATACGAAACTCTGTTCAAATTAAAGAACCACCAATTTGGAAGGTACATAATCTCGACTGGCATCGCAGGAACTGTTTTCCAGTTCAACTGGCCAAACATTGCAAGAGTGATCCTAGTGAAAACATTAACAGTTTCTGCACCCCCATTCTCTAATACCCAAGTCTTGGCTCGAACCATAAAGTCACTGTCGACACTATAACCTAGTAATTTTAGCGCAAAGTAAGCTTTCACAGTCGCACTCACGTTGCCCGGTCCGTCATGATACAACGGCCAACTACCATTGTTATTTTGTTTCACTAATAAATATTTAGCTATTTGTGATTCTCGGCTAGGGTTGGATTTTCCCAAGAACTTTTGAAGAAATATGTATTCAGATGGTATGGTGACATCAGCTTCTAAGTCGAATATCCAATGACCGTCTTGGTGCTGTTGGCCAAAAAGGTAATTACTAGAAGCCGCCAGTACGGATTGTAGTACGCTTGTGGAATTTTGGCTCTTTGGAGATCTGAATTTGGCAAACATTGAGCTGGCAAGAGATGAGACATTGTTCTTATTTTTAACCAACGCGGTATTAGAATCAGGGACCTTAGCCAATTGTTCGCTCTGCCTAAATTAATTATTTAAAATTCAGTTGATACGGGAGTCTAATGTCACCGGCTCTAATTCAACTTTTGGTTTTTTTTCCACAATTTGCCATCTTATGTTATAAACCTGCATGACCTAGAGGACTCCATTCAAAATACGAATATGGAAAACGATAAGTTTAGTGTATCGGCCTATAAAATGCAAAAAACATTGGAAAAAGATACTCTGTTTCAGTAAATTATGAAATCATCTTAAAAACAAATTGACAAAACTGACGAACCTAAGTTTACGATTTTGGAGCACTCCAATATCCTTAAGATGCCCCTTAGTTGTTTGAAAAACAACATTAAGTAGCCAAAAATGTCTTTAATTATACTCCTGTTAGCAGTTACCATTGCAAGAAAACCCGAGGTGGAGGGAAAATCATGTTTAAAATTAGTCATAAAAAAAGCCTAGTTTTACTATTAGCTTTATTTTGGGCAACTTTTATCGGCGCTGAAGATTGGCGCAACTCTAAGTGGGGCCCAGGAGATACTTTGGGCGCGATAAATGAAATTACCGATAACGAAATTTTAGAGGCAGCGAAATTAGTCACAAAAGGGAAGCGTTACTCATTGGGAATGGTAACCGGTAAAGACACGCCCGCCTGGGGCACTCGGTCTTTCGCACTATACACGGTTCCTCACGGGAACGGATCTGGGTCAACATACGGCGATAAGACTCAAGTCACAGCTAATGATGACTGGGCACTGGTATGGATGGGGGTCGGCTCGCAAATAGATGGTCTCGGTCATATCGGAATAAATCATGTCTACTATAATGGACTAACGATTGCCGATATATACTCATCTGCGGGTTTAAAAAAATTAGGCGTTCACGAAATTCCTCCAGTCGTCACACGCGGGATCCTCTTAAACGCAGTAGCCCATTTTAGAAACAAACAGCCAAACTCGATCATGAAGTTAAATAATAAAGACCTACTCAAACCTACCGTAATCATAACCGCAGCCGATATTAAAGAGATGCTAGAATCTCAATCATTAAACATAAGAAAAGGTGATGTTGTAATTATTCATACTGGCTTTATGGAAATGGGAACCGTTGACAAAAAAAAATATTTCGAAGAACTTCCTGGAATAGATCTCAGCGCTGCCTCATATTTAGCCGATTTTAATGTAACAGCCGTCGGAGCTGACACAGTTTGTTTAGAAAAATTTCCAGGAAATTTTGGTGAAGGTGATGCGTTCCCAGTACATGCTGAACTCATACCTAAACATGGAATATATATATTAGAGAATATGGTTACAGAAGAGCTGATAGCTGATGGAGTCGACGAGTTCATGTTCGTATTAGGCCAAGCAAGACTGGAAGGCTCCGTACAGATGATTATAAATCCAGTCGCTATTCGATAACAGGATTTTTCAAGAAACGAGCATTCCGCCACCCGCGTAAGGAGTTAATTAGAAATAGATTATTTACCTTTAGAAGATCGTTTTTTGTAATCGCCTTCTCCCTTATGGTTGAATCTTCAAGGAGCTTGTCTCTTAATACTCCTGGCAACAAACCACATTCGACAGGCGGAGTAAAGAGTTCTCCATCTTTTTCATAAACTATGTTTGAGATATTGGTTTCGGTTACTTGAAAGTCCTGATTGAAGAGAATTGGCTCAATGTCTGACGGAACTTCACTCTGCGCGCGGTCATAATTATCTCTAAAATTTGTCTTGTAATACAGATAAATATCTTTTTTATCCACCGGGGTTACGGCAAACTGAACAACCTGATCCTTTTCAAATGGTTTCTTTATTTTAGAACAAAATAAAGAAAACTTTCCATAAATATCCAAAGCTAGTTTGAGTCTAGCATCGTACTCGATCCCTTGAGAGATTATTTCTGCTTCTAAAAATTCTAAGACTTTCTTTTTCGAAAAATTTATGCCAAAGAAATTGGCTGCCATCTCTAATCTTTTTAAATGCCTGTTTAGGAATTTGATGCCTAACTTATGCTGCAATTGCATAGTTTCAAACAAGTGAAAGTTGTGGTCATTTCTAACGGTTTTTAAAATTCGTGTTTTATAATTTACTTCTTTAAATTCTGGGACAGGCTTTGAATCCCAAACGATTCCACCTCCCGACCCGTACACGGTGCCTCCGGTAGCTTGATCCCTCAATGCTGTTCTTATCGCTACACTGAAGACGGCTTTCCTGTTAGGTCGTATGATCCCAATAGCACCTGTGTAAATTCCTCTTGGTTTTTTTTCAAAAAATTTTATATATTCCATTGATTTATTTTTTGGAGCACCAGTAATCGACGAACAAGGAAACAGTGCTCTAAAAATTTCAAGTAAAGAAGCTTTGGTATACGCTTCTATAGTACTAGTCATTTGCCACACTGTAGAATATTTTTCGACTTGAAAAGCATTCCTCACAGAAACGCTGCCGAGTTTTGCGATTTTGGATAAATCATTTCTCATCATATCCGTTATCATTAAGTTTTCCGCTTTATTTTTTTCTGATTCCGCAAGTTGATCTCGACTTTCGTTGTCTAGCTTTAAGGAATCAAAACGGGGTGCTGTTCCTTTCATTGGCTTTGATCTGATCACATTTTCTTCAAGTTCAAAAAAAAGCTCCGGTGACGCAGATAGTACTTGAAACTCAGAGGTATCTATAAAACATGCGTAAGGCTCGTCTGAAACGAAGTCATAAAAAAATTGCTCGAAGTCGTCTATTTCAGCCCTAAATTGAGTCGTGTAATTAATTTGATAGATATCACCAGACTCAATCAATTCTTTTATCGCTATCACCTTCTTCATATAATCTTGTAAGGAAATAGCACAACTCCAAAAAGGTTTTTCAGTAGCAGATGACGACCGAACTTGACCTACTATTTCATACTTATCAAATAATGCAAAACAAGCGAAAGGAAATCCTTTGGCCTCGCAGACAATCATATCCGAGTTAAAAGCGGGAGATGCCTCGTAGGAAACGAAACCTACTGCGTGTAGATTGTAATCATTCACGGTTTTCTCAACGTTTGAGACGACATCGCAAACTTCGTTCAGATTCCTTGCAACAAAGACGGTTACTGGTTGTCGGTAGCGATGCCATAAAAGGGTCTTCGGGCATCTGAGAAGTATGTTGCGTATATCTAAAGATTTCATATTTAACAATCCTTTCAAAGATGTGCTTGGTTCACTTTACTTGCTTAATCTCAAAATATTTAACTCTAAAACTTTTTTGGTTTTTACTTAAAAAGAATTATGAGCATAGTTCATTTGTTAGGACGATTTTTTGAAAGCCCTAATTAACCTTAGCAACATCTTCCTCCAGATAAGTCCCGATTCTTTTATTATTTTACGCTTGGCTTGATATTTAGAAAATTCTATTTTACTTGAGATTACAACCGTTCAAACCAACTATGAACAAATATTATAATCATTTCATAACATGCAATGCACAAAGCTTATTGCCTTCTGGATCTCGTAAATATGCAAGATAAAGTGGTCCAAAAGCACTTTCTCTTACGCCCGGAGGATCCTCAATCGACCTTCCGCCGTTTGCTACTCCAGCTTCATGCCAAGCATCGACTTGTTCCGCTGACTTACAAGCAAAACCTATAGTACTGCCATTGCCATGTGTTGCAGGTTGACCATCGATCGGTGGCGTCAATCCGAAAATTTTATCATCATGAACGAACATCAAGCGACCCTTATCATCAATCACGCCGGGGTTAGCTCCCAAAGCGCCAAGTAATGCATTGTAAAAAGTCTTAGATTTCTCGATATCGTTTGTTCCTAAAATCACGTGTGAAAACATAAACATCTCCAAGATAAAAAATTAGTATAACTAGAAAATTCGGTTTTTTAAAAAAATTTTTATTCTTTTTCTCTTACTGGAAAATTTACTCATTCAGGCATCATCGACGAATGATGCTCAATAATTAGCCAACGGTCACTAATGTATTGATAGACAAAAGTAAATCGAGCCTTTACTGAGGAGCCGTCTTTAAAGGTCGAAGTATAAATTCCAGAATTTACCGCCAAAGATTTGAATAGTCGAATGTTAGATTCGTCGATTTTAAACGACGGGCCTTTCGAAAGAAAATAAATAAAGTAGTCTTCTATTTCTTTATGATTATGGCGAACTTTATTTGAGATAGTTGGAATAAGAATTGCATTGCTTGAATAAAGCTCAACTACTTTTTTAGCGTCCTTGGTTTGCAGAGCAAGGTTCCAATTATCAATCAATTTACTAATATTTAGATTATCCATGTAAAGTTTATTTGGCCCCTTTGAAATTATACACATGCTTAGATGCAACCGAGCGTAACGAATTAATATTTTGAAATCTTTACCTCATTTAGGCAAGTCTAATTGAAAAAAACAAAAAAAAAGAACTCTCAACCCTAAAACCATCTTTATTTTTCAATTAATAAATGATACGTTACAACATATCATTTTTAAAACATACAATTTTAAAATTAGGAGCAAAAATTGGAGCGTTTGCCTGTTACTGTTTTATCCGGTTTCTTGGGGGCCGGAAAAACTACCGTGCTAAGTCATATTCTAAACAACCGCGATCAAAAGAAGGTGGCTGTAATAGTTAATGATATGAGCGAAATCAATATTGATTCATCAATAGTAGAGAATGAGGTAAGCCTAAACCGAAGCGAAGAAAAACTGGTTGAAATGAGTAATGGATGTATTTGCTGCACGCTAAGAGAAGACCTGCTACAAGAGGTTGGGAACCTTGCTTCAGAGGGGCGCTTTGATTATTTAGTAATTGAATCAACCGGAATATCCGAACCATTACCTGTTGCCGAAACCTTCACCTTCGCGGATGAAAAAGGCAAGTCCCTATCAGATGTGGCTAGACTAGATACCATGGTAACTGTTGTAGACTGTGTAAACTTTTTCAGAGACTATGAAGAAGCTAAGACTCTTCGAGAATCTGGCGAATCCTTAGGAAACGATGATCACCGCAATGTAGCGGACCTGTTGGTTGATCAAATCGAATTCGCTAATATAATATTTATAAGCAAAACCGATCTTGTCAAAGAGGCTCAGGTATCTCGATTAATCGCAATTTTAAAGACTTTAAACACTACTGCCAAGATAATCCCGATCGCAAATGGAAAAATCAATCTTGATGATGTTTTGAATACTGGTTTATTTGATTTTGAAAAAGCGCAACAAGCACCCGGATGGTTAAAGGAAATGCGGGGTGAACACATTCCTGAAACTGAGGAATATGGAATAGGTAGCTTTACCTACAGCGCCAGAAGTCCTTTTCATCCCGAAAAATTTTATAACTTTGTACATAATAATATCGAAAATTTTGGGAAGCTAATTCGCTCAAAAGGTTACTTTTGGTTGGCCACTCGACCCACATTTGCGTGTCAATGGAGTCAAGCAGGAGGAATAGCCAATTATGGTTTTGCAGGAATGTTCTGGAAAGCCATTCCTAAAGAGAATTGGCCTACAGACAAAGAGTATTTAGAATCAATCGAAAAAAAATGGGTTGAACCTTTTGGTGATATGCGACAAGAATTAGTTTTTATCGGACAGAATCTAGATCAGCAGGCAATGACCGAAGCATTAGATAGTTGCTTGTTGACCGAGAACGAATTATTAAAAGGTAAATCATTTTGGAAGACGCTAAACGATCCATTTCCAACATGGGAACAGGATTCGTGATTATTAGTTCAAGCACAACAGAACCTTTAACACATCCTGTTAAGCCGAGCAGCATTTTTAGCAACAACCCAACAATTTTATCGAAAATCTATGAGGACAACATCAATATGTCGGTCTGGTGTCGCGAGCTCAATCATGAAATACGACAAGCTTCAAAACATATTACAGAATACGAACCCCACTTGAGGGCGGTAATAAAGGTAACACCAAAAAACGCTTTTACACTGATAGAAGAAAAAATAAATAAGGTAAAACAAACAGCCCCCTTAATCTATGATATCTCTTGTTTAGTCAAGAGATTTTGCAAGTTATTCGAAATAAAGGATGCTGTTCTTAAATTAACAGTACTTCATGAATCGATGTGCCCTCGATTTCATGTCGATAGCCTACCTTGCAGATTAATCACAACTTACAAAGGAAAAGCGACGGAATGGCTTCAGCATGAATACGTAAATCGCAACAAACTTGGGACTGGAAATCAAGGAATGCCAGATGATAAGTCCGGTTTATTTAAATCAGTCAAAGATATAAATAGGCTTGCAACGGGCGATGTTGCAATTATGAAGGGCGAAAATTGGGTTGATAATAAAGGACGCGGTTTAGTTCATCGTTCTCCTTATATCGATAATAGGAATAGCCGACTTCTTGTCTCACTTGATTTCGCATCCAATAGACCAAGACTTGATTAGAATGAATAGGTGTTTTAATCGTGACTATCCTAAGTTTTATGAACCACACAATTTTTGATCACGGAGCTACTTCTAAACTCGCTAGAAGTCTAAGGCAATGCAATATTGAAAGGCCTTTACTATGTACGGATATTGGATTAGTAAAGATTGGGCTTGTGCAGAAAATAAAAGATCTCCTAGGGGACAGTGCCCAACTAACGATCTTTGATGGAACTCCAGAAAATCCGACACAAATCGCGGTCGAAAACGCGGCCGCGATGTATAAAGAAATGGATTGTGATGGAATCATTTCATTAGGGGGTGGTTCTTCGATGGATCTAGGAAAGGCTGTCGCCCTTGCAGTATCTCATGAGGGGGAACTAGGTGAGTATACAGCTGGTTTGAAAGGGGCCAAAAAAATCGAGAAGGTTGCTCCTGTAATTGCTATTCCTACAACCTCGGGAACAGGAAGCGAAATATCAACAGGAGCCGTGATAATTATGAAAACCGGCGAAAAATTGATCTTAGCGAGCAGGGAACTTATCCCTGTAATAGCAATATGCGATCCGTTGTTAACCCTCCCTCTACCAGCCCTTTTGACGGCCGCTACGGGTATGGACGCGATGACTCACTGCATTGAAGCGCTTCTATCAAACCAAATAAACCCCCCAGCTGAGGCGGTTGCTTGTGATGGTATCCAAAGAGGAATCCGAGATGGACATCTTTTTCAAGCTGTAAAAGACGGGAAAGATGAAGATGCGAGATGGAATATGATGATGGCTTCGCTTGAGGGAGCAATGGCGTTCAGCAAGGGACTGGGCGCGGTCCACTCGATGAGCCATGCTTGTGGAGCAGATCAATCACTTCGACTACACCACGGGACACTTAATGCAGTAATACTACCGACAATTCTTGACTTCAATCGCGATCACGTTGGGGATAAATATGAAAGGCTAAATATCTCGTTAGGCAATAAAGCAAATGCTGATCCTTCAGATTTTATTAGGAAATTAAACTCAGAATTAAAACTTCCAGCTAACCTAACTGAGATGGGGGTAAAGAGTGACTCAATACCGGAATTAGCGAGCCATGCCATGAAAGATATTTGCACTTTTACAAATCCCCGAACATGTCTATTAGAAGACTATATTCAATTATATGAAACAGCAATGCGTTAAATGAGCCAAACATTTTAGATAGTTGATGCTTTAAGCCAATTATCAAATATACTTTTCGCCAGTAGATTAAAGTATGACAAATATGAAACTGCATTAGTTCTGAATTTTTTCAATCCATTTGGACCTAATTGGGATTCAAGAGAAATTCTATAAGCATCCACTTCAGCCCACTCATCAACCGTCGTAGGTGTTATCTCTAGATGAAATTGAAAACTAAATGCATGATTACCAATAGCTAATGATTGAATTTGGCAATCCTTAGATTGTGCTAAAATTTTTGAACCATTCGGTGCAGAAGTAACTTCTGCTCCGTGCCACTGCAAACCCATAAATTCGCTGGGGCAATTATTAAAAAAAACATGCGACCTTCCATCACTAGTCAAACTAATGGGGTATATCCCGACTTCTGCCTTTTTTGCCCTTTCAACTTTTCCCCCAAGAGCGGTTGCTAGTAATTGGTGGCCAAGACAAATTCCAAGGAAAGGTTTTTTATAATCCAACACCCACTGCCGTATAAACAACTCTTCATCGTGAATCCATGGATGATGCTCTTTTTCCCATACATCCATGGGTCCGCCCATTGATAGAACACCGGAATATTTATCTATATTTGTCGGTAATTTTTCGCCCTGATCTAAATGGATAGTATCCCAGGTTATATCAGCTTCGTTCATCAAATCTCGAATAAAACCGGGATGTTCGATCGCGATATGTTGTAGGACGAGAAAATAAGTATTTGACATTTTTTACCCTGGTAATTTTTTAAGGTTATCTGCACCAACGCACTATCATAGTTTTGAAATTATTGCTTTGGCAACTTCCAAACATGCTGATTAAGACCAAGCATTCTTATTGCAAGCACCGATTTGAGATACAAAGGAAGTGGTTAAAATCACTAAAAAACTAAAGTTTTTTCAAAAAAAATGCGTTAAAATTAAAAAAAATAATAAATCAACAAAGTCTTTGTTAACAAGTCCATAAAACATAAGGTAAGCCAATTCATATTTTTTTAAAACCTTATTTACTATGCTTTGCCTCTCTAACCTTCTTAGGTCTTTTCTTTCTCATCTTAGTAGCCGACTTTTCGACCTTATCAGGCATAACAGATCTGTTTTTTTTATTCTCACTTGGTGCTGTAAAATTTGATGAAAAATTATTCTTGTCAAAGTAGTAATTCTCCAATGTTATCTTTTTATTTGTAAACCTTTCTATTCCATAAATGATCTTTTTTTCCTCAATACTGACAAAAGATATCGCATCGCCTTTTTCTCCTGCCCGACCGGTTCTACCTATCCTATGAATGTAGTCCTCAGGCAAATAAGGCATGTCATAATTTACAACGCAAGGTAGGCCAAAAATATCAATACCGCGTGCTACAATATCGGTGCATATTAATATCTGGATCGTATTCATTTTAAAATCTTCCAAAACCTGCATCCGCTGTTTTTGACTCTTATCACCATGAATTGCGCCACATATCAATTTCTGTTTTTTTAGCCGACGAGTCAATGCATCTGCCCCTCGTTTTGTACGAACAAAAACTAAAGCCTGATACCAATTTTCATTTTTAATCAATTGTTTTAACAAACCCATCTTTTGGTTTTTTTCAACGATAAAAAATCTTTCGGTGATGTCAATCACTTTTTTATTCTTTTCATTTGCATCTATTTGGATCGGATTTTTTGCAATAAATTTAATTAATTTTTTAACATTTTTGGGAAAGGTTGCGGAAAACAAAAGATTCTGCCTCTCTTGCGGCAACATAGAAACTATTTTTTTTATATCTTTAATAAATCCCATGTCTAACATCCGATCGGCCTCGTCCGCTACAAAAATTTCAAGACTTTCAAAGTTAATAGCATTTTGATTCGATAAATCCAAAAGTCGGCCCGGTGTAGCTATCAAAATATCAACTCCGGTTCTTAATATTTTCTTTTGCGGATTTATACTTACACCACCATAAACTACTGTCGTTTTAAGACTAAGAAATTTTCCGTGAGATAAGACACTTTTATATATTTGGTCAGCTAATTCTCGAGTGGGGCATAGTATTAGACTTCTTGTTTGAAAACTCAATGTTACAATAGAACGATCAAGAATTTGTAACATTGGCAAAACGAATCCTGCTGTTTTTCCGGTACCTGTTTCAGCAGAGCCAACCACATCATGCCCAGCCAAAATGCTAGGAATCGATTGTTGCTGAATTAAGGTAGGATTAACATATCCAACATCTCGAATTCCCTTAATAAGTGAATATGATAAACCCAAATCTTCAAATGTCATGATATATTTCCAATCAAAGGGGCTAGAACAACCGAGGTGCACCTATTGCTTTGCTCATGGATACACTGCGCATGTAAGTAAGGCTTATAATTTTCGAAGATTATGGAGACCAATAAATAAATAGGATTTCGCAAGAGAGGACGTGATACAGAAGCCCCATGAAAATTTAATATAAACAACAAACATAGTATCATAATAATATCCGTGTTACTCACAATTAAGAGAGAAAAATTTAAGGGAGAAAAATTTTTTCAATTAATCAAGAATCATAACGGGGAACCACAAATAAAGGACATTAGGCTGTTGTGTTTGAAGATTTCTACGCATCCTGCGAATGCGGTAGCCTTGAGTACCGTTTTTCTACGGCAATACCCCCCCTTAATTGGCAGGTTCGTAAGTGCACTTGCTCATTTTGTACACAGCAACGAAAGCACCTCCACGTTTCAGATCCATTAGGCCAAGTTGAATACAAGATTTCTGTATTAGCTCACCTCAATCGTTACCAATTTAGCACCAAAACAGCAGATTTCCTGACATGTTCAAATTGCAACTCATATTTAGGCGCGGTAATGAATGTCGGAAACCGCGTTTTAGCAGTTTTAAATGCCGAAATTATTAATTTACCAATTACATTACCTGAACCAATTATTGTTTCTTTCGACGGCGAAACCGCTAACCAACGTGTCGTAAGAAGAATTAAACGATGGACGCCTGTCGTTGGGAACCAGCTCATGTTCAATCGGGCTTAACCAGGTTAGTGAACAACAACAAAAATATTTAAGTACCCAAAACTAACAAAGTAAATCAAACCTACTATCTTAGAGGAACTAATTTATACTGGTGCCCGGGGCCGGAATCGAACCGGCACGACCTATTCGGTCGCCAGATTTTAAGTCTGGTGCGTCTACCAATTCCGCCACCCGGGCTTAAATCTACTGTTGAATAAACAATATATATGTAATCAACTGTACCTTCGTTTAAATATTAAGTAACCTCATAATAGTACTAGAAATAAAGGCTTCGTTAAACAGAAATGAAAATCACACTTTGCGTGAAAGGTTACAAAAAAATTTTAGCCTGTTTACGCAGCAAGCTTCCAAACGATATTATCGAGGAGTGTTCGCCAGAAAAAACAGATGAAGCTGCTATTAGAAGCGAGGTTTTGATACCTGTAATTGCCCCAATAACGGAGAATATTTTGGCAAGTAAATCACTTAAATTGGTGCAACAGTTTGGAGTTGGTCTCGACACGATTGATATTAAAGCGGCAAATAGAAACAAAGTTTTTGTAGCTAACGTTCCATCGGGCGGCACGGGAAACGCGGAGTCCGTAGCTGAACTCACTATCGGCTATATGATAATGCTATCTCGATGGATAAATGATGCTCAAAGTTGGTTTCGAGACAAAAAATTTGGCGCACCACTCGGCTCCAATATATGGAAAAGCACCGTTGCAATAATCGGATATGGTGATATTGGAAAAGCTCTCCATAAAAGATTAAACGGATTCGACGCTAAAACGATTGGGGTGTTTAGTAGCCAAGAAAGTTTAACGGCTACAATTCAAAAACCAGATATAGGAATAACCTTCGATCAATTGCCTGAAATAATAGGAACCGCTGATTTTGTGATCGTGACGGTCTCTGGTGGCAGGAAAAACTACAATCTGATAGACGAAAACCTATTTAAATTAATGAAAAAGAGCGCCTTCTTTATAAATGTGTCAAGAGGTAAAACGGTAAGTTACAAGGCTCTTTTATTCGCATTGGAGAGAAAAATGATAGCTGGCGCAGCACTTGATGTATTTTGGTCTGAGCCTTTTGATCCAAATGACAAACTATTCAATTACAATGTCATTGCGACACCCCATATCGGTGGAGCAACTGATTTAAGTTTGGACGGAATATCGCAGGAAGTTGCTAACAATATAAACCGACTGCGCAAAGGTTTGAGGCCGAACAATCTAGCGACTTCCTTTTAAACTTTAAGGGGCGCTTTAATCTCCCGACCACCTGGGTGGCCTCTTCTCAGAAAATGCCTTCGGTCCTTCAATACGATCATTCGAATTTTGCATCTTAGAAAAAATTGAGTAAGATTCTTGTGAACTTATCGCAGATTTCAAATCCTTTTCATCTAACCCTTTCATAGCGGCTTCTTTTGAGGCTTGTACGGCTAAAGGCGCACATCTAAGAATATCAGTGCACCATTGCTGAATTGAATCTTCAAGGTGTTCTGGCTCGACTAGTTCAGTAATTACACCCAAATCGAAAGCTTGTTTAGCTGGAATATTTCTACCACTAAGAATCAAGCCCATAGCTTGTTTTAGCCCAATTTGTCTAGATAATCGATGGACCCCACCTCCAACAGCAACAGCTCCTATAAGTGGCTCGGGTAATCCAAAAGTCGAACGAGTAGTCGCAATAATTAAATCGCACGCAAGAGCTAACTCAAAACCGCCGCCTACGGCATAGCCATCAACGGCCGCTAATACAGGCTTGAACAAGTCATATCTTTCAACTAACCCGCCATAACCAGAAGTCGGATAAGGTTTTTTGTGACCTTCAGAACGCGCCATTTCCTTGAGGTCGCTACCAGCGCAAAAAGCTTTGTGCCCTGCCCCCTCTAAAACCGCCAACCATTGACTAGAGTCGCCGGCAAAGTCATCAAAAGCCATCTGAAGTTCATCATGCATCTTGGGCTTGATTGCATTGAGTGAATTAGGTCTATTAAGGATAATGCGAGTAATTTTTTCTTTTTTATTTACAATTATCGTTTCGAAGCTCATAAGAGTGGTGAAACGACTAATAAGTACCCGCGACGAAATCAGCGCATTTTAAGGCCGAAATGACAGCGCCACATTTATCAAGTATTTCAAACGCATACTCATTTTTACATTGCATGCTAAAAAAGAGCAAAGAACCATCCGGACCGCCCTTTTCCATGTGGTAATCCCCCGCAGGAGCACATGACACGCTACCTGGACGCCTTACCTTTGTATATGTTTCTTTAGGGCTCTCGCAGTGCTGATGATGCTCTCCTTGAATCACTACGCTCGTGGTCTCACCTAGATGCCTATGATAATGACAATAACTATCCGGGGCCCAGCGTGTCAGGAAATCGATACGCCCCGCTTCAAGGTCATGGCCTAAAATTAGCATCCAATAGTCAATAGGGTAGTCAAAGGAGTTGCCCGATGGAATCCTTTTCCACAGAGGGTTTGAGATATCAAAAAAGTTTGGTTGTGTTGTCATTGTTAAAACCTTACCTTAAAGAGCATAACTATTCTACGAGCTCTCTGAGCGAGAGTATCATAAAAATCTTAAAGTTCAAGAATAATATAAGTTGAAAAATCGATCTAGCCAATCAAGGGGGAAACCGTATCTTTTAGTTGCTCTGATTGAAAACGTAAATTTATTTTCTTTATTTTCGTTTACACTCGAGAATTTGTTATGCAAAACACTAAAAGCAAGTCCAGTTATTTTAGATAGATTTGGAATAGATAATGCATAAAAACAATAATTTTCGTTATAATTGAAATAATTAAGTTTAGGATATTAATTTTTCCTGTATATTTTAATTAGATGGTCAATCAATCGGTATCATAAAATTTATACAT
>JAYYOR010000038.1:0-16899 GCA_036130055.1 Pseudomonadota bacterium | reverse complement strand
AATTCTTATTGTAAATACGCAAACGGCTCATGCCGATAGGAAAGTTAATATTGTTTTTTTTGGAGATACGTCATCAAAAGAATACGATGGCGTGCAACTCGGTTTTTTCGAAGCGACGCTTCAAGGAAAGTTCCTCAATCTACACTATAAAATTTTGAAAAATCCTACTGATTCCGAGTTATCTAAAATCAAACAATTAAACATTATAGTAACCGATTATAAAAAATCTCAGTTGCAGTTGCTAATCAAAAAATTTCCAGGCCTACCAATCTTAAATCTTTCTGACGATGCTGATATCTTACGGCAAGAATGCTCAGATAATGTCTTTCATATCATACCAAGCAGAGCCATGCTCAACGACGCAAAACGTTTAAAAACTGAGGAGGGTATTCTGCAAGCATGGCAGCATAATTTTCGAAAATATGCCGCCCTTCAATTAAATAACCGTTTTTTTAATAAATACAATGAACCAATGTCAGATGAAGCTTGGTTTGGATGGGTAAGTATAAAAATTATAGCCGAATTATTTATAAGGAAAAAAAATCTGGATAATTTAATCTTTGATTTGAAAAATAATATAAGCTTTGATGGACAAAAGGGTCGAAAATTATCTTTTCGGTCGGATGGACAACTAAGACAACCTTTGTTCGTAGTCCAAAATGATAAGGTGGTCGAAGAAATTCCTAAATTTAAAAACGAGTTATATGGTGGACTAGACTCTATTGGAGGGAACAGATGCGTCAAATAAAGTTACTTTTCTTAATATTTACTACATTTTCTATATGTAAAATCTCATTTGCCGAAAGCCTAGAATATATTATCGTCACAAATGAAAAAAGTGACACGGTATCTATAGTAGATATAGAGTCATTTCAAATCGTTAAAACTATTGAGATTGGCGATCGTCCAAGAGGTTTAGGGTTGTCACCTGATAATTCCGAAATTTACGTGGCAGTAAGTGGGGAAAATAAAATTAAAGTAATTGACCCAAAAACTTTAGAAGTAACAAGAAATTTTTATAGCGGCGATGATCCTGAGTCCTTTGCTGTTCATCAGAACGGTTTAATATTTATTTCTAATGAGGAGGTCGCTGAAGCTTCAGTAATTGATCCCAAAAGCGGGAATATGGTCGCAAAAATTAAAGTCGGAATCGAACCAGAAGGAGTTTCAATTTCACCCGATGGTAGCACGATAGTTGTAACCAGCGAATCCTCTAATATGGCACACTTTATCTCAAATTCAGACTACACAATCACTAAAAATGTACTCGTGGGCTCTCGACCTAGAGCATCTTGTTTCAGTCGTAAGGGAAAATTTGTTTTTGTGACGTCGGAAATTAGTGGGGAAATTTACAAAATACAAGTATCAGATGGTTCTATCGCAGACAAACTATCGTTACCAAATGAAATGGCAAAACCAAAAGATATAATACTTGGAGGAGATGGTAAAACGCTATATGTCGCGGGGGGTCGAGCAAATATGATTTATGTAATTGATAGCGATAAAATGGAGGTGATCAACACGATTGGAGTTGGTAGGAGGGTTTGGGGTCTCGCACTTTCAACCTCTGGTCAATATCTGTTTACCACTGACGGGTTAGACCACCAAATTTCAGTAATTGATACCGACAACCAGTCTGTCAAGACAACCGTTAAAGTCGGTCAGTTCCCATGGGGGGTGATGACCTTTATACCTTGATATAGTTCTACTTTTGGTATTTGTCTTTCCACTCAGCATAAGTCATGCCGTAAACTGCTTCCCGAGCTTCGTCGTAGTTAATTTCTATCCCTTCTTCTTCGGCTGAAGCCATATACCACTTAGAAATACAATTGCGACAAAAGCCAGCTAAATTCATAAGGTCTATATTTTGTACATCTTTAGCGTCTCTTAAGAATGCAATTATCTTTCTGTAGGTTGCCGCTTCGACTTTTTCGAGGTTTGCATCATTCATTATTAATCCTTTTTTTTAAACATTAATGTTATTATGAAACCACATCCTTGAAATTAAATTAATCTTTTTCGATAAAAAATGAAAAATAACTGCCCCTACATGTAGGATTACCAGTAGAATTAAAATGTATCCACAAAACACATGTATCTGCGAAAAAACAGAGTTTAGGGCTTCATCTTTCCAACCCCAATAATATATTTCGATGCCAAACCATTTAGTCTTATAACCACTAAATGATGAAGATAGATAACCAGCAACCGGCATCAATACTAAAAATGAATAAAACATTCTATGAACCAGATGTGATGCTCGCTTATGAAACAAATTGAATTCGTTTGGGAGTGCGGGTGGTTTGTTTTTTACACGCCAAAAAATTCGCATCAAGATAAGAGTGTATATTGTTAAACCAAGCGACTTATGTAATCCGTAATAATATCCCTTATCCGCCCCTTCCAAATCAACCATGTACCAACCTAATGGAAATAAACCCATAATGAATATGGCGGTAACCCAATGAAAAAATATTGCAATATTGGTATACTTTTGTCCCACGGTCATTACCTTAATGTTCATACCAATAGTAAATTAGGCGCAAAATAAAAACAATAACCATATTATGAATAAGTCAAAAATATTGCTTCTTGTTTATTTAAAATACAGTGTCCTTTTAGTTATGGCTTTTGTTTGCCAAAATTTGCATGCTTCAACTTATGAGATTCATGTAACCAAAAGTTCAAATTCTTTAAAAATTATAAGGGAAAACAAAATCGTTAAACGTTTTTCAATATCAGTTGGGCGAGGCGGCGCTGGTGACAAACGAATGGTTGGAGACAAAAAAACCCCAATCGGCGTGTATTACGTTACAAGACTAAAGAATAGCAATAAGTTTCATTACTTTTTTGGTATCAATTATCCAAATTTAAAAGATGGGTATCATGGTTATAAACGAAAAATCATTACACTAAGCCAATTTAAAGCGATAAAACATGCTTCTGAACATAAAAAAACCCCTCCACAAAATACCAGGCTTGGTGGTGCAATAGGAATACATGGCATTGGAAAACAAACAAGACAAAAACTACTTATCCATAAAAATATCAATTGGACTGAAGGTTGTATAGCAGTCGAAAATCACGAAATTGAGGAGCTAAAAAAATTTATTCGCATCGGCACTAAAGTTAGGATTTCTGAATAGTCATAAAATAGAATGATAAATTTTCCAATCAAAGATTATCTGTTTCTTATGCTCGTTACTTCTCGAATAGAAAGCCATGGTGTAACCACCTAACGCTATAATCTCATTTGACTCATAAATTATCGGGATAAGGTAACGCTCCCAGGGGGGCACTGATAACTCTTGAAAAATTTTCTTTAATTTTTTGCTGGAGCGTCCTGCCTCGCTTATTGTATCACCATTATTTCTAAATTTAATAATTAAGTGCTTATTGCTATTTAAGATAGTATCGTCTTGGCTATTTAAGCATTTCAATGTACCCCATGAAAATTCCTTAGGATCAGTAATTTTCCATAAAGAGGGCTTGGGCCTGTAGTTATAGTCAATGCAGTTCTTTAAAACAAAAAGAGAATTCCTATGCAATTTAATAACACGATCACCAATCTCAAAACTAGGCGATTTGGCTCGACTCGCTTGATTAATCTGTCTTAATATCTCCTCTAGTGTTTTTTGACTAATCTTAAAAATTCCAAACCGTCTCAAAATTGCATGCAAAACAAATATTTTTATTCTTTCGTCAACCTTCTCTAGTAATGATAAAGGAACTCTTCTTTTATCTTCTAGATTTTCTATTACAGCTTTTTCTGTCAAAAATTCAATATAACGAACTATATCGTTTTGTATTCTTGCCATTTTTTGTAGATTCTTATCTAATCTATTAGAAAGGGTGTCCAGCTCTGGAATTATTACATGGCGGATCCTATTTCTCGAAAAACGGAGCTCCTGATTCATTGGGTCTTCAGTCCATTTCAATTTTCGAATCGTCGAAAATTTTATTAATTCTTCTTTATCGATACCCAAAAAGGGCCGAAAGAGCCAACCGTCGCCAAGTTTGCGCAAAGGAGTCATTCCTGTCAGACCGTAAGGACCTGATCCACGAAGAATTCGTTGAATTATCGTTTCTGTTTGATCTTTGGAATGATGCGCTGTTACAGCCAGAGAAGATTTCTTGAGATTCCGTGAAATACAGTCATAACGCACCCCTCTAGCCCATTCCTCGAGGTTGTTGGTTGGTTGTAAATCTTCTGGCGCTTGAAAGGGCGAAAACCTGAGATTTTTTTCAGCAGAAATTTTTTTACAAAATCTTTCCGCCTTATTTCCATATTCCGATAAACGATGATTGAAATGTACCACTTCCAAAGAGATTGAATTAGGTAGGGTTAACTCTGTCATAACTTCAAGAAGACAAACCGAGTCCATACCTCCACTCAAACAAATATGAATTTCTTTTATTGAGTACCGTTCAATAATTTCTAAGATAGCCTTTTCGACTAGATTACTTATTTGTCTTGTTCGCACGCTTTTTTTATTTGCTCATAAACTGCCCGATGTTGGCAAATTTATCTCTTCTTTGTCTAACTAAAGATTCCTTATCAAGCTCGCACAATATACTTAACTCTTCGGTTATCTTGGCTTTAAGGCTATTTGACATTGCTTCAAGGTCTCTGTGCGCGCCACCTAATGGCTCCTTAATTACACCATCAATAACCTTAAGTTCTAATAATTGTTTTGCTGTAATATTCATCGCATTAGCAGCTTCTTGGGCGGCGTCTTGCTTTTTCCAAAGTATGGAAGCGCAGCCCTCAGGTGAGATAACAGAATAGACAGAATACTCTAACATAAAAACCTTATTACTTACCCCGATTGCTAAAGCTCCACCTGAACCCCCTTCTCCAGTTACAAAACTAATAATCGGAACTTTTAGTCCAGACATCACTCTTAAATTAGAAGCTATCGCCTCGCTTTGCCCTCTTTCCTCGGCATCAATTCCTGGATAAGCGCCGGGTGTATCTATGAAAGTTACTATAGGCAAATTAAATCTTTCTGCTAACAACATAATACGCTGTGCTTTTCTATAACCCTCCGGTCTAGGCATACCAAAGTTTCGAGCTATATTAGATTTAGTTGTTCTTCCTTTTTGATGTCCTAAAAAAACAAGTTTGAAATTGCCAATCGTACCCATACCCGCAATAATTGCGGGATCATCTGCAAAATGTCTATCTCCATGTAACTCTATAAAATTGGGGCAAATTTTTTCAAGATAGTCAAGAGAATAAGGTCTTCGAGGATGTCTTGCTAGCTTTGAAATTTGCCAGGCCGACAACTTACTGAATATGTCTTTGGTGAGTTGCCGAGAGTTCAATTCTAATTTTTTTATTTCATCTGCTAGATCAAGCTCTGATCCGTGTTCGACCAGACGAAGCTCCTCTATTTTTTCGTTAATTTCTTCGATCGGTCTTTCAAAATCTACTGCGCTAAATTTTGAAACCTGAATATTTTCTCCGTTTTCCCTAGTCATAATCATTTCTTTACTTAGAGGTTGTGGCTACTCTTATACGAGATGCTTATATTATCGCTTGAGAGCAGGGTATTCAAATCTGCGACTGCTCTTGTATTCATTTTAATACTCCATTCAGCTCCAAAATCGAATCTTGCCTTACTATTTTGGGAAATAATATCAAGATTTACTCTGGTTCCACCAGATTCACTTTTTAAAAGTATTTTTTTTAATTTTGCTACAAACCCCTTATCTAGCGATTTCTCGGGAACACTAATCGAAAGTTTATAAGCAAATTTTTCTAGATAATTATCTATACCCCCAATATAAGAAGCTTTTAAAGAGAAAAAACCGGTTGTTTCATTTTTACTTACAGCCCCTTCCACAACAACAACATCATCAATTATTACGCTATCAATATATTTGTTAAAAATATCATCATTCATCACAACTTCTAAGCTACCCGTCTTGTCGTCCAATTCAATCAGAGCTAACCTCCCCCTACGTGTGTCTATGACACGAAAAGATAGAATTAAACCAACTAAACGAGAACGTCCAGGTCCTAAATCAGAGATTGTATGATTACTGATACTCTTTACAACTTTTAAATTTTCATCAAGTGGGTGGCCGGACAGAAAACAGCCCAAAACGTCTTTTTCTGCTTTTAAAATCTCTAAATTTGTCCATTTTTGGGGCAAAACTGCATTGCAAGTATCTTTTATTTCTATTTGCGAGGTTTGACCTAAATCTAAGCCGAATAGGTCAGCTTGGCCATGTTCAATCGAGATTCTTTCCTGGTCTGCTATTTTCAGAATAGTCTCAATTTGACTTAATAAAGCTCCTCTTTCTAACCCAAAAGAATCAAGTAATCCTGACTTTACTATAATTTCAAATATTCGTTTATTTAACTTTTGAGAAGTGACGCGTTGACATATTTCACTTGCAGAGACAAAATCTTTTTTGGTTCTTTCATTGATGATAGCCTCTATCATATTTCTACCTAAGCCTTTTATCGCACCCATGCCATACCTTATTTGGCTATCGTTAATAGCTCTAAACTTAAAATCGCTTTTATTTATGTCTGGCGGTAAAACTTCAATCTCTAAACGATTACACTCTCTTATGTTTAAAACAACTTTATCCGTGTTGTCCATATCAGAGGATAAGACTGAAGCCATAAACGATGAAGGATAGTTCGATTTCAGCCATGCGGTTTGATAAGCAATCAATGCGTAAGCGGCGGAGTGAGATTTATTAAAACCATACCCAGCAAATTTTTCAATTAAAGCAAAGATATCAAGAGCAATCTTTTCAGGTATGTTTCTTGCCACTGCGCCACTGACAAAAGTAGTTCGCTGTGAAGCCATTTCTTCCGGTTTCTTTTTGCCCATCGCCCTGCGTAAAATATCTGCAGAACCCAATGTGTATCCTGATAAGGAGCGAGCGATCTCCATAACCTGTTCCTGATATAAAATTACACCGTAGGTCGATTTAAGGGAGCGCTCTAAGTTTGGATGCAGATATTTTGCAGGTCGACCTAATTTAACCGCAATGAAATCATCAACCATTCCAGAATCTAAAGGACCCGGCCGAAACAGCGCTACTAATGCGACCAAGTCTTCAAATTTATCTGGCTTGAGCCTGGAAATTAACTCTCTCATACCTCTTGATTCCAACTGAAAAATCGACGTAGTTTTTCCATCTCGAATAGTTTTATAGGTTTTACTATCATTTAGTGTAATTCTATTTATATCGTTAAGATCCCGACCTTTACCCATTGATTTTATTGAGTCTACGGCCCAATCAACAATTGTCAAAGTACGCAAACCTAATAAGTCAAATTTTACTAAACCTATCGCCTCAACGTCTCCCATATCAAATTGAGTTAACATTCCATCCGTGTCTTTATCTGAATACAATGGCATATAGTTAACTAAAGGTTCTGGAGCTATAACCAAACCTCCAGCATGTTTACCGGCATTTCTTACAGTACCTTCCAACTTTAGCGCCAAACCAAGTAAATTCTTTATATCTGCGTCTTCTTTGCAACGTATGGACAAATCACTCTGTTTGTTATTTAAAACACCAGATAATGTTATCCCGATATCATTAGGAACGAGCTTAGCAACTTGATCTACTTGCGGATAAGGCAGCCCCAAAACTCTACCCACGTCTCTTATAACGGCTTTTGCGGCCATTTTGCCAAAAGTAATTATTTGAGCGACACGATCCGCACCATACCTTTTGCCTACATAATCAATTACTTCATCCCTCCGATCCATACAAAAATCAATATCAAAGTCTGGCATAGAGATTCTTTCTGGGTTTAAAAATCGTTCGAACAACAGATCATATCTCAATGGATCTAGTTCCGTAATTGATAGCAGATAAGCAACTAATGAACCAGCACCAGACCCTCTTCCCGGACCAACCGGAATTCTCTGTTCCTTGGCCCACTTAATAAAATCTGCGACTATCAAAAAATATCCAGAAAAACCCATTTCTACTATCACTTTTAGCTCTTGCTCCATCCTTTCTTTGTAAGAATCAAGCCTTCTTTGCTTACCTTCTTCGTTATCTTCCGTAATATCTTTCAGACGTAGATTCAAACCTTCTAAGGCTTGCTCTCTCAAAAAGTCGGCTTCGTTAATATTGGAAGAAATCGGGAATAAAGGTAATAAATTAACTTTTTCTTCAAAATCAAAGTTACATTTTGTGGCAACTTTTACCGAATTAATCAACGCGACCTCTAATCCACGAAATTTTTTCTTCATTTGACTCTCGGTACAGAAAAATTGTTCTTCACAATGAGATTTTATGCGTCGGCTATCCTCAAGAGTTACACCTTGTTGAATACAAACTCTTGCCTCATGGACGATAAATTCTTTTTTTTCTAAAAAACGAACCTGATTCGTTGCGATTGGTCTTATTGGAGTTGATTTTGATAATTCGGCTAATCCATTGAGGTATTGCAATTCATCTGATTTGTTTAGTTTGCTTATCTGGCAAAAAAAGTTATCCCCAACTAAACTTTCCCACCAATTCAGACGCTTTTTCGCAAATTCCATGTCTTTTTTAAGTATAGCTTGACCAATATCACCAAATTGATCTCCGGATATAACTATTATTCCTTCCATTATCGACCTAGATATCTCTGTCTCTGTCACGCCAACCTGGTCTTCTTTTCGTTGCTGGCAGAGTGTTAAGATTTCACACAAGTTCTTATAACCAAACTTGTTTTTACATAAAAAAATAACGTTAAACGGCAAAAGATTAGTATCCGATGGCATTATCGTGACTTCGGAACCTATAATAGGTTTGATACCCGCTTTTTTTGCCTCTCGATTAAATTTAATAGCAGAAAAAAGGTTATTTAAATCCGTGACCGCTACGGCCGAAAAGTTTTGTTTTTTACATCTTTCAACTAATTGTGGGATTTTTATTATTCCGTCGGCAATTGAATATTCAGTATGCACATTAAGATGGATATACGAGTCTTTCATAATTGACTTTTCTGCTTAAGAAACTTAAATACTGGGCGGAAGGTTTTTCTATGAACTGGCAAAATACCATAATTATTGATCGCAGCGATATGATCTTTAGTTGGGTAACCCTTGTGGTTTTCGAATAGATAATTTGGGTGAGCTCTTGATAATCTCACCATCAAGTAATCGCGGACCACTTTGGCAACTATAGAAGCAGCCGCAATCTCGCTATATTTTTGGTCTCCTTTTATCACGGCTTTTAGATTACAACTATCTATAGTCGGTAAATGAGGTCCATCTACCAAAACAGTTTTATCTTTATAATCCAACTTTTCAATAGCTCTTTTCATTGCTAACATTGTCGCACGTAAAATATTCATACTATCAATCTCTGAAGGTGATGCAGCTCCCAGTCGAACGGAAATTGCGTATTTCTTTATTAATTCATAATTCAACTGTCTTGCTTTCTCTGTCTGCTTCTTAGAATCCTTGAACCTAAGAGTCGTTCCTTGAGGTATTGCAACGGCTGCGGCAAGAACTGGTCCTGCTAAGCAGCCTCGGCCAACTTCATCAACACCAATGATAATCTCATCTTTCATTTAAATCTTAAAGTCTGTTTAATAATAGAGAAATTCTATGTTCTATTTTTTGACCATCGCGGCTAGCTAAAATAGATTGAAAATTTGTACCAGCCTCGCGAAAAGAGTTTACACGCTCTTCATCAATCATCCATAACATTAGCTCCTTTGCGATAGAATTAGCTGTCAATTCAGATTGAATTAATTCAGGAACAAGGTTTGAATTCGTCAGGATATTTGGCAAAGAAATATGTTCTATATTTATCAGCTTTTTATACAGATAATAATTTAATCTATTCGTTTTATAGGCTACCACCATTGGTTTTAAACTTAAAAAGGCCTCAAGCGATGCAGTCCCCGATGACACTATCGCAAAATCTGATTCTGACATGCAATCAAGACTATTATCGACATAAAAAAGCGGTGTGATCTCATATTTTTCTGCCAATTGTTTAAGATGTTTGGCAGCATCATCATCGCTAGCTGCGATATTTATATGAATTTTTTTGTCAATCATATGCTTTAAAATCTGAATTGATTCAAAAAATATTGGAGCGTGAATTCTTATCTCCTCCCTACGACTACCTGGAAGCAATGCTACATTTAACTCTCGGAGTTCTAATAGATTTTCACGTGTTTCTCTTTTTTTAATTGCGGAAATTTTTTCGGCTACGGGATGTCCAACAAACTCAGATTTGACACTTAACTTAGAAAAATATTCTTCCTCAAACGGGAATAAAACGAACAGATGATCAATTAGCTTTTTCAAATTTGTTACTCTATTCGGTCGCCACGCCCAAAGTTGGGGAGCTACATATTGTACAACTTGCAAGCTTGATTTCTTAGACTTCAGCTTCGATGCTAAGGGCAAATTGAAAGAAGGAGCATCAACTCCAATAAAGAGATCGATATCATGCTTAAGAAGCTTTTTACATACCATATATTTAAAATACATGAGGCGTGGGAAACTTTTAATTACATCTTTAAAACCCATGACTGATAAACTTTCTATATCACCAACCGGCGTACAACCTACCTCCCGCATTCTTGGGCCTACTACACCGAAAAATTGAATATCATTATTGGTCCGAAAGGAACCTATTAAGTTCGCAGCTAAATTATCACCCGATTTTTCGGCGGCCACTATACCAACCTTCAAAGTACGATTAGACATAAGCTAAAATAAGTCCGAATCAGTAAGTCCCATAAAAAAAACCGGTTGTCAACGAGCAATGCCTCTATCGCTTTCTATTACAAAATCTCTAAACTTCTGAACTGCTTTGTGTTTATCAATTTCATGGTCTATCTTTTGTATCGCTTTATCTAGTGAATTACCCTGAAGATATAAAATCCTAAAACATTTACGCAAAGAATTCATTTCATCTTGCGAATACCCCCTTCGCTGCAACCCTATTTTATTTATACATCTGGGCGATGCCGGATTTCCTTTTATCATTATAAAAGGTGGAATATCTTTTGTTACAATGGAAGATATGGCGGAAAAACATCCCTCTCCAAGATGACAAAATTGGTGGATTCCGGTAAAACCTCCAAGCGTAACATGGTCCCCTACAATGACATGACCAGCCAAGGTGGTATTATTTGAAAAAATAACAAAATTTCCAATTTGACAATCATGGGCAATGTGGCAGTACGCCATTATCAGATTATTATTACCGACACGTGTTATCCCTCCTCCCTGTTCAGTTCCCCTATTTATACTGCTGTATTCCCTTATTGTATTATTATTTCCTATGACTAATTTTGACTCATCGGATAATTTGTATTTTTTATCTTGCGGATCGGTTCCGATCGAAGAAAAGGGATGTATCATGTTTTCAGAACCTAATACAGTTGGGCCGTTTATAATGCAATTTGCCCCCACACTTGTATTATCACCAAGCACAACTTCACCAGTGATTTGAGTCCAAGGTCCCACTGAAACATTAGCACCTAACTCAGCTTTTGGATCAACAAGTGCTGTAGGATGTATCATCGCCCGTTTTTACCTCGTTTTACCTGTTGTTGTCACTACTGCTGAGCATACTAAATCTGGACTTACCCTTGCTTTCGCTTCGAATTTATAGATATCTTTTAAGCGCTTAATTAAGTTAATTTCTATAATTAACTGATCACCTGGCAGAACAGCTTTTCGAAATCTAGCCTTATCTACACCTGCTAGATAGAAAAAACCGGTTTCTGTTGTTTCTTCTAGAGAACGAGCTATTAACACCCCACAAGCTTGGGCCATTGCTTCAACAATTAAAACACCCGGCATAATTGGTTTCCCTGGAAAATGTCCTTCGAAAAAAGGTTCATTATATGAAACGTTTTTTAAAACGGTAATAGAGTTACCCGGAACACAGCCGATTATCCTATCGATTAATAGGAATGGGTATCTGTGAGGGATGGCACTTATTATTTTTTCTGTCATAAGCCAGCCATTGGTTTCTTTTAGGCTAAAACTAATTTGCTGACTTACTCATTCGTTCCACGATCGTTTTTGTTAGATCGACTCTTTCTGAAAAATAAACCGCACCATTTACTAAAACCATATCAAATTTGTTTTCCTTTGCATAAGCCCGGACAACATCCGCAATCTTCTTCTGTATTTCTTGCATCTCTTCGTTTCTTCTGAAATTTAAATCTTCTTGAAACTCCTGAGCACGCCTTTTAAGGTCTCGTTGCCGGGTCTGAATGTCCCTTTCTATTTTTGTCCGCTCGGACTCACTCATTATGGCTCCATCTTTTTTTAATTTTTCTGCAAGTTTTTCTAAGGCTTTATTGTCCTTAGCAATTGACCGGTCCCTTGGACCAAATTCTTTCTCTAACTTCTTAGTGGCTGCTTCAGTTTGAGGGATCGAAGCCAAAATACTCTGGACATTCACAACCCCAATCTTATATTCCTCAGCTAGTGAAGCAGAAGAAATAAAAAGCAATATAAATCCAATCTTTATCAAATATTTATTTTTCTTACTTATTGAATGCACTTATTCTTCCCCTTGTAAAAATTTTTAATTTATAAGACTAAATAGTAACCGAAATTATCAAGGAATTTAATCTTAATTTTAAAATTGTGTACCAAAATTAAATTGGAATTTTTCTATCTCATCACCAAGTTGGTCATTGAACGGATTTGAATAGCTTACAGACAGCAACCCCATAGGAGACATCCAAATACCAGCAACACCTACAGCCATCCGAAGCTCCGATAACGCGAAAGAGTCATCAGATGCAAAAACGTTCCCAGCATCATAAAAAACAGAGACTCTTGCCGACTTCACGTCTTCTAATAACGGAACCGGGACTATTACTTCAGCATTTGCTGTTAATAAAATATTCCCACCAAGGGCACGCCCAAAGAAATCTTCCGGTCCGAGCGATGATTCACCGTAACCGCGAACTGTTCTTGGCCCCCCCGCAAAAAAATTTCTGAAAAATGGTAATTCTTGGGTTGAACCGTAACTATCACCATAACCAATTTTATTCTTAAGTATTAAAGTCCATCTTTTCCGAAAAGGAAGCCTGAAATAATAGCGATGATCATAGTCCACTTTCCAGTATTTTAAGTCTCCTACAGGTAGAGCTACCTCGGTAGATAACATTTGTAGACGACCCGCATCGGGAAAAATTCGAGAATTACGGGTATCTCGACCTATAGATGTCGTCCAATTAAAGTTGTCGTATTCCGCTCCCTCGCGGAGCAAAAAGGCTAGGATTCGAATATCTAACAAGCTTGCAGTTGTTTTTATTTCTTGCCTTTCCCAGGTAAACGCAGTGTTGAAAAAATTATATTCAGTAATTGGAAGTCCAAATCTAACTCCAAAGCTCAGATTTTCTTGATCGTATCGTGATACATCTCGCCGACCAGAATCAATTTCTTGGTATCCTAAAGTGAACCCGCGAGCAACACCATCAATTGTGGCATAAGGGTTATAGTAGCCGAGGGAAAAAGATTTATTTATCTCGCTATTGTTGAATGAAAAGCTTAACATTTTTCCACTACCCAGAAAATTATTTTGGCTGACCCTAGTATTGAACAACAGCCCTCCTCCTTGAGAAAATCCTGCTCCTACCATTAAATTGCCCGACGGCATTTCTTTTACTCGAAAATTCACATCAACCTGATCTGTTGTGCCCGGAACCTCAACATTTGCGACTTCAACGGTTTCAAAAAAACCTGTCCTCTGTAAACGCACTTTTGAACGTTCAACCTTTGTTGTAGAAATCCAACCCCCTTCCATTTGCCTCATTTCTCTTCTGAGGACCTCGTCGCGAGTTTTGCTATTGCCAAAAAAATTTACCCTTCTTACATAGACTCTTTGTCCTGGATCTACGTAATACGTCAAAGATGCTGTTTTATTTTCTTCATCTAATTCGGGAATGGGGTTAACGTTAGCGAAAGCATAGCCTTCTTGTCCTAACAACTCTGTAATTGCTTTGCTCGTTCCTTCCATTGAATTCCGAGAGAAAATATCGCCTTTTCTGGTAAATACCACTGGGTAGATTTCTTCTGGAGGAACGATTAAATCGCCAGCCAACTTAACTGAGCTTATTCTATAAGCATCACCCTCGGTAATATTGATGGTAACATAAACACTTTCTTTATCAGGGCTTATAGAAACTTGGGTGGAGTTAATTGTAAAGTTCATATATCCATAATTTTGATAATAAGATCTTAATGTCTCTAAATCACCTTGAAGTTTCTGTCTAGAATACTGATTATCTTTCTTAAACCAACTAAGCCAGTTTCCTGTTGTTAATTTAAAAGATTCAATAATCTCCTCATCAGAGTAAACAGCGTTCCCGATAATTTTAATTTGTTTAATTGTTGCAGCTTCCCCTTCTGTAAACTCAAGGGTAAGTTCGACAGCATCGTCTCCAATTGGATCAAGTTGATAATTAATCTCAACTCCATATTTTCCGTTTGCATAATATTGCCGCCGCAATTCTTGAATTACTTTTTCTAACTTCCCTTCATTAAAAACCTGACCTTCGGAAAAACCTGCCTCATCAAGGCCCTTCTCGAGATCTTCAGTTTTTACAGCTTTATTACCAACCAAATTAATCATAGCCATAGTAGGCCTCTCAATCAGAGTCACAACAAGCGTATTACCATCACGTTCCAATTTAACATCTTCAAAGTATCCTGTTTTAAATAAAGCCCGAACCGCTTTCCTTATATTTACTTCATCAAGTTGGTCCCCTATGCCTATAGGAAGGAAATTAAAAATCATTCCAGGAGTAATTTGTTTTAGACCACGTATCCTGATGTCATCGACTATGAAAGATTCGCCCCATGCAGACCCAACCATTAGGGTGAAAACTAAACTGAGTATCAAAGATTTAAAAGGTTTGTCTGTCATAATCAATTAACAATCCTGAAAATATCATTATAAATAGCTACAAAAAAAAGACTCAATAAAACCGCTAAACCTATTTTCTGAGATGTTTCATAAAAACCGTCAGAAAGTTTCTTCCCTCTTAGAAATTCAATCAGATTATACAATAAATGTCCTCCATCAAGCATTGGTATTGGCAGTAAATTGATAATCCCAATACTGATACTGATTAGGGCTAGAAAGCTTAGAAAGGAATTAAGTCCGCTTTCCATAGACTTTCCAGCATAATCGGCTATAGTTATCGGACCGCTCAAGTTTTTTAGTGAAAGTTCTAGAGTCACTAATTTTACTAATGAACGAAAAGTAAGAAGGGTCATATCTATTGTCTGCGTCAAAGCTAGGCCCAAGGCCTCTAGAACACCATAACGTTGGATTGAATAAGTTGATGTATAGTCTGCCTGTATTCCGAGTCGACCGAACTTCTGTTCTCCTTTTAGGATAATTTCTGGAGTTATGGAGGTCTCAAACATTTGGTCCCCACGTTCTACCACAAACAAAAGAGGTTTTCCTGGGCTTAGTCTTATGACCTCGACTATATCGTTCCAGCCTTCGACAAAAGTGCTTTCAATAGAAATAATCTTATCTCCAGCAACAAGACCTCCTTCATATGCCGGGCTGTTCTTTACAACCTTCGAGATAGTTGTTGGCAAATTAATCGGCTTGGGAGTCAAACCTATTTGGGTGAGGGGTCCTTTCTCCTCTAAAAGATTCAAATTGAATTGATCGGGCAAAACACGATACTTTTTTTGACTGCCATCGGATTTCTGGACAAAAAAATCAATAGGTTTATTTGTTAAAAGCTCAATAATTAATCCTCGATGTACAGCTTCCCAGGTTTCTACTTGACGCGTATTTATTTTTAAAATCTGGTCTCCCGAATTAAACCCGGAACGGTGAGCAATCGAATCGTTCGAAATATTTCCAATATAAGGAATGGGGCCGATACTGCCCAATAAAAACACAATCCAATAAACCAGGCCAGCTAAAATAAAATTCGCTAATGGCCCTGCTGCAATTATAAACGATTTGGCAAACAGCGATTTAGACTCGAAACATTCTTCAAGCTTATCGTCCTCAGACTTTTCTTTCATTTCCAGCATCTGGACGTATCCGCCCAAGGGAATAGCTGAAAGGGAGAAGACGGTTTCTCCTCTTCTAATACTTAACAATTTCTTTCCGAAACCGATCGAAAAGGAAAGGACTTTTACTCCGCAAATTCTCGCAGCACCAAAGTGCCCACCCTCATGAACGACAACAATAATTGTTATCACCAATAAAAAGGAACCTAAAGTTGCAATCAAATCGACCATTTGTTGGCACCTATTTTTTTTTCTATTCTGCTGCGACAATCAGTATCAGCATGTAGAATCGAATCTATTGAAGAGTCATATTCATATTGAGATTCGTGAAGCGCGTTTTCTATAATTTCAGGAATATGGGAAAATAAGACTCTTTTATCCAAAAACGATTGAACCGCAACCTCATTAGCTGCATTCAATACCGTAGGATAAATTCCAGACTGTTGATACGCTTCTCTGGCCAAATTTAGACATTTGAATTTTTCAACATCCGGCTCTTCAAAATTCAATTGCGAAATATTGTAAAAGTTCAAGAATTCTGAACCCGACTCTATCCTATCCGGCCATCCAAGACCATATGCGATCGGAATCTTCATATCCGGGGTACCTAGCTGTGCAAGAACAGAGCCGTCAACATATTCGACCATTGAATGGACAATACTTTGAGGATGAACAACAACCTCCACCTTCTCAGAAGGCGTGCTGTATAGATGGCAGGCTTCTATAATTTCTAAACCCTTATTCATCATTGTCGCAGAGTCAACAGAAATTTTTCTTCCCATTACCCAATTGGGATGGTTACAAGCCTCCTCAACCGTAATAGACTTGAATTTTTCGATTGCAACTGTTCGAAAAGGTCCTCCCGAAGCGGTAAGAATTAACTTCCTGATCT
>JAYYOR010000037.1:0-49255 GCA_036130055.1 Pseudomonadota bacterium | reverse complement strand
AATCTGCTGTAAGTAAAACAAGCATTTTTAACTCCTCTAAAATTAATTAAATTATTGATTTAAATTATTGTATTTAATAAAAAATTTTTAAATTATCTTCAGCTCTCTTTCTGTCTTCATCGATTTTGCCTCTGACAGATCCTAACATGTTTAAATACGTTGTAGGAAAAGCATGATAGGCCGCTCCCATAATCACTAGAATTTTGTACCAATCAAATGGCAGACTCAATCTATCGAATGGAGGATCTGCTTTATATGTGAAACTTCTACCGTAGTTTTGGATATCTATCCAGATGGTCGAATATCCAGCTTCAAAACGATCTAAGATCCTCTTCTGGCTTGCCGTAATGGTGTATAACGCTCCGTATATGCAGTCATTCTGATCTGTGTCTACGATGTTGCACTTTGCTGAACTATCGGTGCTAAGTTTGTCGAACTCTAGCCTATATTGTTTTATTTTTACTGATTTAAGATGGATGCATGTACCTATTCGAGACTCAAGTCTTCTTGGATGAAGGTTGGAACCATACGCAAAATAAGTAAATTTATCATCACCCATATTTTTCGTTTTATTTAATTTTTAGAAGGTTGTAATTATATGGTATATTATTCGTATATTTATCAAACAACGCAATAGAAGGATTTATTATGGCTGTCGCACACAGTGAGCTTTCGAGTATTGATAATGAACAAATTCTTTCCGCTATCGATACATGGCTAAATGATATTCAACCACAAGTGAAGCATTTCGATCATAACGATGAATATCCAACCGAGATAGTCGCTCAAATGAAGGAATTGGGACTCTTTTGTTTGATGTACCCTGTTGAGTACGGTGGAATGGGTATGAATGCGAGCTCATATGCGAAAGTCATTTCTAGGCTAAGCGAGACATGGATGAGCCTGGCTGGAATAATAAATACCCATATGATGTTAGGTCAACTCATATTACGTTTTGGAACAGAAGATCAAAAAAAGCAATTTCTGGGACGGTTAGCAAATGCTGAACTTCACGGGGTTTTATGCTTAACCGAACCTGATGCTGGAACAGATCTTCAGGGTATCAAGACAACTGCATCGCGAGATGGGAATGACTACATTATCAATGGTTCTAAAATGTGGATAACGAATGGTCAACATGGATCACTTTATGCTCTTTTAACTAAAACTGACCCTAAGGCCCAACCCGCTCACAAAGGAATGACGATGTTTCTGGCCGAGCGAGGTAAAGGGTTTAATGTTGAGGGTAAAATAAAGAAACTAGGGTATCGGGGTCTTGAAAGCGTCGCATTAAGTTTTGATGATTATCGAATTTCTAAAGACCGGGTTCTGGGAGGAAAAGAAGGCCAAGGTTTTAAGCATGCTGTTGGTGGTTTAGAGCTTGGTAGGATAAATGTCGCTGCTCGAGGAGTTGGTCTTGCTAAAGCAGCTCTGGATCATGCCGTCGAATACTCAAAAATAAGAAAAACCTTTGGTAAGCCCATTTGCGAGCACCAGTCTATTCAAATAAAATTGGCAGATATGGCTACTCGAGTGGAAGCGGCGAGATTACTTGTAGAACAAGCGGCTGGTAAATACGACCGGGGAGAGAGGTGTGATATGGAGGCTGGCATGGCAAAATTGTTTGCTTCTGAGGCCGCTCTTGAAAATTCTACTGAATCCATGAGAGTTCACGGTGGTTACGGTTACTCAAAAGAATATGAAGTGGAGCGTTTTTTTAGAGACTCTCCTTTGCTCTGCATAGGCGAGGGGACGAATGAAATACAAAAAATACTTATCGCAAAACAAACCATAGAGCGGAGCAAAACCTAGTCGTTCATTCTCCTTGGTAAGCAATAACTTCTATTTCGACTAATGCTGAAGGAAGCATCAAGGCAGAACAAACGGTTGATCGGCACGGAGGCTTATGCGGGAAAAATCTCGCATATACGTCATTAAATTCTCTAAAATAATCACACTTAGTTAACCATACTGTAGTTTTAATAATGTCAGAAAGCTCCAGTTCACTTTGTTTAAGAATCTCTGCGATGTTAGTGATACAAAGCTCAGTTTGCTCTTTCACGCTGGAGGGAAATATCATGTTAGAGTCTGCACCAAGTTGACCAGATAAAAAGACGAAATCTCCCGCTTTTATTGCTTTCGACAAGGGAAGTTGTTTATCATTTATAATGATCGGTTCACCAATGACTTCAATAGGCATTTTCCATTTCTCCATTTATTTTGTTTTGCTGTATATTTTATAGATACCTACGCTAACTAGCGGGACTGTAAAAATAAAGAAAAATGCCCATCCGAGCAAGCCATATCCTTTGCTGACCAACGCTATTATCCCAATCTGAGATAACATTAGGCTTGAAAGTATTATCGACCCTATAAGAAGGCATTCGTACTTTTTGTTTAGTGGCTCACGGTTTTTCTCTACCAACCAGCCATTAATTCTATCCGAGACTCCTCTCAGGATACCCACAGCGGTTAAAATGAGAGTTCCAAAAAGGGCTGCGACGTAAATATATTTTGCACTAATAAGAGATAATTGGTCCAACTTCCAATAAACCGGAACATCGATACCTGTGATCTCTGGGAAGTCACCCATAAGGCTAAAATGCAGCAAAAAGGCAGGAAGCGCACCCATGATTCCAGTAAAAATTCCTGAATATGCTGCAATTTTTGTGTTTGGGATGTAATTAACACTATAAATAAGAACGGGTATCAAGGCGCTATTATATAGTGCGAATAAAAATCCGCTTTTAATTGAGGTTAGAGCATGAATTTCTACGCTACTATTTAAGGTTTTATGGATGTTGTTATGACTCCCCGTAGCGAAAAAAAAAGCGAGTGCGCTTAGTAATATAACTACCGTCCAACAACTTAAAGACTTTTCAATAAATGTTCTTCCCAAAAAGGAAAATCCAACAATTAGTATCACAGTTGAAAGTAGCGTGTAGGATGGTGAAATGCCAAAAGTATTAAAAATTGTTTGACTGGCCGCTGAGCAAACGACTGCGATGATAATGATTAGGAGAAGTAAAAAACAAACCTCGTAGGCAAGCCAAAAACGGCCAAGCAAGGCGATTAGGAACCCTCGGTAGTCAGATTTCTCGAAGGTTTTCGCAAAAACAAAACTTGTAGACATCAAAATAGAAAAAGTGATGGTAATTACAGCTAAGGAAACAAGTCCGCCGGTCGGATTATTATTAGTGATGTATTCAACGATTTCCCTTCCAGTCGCATAACCACCACCGATTATCACGCTCTGAAAGATCGCTGCTGGTAAGAAAAAATATTTATAGAACTTTGTGAGCACGGCTTCTTAGACTGAAACTAGCATCCTTTAAAAATAGGTTTTCTTTTTTCGAAGAAAGCATTTACCGCTTCCATATGGTCTTCGGTATTTTGTAGCGTGACTTGCAAAGCGGCCGAAATTTCCATTGTATTCTCGAAGGAGGTTGTCATCGAGTCACGCATCATTTTTTTTGTCATTCTTAGCGCTTGGGGAGGCTGCTCTGCTATTTGATTCGCTATTTGGCTGGCTCTTGGGATAAGTTCGTTTTCTTCAACGACCTCTGAGACTAATCCCCATTCCAGCGCGGTAGAAGCATTAATGACTTCTCCGGTGTAAAATAATTGCGCGGCTCGGGAAAGACCTATATGTCTAGGAAGAATCCAAGCTCCACCATCTCCAGGAATTAAGCCCATCTTCAAAAATGACGCAGCAAATTTAGCTTTCTTAGAGGCTATCCTAATGTCACACAAGCTAGCAACATCGTTGCCTAACCCTATAGCTGGACCGTTAATAGCTCCAACAACAGGAACTTCAATGTTCCATAACGATTTTATGATTCCATGTATGCTTTCTCTGTAGTGGTCGCGAAGTTGAAGTGGGTTGCCACCGAAATGACCGGTTTTTTCCTTCATCGATTTAAGATCTCCCCCGGCAGAAAAAGCCTTTCCGTTTCCTGTCATGATAATGCATCTTAGGTTCTTATCAGCGTTAACCTCATCTACAATACTTTTGAACCGGTCGCCGTCGCCAGTGTGCCCTAAGGGGTTCCTGGTATCGGGACGATTCAAGGTTAGAAATCCTATTAATCCCTCTTTTTTAAATAAAATTTGCTCGTCCATTCGTTTAAACCTCTTCATTTGTGACCAAAGGCCAAATATTCTCTGAGTTATGTGTCAATGCAATATCACCCAAAAATTTTCCCCACTCGACCGCTGATCCATACTCATCTCGCCATGCCCAAAGACGTTTAGTATAGAAGTGTAAACCGTATTCATAGGTAAAGCCAATTGCTCCGTGAACTTGATGAGATAGTCTAGTTATTCTTTCGACACCTTCACTGCTTCTACATTTTGCGGCTGCCAAGGTCGTTTTCGCTCGACTGTTTTCAGAGAGACCATTGATGTCGAGGTCGTTTGCGGCAGCGATAGAGATTGCATCAAGAGAAGCAGAAAGACCTGCTAAATCAGCCAGGTAGTTTTGTATAGTTTGGAATTTAGCAATGGGTCTCCCAAATTGCTCTCTGTCCTTTGAGTATTTTAAAGACAAATCCAAGGCTTGTCCCGCTCCACCAGCAATTTGGCAACTTCGGACTAACGCGCCTATCCAGTGAAGGGGATTTTTAACCAGGTTTGTTTCAACTGACTCGATTACCTTCCCCTCTCCAGTAATCTTATCTCGCGGCTCATTGGCCAAGTTTGTCGACTCATCTACAGACGCTTTTTTGTCTAATTCAAATAGTGTAATCCGTCGCTCAGCGATATGCAGTACTTGTTTGGCAAACCTACCCCACGCTAACGGCAAGTCTTTAAATTCAACTTTATTGAGTCTCTCATCGATTTTTATCTCTCCATTTGTGATAGCCCAATGACCTTCAGGGAGGCTCATGCCGTTTCGGCTAGCAAACCAGTTAGAAGCAAGACTCTCGCCGATTGGCAACGGTACTCCGTGATATCCACTGGCTTTAAGAATTATCTGAGCATCAATCCAATTCGCATTTATTCCGCCTTCGTCATCTGGATAAAAAATACTTGTGAAACCAAGTTTATTAAATTCTGTCCATAATTCTTGCGGCCATGGTTGTTGTTCATAGATTTTTAGGTTTTCCCAATTAAGAAAATCGTTAAAAAGTCTATGACTTCCATCATAAATCATATTTTTCAGATCATTCATTTGAGCCCTAAGCCTTTTGCAATTATACCTTTCATAATTTCAGGAGTACCTCCTCTCAAGGAGAAAGAGGGTGCTATCTGTATTAGATTTCCAAGAATTTGTTGATAGTCAGTACCCACTCCATCGGCTGTTGGTTGTAGATCGCAAAGTTCTTGCGCAAAACCCGGTAGGTCTTGTTCGAATTGGCATCCTAAGTCTTTCACGATTGATGCAGCTAGTGTTGGTGATTGCCCCTCCTCAAGTTGTTTGGCAATACTGAGGGACATGTTTCTCAAGGTGATAGCCCAAGCTAGCTGAGATCCGATTTTTGCTTTTTTATAACCATCAGCATTCGAGTCCATGGATTCAATGAGCTTCCTGAACAAGAAGAAGCAAGAAAGATATCGCTCCGGTCCACTCCGTTCCAAAGCAAGTTCCTCGGTACATTGTTTCCAACCTTCCCCTTCTTTACCGATTAAAGCATCAGGAGGCAATTCTACGTCAGTGAATGAGACTTCATTGAAGTTTTTACCGCCAGCAAGATTTTGGATTGGACGTGCCTTGATACCTTTGCTTTTTTTTAGGTCAATAATAAATTGGGATAGTCCTGCGTGCTTTTTCGTTTGGTCGGAGTCGGTTCTCAAAATAGCTATCATATAGTGCGCCCTGTGCGCATTGCTGGTCCAAATTTTCGTACCATTTACTAACCAACCGTTTTCAGTTCTTTCTGCTTTGCATTTTAACGAAGCTAGATCCGAACCTGAATTTGGCTCACTCATGCCTATTGCGAAACACAGTTTCCCTGCCACAAGATCTGGAATAATCTTTTGTTTCTGTTCTTCCGAACCATACTTAACTAGTAGTTGACCGCTTTGTCTGTCTGCTACCCAATGAAAAGCGGTCGGCGCTCCAGCCACCAAGCATTCCTCGACAACCACATATCTTTCAAAAAAAGATTTTCCATGACCACCATATTTTTTTGGTAGTGTCATCCCTATCCAACCTTGCGCGCCGAGTTTTGAACTGAAGTCTTCATCATAGGATTCCCAGCTATGGCTTCTAGAAATTGGGGACTTATCGATAAGTGTTTTTTCTAAAAATTCCCTAACCCTCGGCCTCAATTCATGAGCGGATTCTGGCAGACGTGCAGGTTCGAAATTTAAACTGTTTGCTGTTGAAATATCCATACCTATTCCTTTTTTATTCTTTTATAATTTTCCAAGCCGAGTTTGCGAAATCTATGATGATTTCTATGTTCGTGTTTGCATCAGAACTAGCGGCTGTTCCATCCTCTACCCGTTTGAGTATCCCTTGGTAAATAGCTGCAACTCTCCATAAAGTATACGCTTTGTAGAATGAAATTTGATCTATAGATTTACGATTTGTTAGTTCACAATATTTTGAAATATATTCGTCTTCCGTCGGGATACCAGCTGACGAAAAATCAATATTTCTAAGTGATGGAACCCTTTCCCCTACATCTGGGGAAAACCAAGGAGCCAGGTGATATACAAAGTCTCCCAGTGGATCACCTAGTGTTGATAGTTCCCAATCTAATACGGCTACGACTTCTGGCGATTTAGCACGAAAAACCATATTATCTAGTCTGTAGTCACCATGGATTATACAAGTTTCTTCATTTTGGGGAATATTATTTGGGAGCCACTCTATTAATTTATCCATTGAAACAATTTTCGAAGTTTCTGACGCTTTGTAAATTTTCGTCCATCTATGAATTTGCCTCGCCATATAATCTTTTGTTTTACCGAATGTTCCGAGTCCAGCTTTTTGATAATCTATCGTCTGTAGCTTGGCAAGAGTCGAAACCTTTGCATCAAATATTAGCCTTCTTGTTTCTGGATTGAGTTCGGGCAATGAAATATTCCAAAAAATCTCTCCATCGACAAAATCCATCAAGTAAAATTCGGTCCCAAGAACTGTGCTGTCTCCACAATACGCAATAGGACGAGGAACCGGAAATTCATTTCGATACAGCGCATCTATAACTGTATATTCTCGATCGACAGCATGGGCAGACGGTAGAAGCTTTCCGGGTGGTTTCTTCCTTAATACGTATGTCCTGTTTTCGGTTTTCACTTTATAGGTGGGGTTTGATTGGCCGCCTTTAAACTCTTCGACTGTTTTGATATTTACGTTTTCTTTTATTGAAGAAGAAAGCCACAGCGCAAGTTTTTTGTGGTCGAGTTTAAGGTGATTTTGTACTGGTTTTGTGCCTGAGAATTGTTCCTGGCGTTTTTTTTGGTTATCTTCTATCACTTGACTGTTCCCTGATCGTGGAGTTTTCCAATTTTTTCTTCACTCATTCCGAGTATTTCAGCTAGTATTTCATCTGTATGTTGTCCAAGAGTAGGGCCAATACAAGCTGGCTTCTTCTCGATCCCTTTAAAATCCGAAGCGCCGCTACACATCGGATATTCACCAATTTTTGGATGCAAGCATGATTGAAAAAACTGATTTTCTTTGCATATATCACTATCTTTTTTTACCAGTTCCTCAACGGTTTGATATCGCTCCCAGCAAACATTGTGGGAGTTTAAATCCTTTTCTAACTCATTAATCGTCTTCAATTTAACTGATTCTTGAATTATTTGGTATATTTGATTTCTTGCAAGATATCGATTTCCCTCGGCAGCAAACTTCAAACCTAATTTTTCTTCAAGTTTCTCTATTTCTTTTTGTACACCGGTTGACTTGAGTAACTGATTCCATTGTTTGGGAGTGATTGCGACTATCATGACCTGGACGTTATCTTTTGTAATAAAATTTTTTCCGAAAGCGCCGTATAGAAAGTTTCCAACTTTCTCTCTTTTGGTACCATTTATAATAACGTCGCCAATAAATCCTAGGTTACTCATTGCTGATAACGCCACATCAGACAAGGCGAGTTTAATCTGTTGACCCTCACCAGTTATTGAACGATGTCGCTCGGCCGCTAAGATATTGATGGCAGCATGATAGGCTGTAGCAATATCCCAGGCAGGTAAGACATGATTAACTGGCTCGTTGTTATTTTCATTACCAGTAATTAGAGGAAATCCCACTTTGGCGTTTACAGTGTAATCCAGTGCCGTTCTTCCATTTCTGTTTCCGATAATTTCATGTTGGATCAAATCGCTTCGTCTTTTTTTTAATGATTCATAACTAAGCCAATCTGTGGCTGGTAAATTGGTTGAAAATATACCATTTTGACTTCCAGGCATTGTGATTAATTCTGATATTATCTCCTTGCCCTCACCTGATTTGGTGTTTACCGCTATTGATTTTTTGCCTTTGTTCATCTCGGCCCAATATATACTATAACCTGTTTTTGTAACCGGCCACCGATTATAGTCTAATCCTCCCTCTATAGGGTCAAAACGTATTACCTCTGCGCCTAACTGTGCTAGGGTTGTTCCGCACATGGGCGCGGCAATGAAGGCGGAGGCTTCGATAATTCGCATCCCTGTCAAGATTGGCTGCATTAATTTTTCTCTTTCGGTTCTGTTAGCTGAGCAAACCCGTTTGATAACACTTTTGCACCAGTCTCAAAATCGAAGGATTCGAAGAACAAATTATTCTCTTCATGCCAAATTTTTGTTGATAGAGTTGCTCCGGGTAAAAATGGCGACGAAAATCTAACGCTGATTTGCGCCAGCTTCGTTGCATTGAAATCGCAACACTTTGTTATCAAAGAACGCATCGCGATTCCCATGGTACAGCGTCCATGAAGGATCGGTGAATTAAACCCAGCTTTTTTTGCTATTACCGGGTCAGCATGTAGAGGATTCATGTCCCCGCATAATCTATACAGAAGAGCTGCCTGTGGCAATGTCTTAATATTGTCTATTATATCAGGTTCTCTGACTGGTGGATTGGAGGTTTGTATAAGTGTTGGTTTCTTCCTAAAGGAGTCAGTTTTTGCCCATCCGCCGTCAGCCCTAGCGAGTGTATTGGAATAAACAATAGCCAAGGGTTTGCCATCTTCTTTCGAACTAAGAACTTTTTTAGTATAGATAAAGCAACCCTTTCCAGCCCCCCTGTCAACGATACTTTCTATCGTTGTTTTCCCAAACAAAGGTTTATTGATAGGAATAGTTTCTAGCAATTCAATAGATTCCTCTGCATGCAAGACTTGGGTCCAGTCAAACCCGTATTTAGGCTCGGATATCCAAAAACCAGGATAGGCTAAAATCATGGCCATACCCGGGAGTACAGAAAGATTTTTTTCGTATACGAATTTTAAATGGTTGTCGTCCGCTCCAAAGCCAAGTGATAACGCATACAAAATTGCATCATTAATTTTCACAGAAGTTGATTGTTCGCTGACCGTCTTATTAAGCAATTGTTCAAATTGTTTCATTTTTAATCCTAGAACTAAATTGGATCCCAAGGCCAAACATCTTGCGAGCGCTCAAGAGAGTAGAAGTCTGATTTGAGTGCAGGTATGGCATGTTCAGCAATTTTTTCTGCTGTCCATTCATCGCTCCTATGGATAGACCGTATCGGACGATTTTGGCTCATCAAAAATATTTCATTATTTCTAACCGCAAATATTTGTCCGGTTACATCGTCCGCCAGATCTGAAATTAAGTATACTGCCATGGGAGCAATTTTTGCTGGTGTCATCGCTTTGAGTCTTTCAATCCTCTCTTTTTGACTTTCGTCGGTAATCGGAATCGTACCTATCATTCGGGTCCATGCAAAAGGCGCTATACAATTTGAGCGAACATTGTATCTTTCCATATCTAATGCAATGCTTTTCGATAACGCAGCAATCCCAAGTTTTGCTGCGGCATAGTTTGCTTGTCCAAAATTGCCTACTAACCCAGAGGTAGAGGTCATGTGAACGAATGCGCCATGTTCCTGTGCTCTAAAGAAATCGGCTGCAGTTCGACTGACATTGAAACTCCCATTTAGGTGAACGTCAATAACTGCCTTCCAGTCTTCGAGAGACATTTTATGGAAAATTTTGTCTCTTAAAATTCCAGCGTTATTTATTACCGCGTCTATTTTCCCAAAAGTCTTGATTGTGAGATCAAACATTTTTTCAACCATTGAGAAATTAGAGACATCTGAGTAGTCAGCTATAGCTTGTCCTCCCATAGATTCTATTTTTTTAACTACATCAGCTGCTGGATTACCTTCAACTTCAGTACCTTTAGTATTTGCACCATAGTCATTAACGAGAATTTTTGCTCCTTCATTAGCGCAACTCAGAGCGAAATCTCTCCCAATTCCTCTACCTGCACCTGTAATTAATACGACTTTGTTTTTAAGTATTCCCATTTACTAGTTTCTCCAATTTAAGCCTGCTTTCTTTATCTTTTTCGACTCTATTATATCTTTTTAGTTACTGATATGATAATCGAAAAAAAAGAGTCAAGTTGAGACTCGATAAATCTACAGTTTTACAGCTATATGTTTGATTTTAACTGTGAGCCTGATTTACAAGGTCGGATTTAGCGAGTCTTTACAAACAAGAGTTTATAAATGAAGCAAATATCAGTCAATGTTATACCTTCATTTCCGCTTATCGAAGCGGGCGATGACATTGGTCAAATTATTTTAGACGCGGCAGATAAGGCTGAATTAAAAATAGAAGATGGCGACATTTTGGTAATCGCTCAAAAAGTTATTTCTAAGTCAGAAGGTCGACTTGTTAAACTCGAGGATATAACCCCCTCTCAAGAGGCTCATGATTTAGCTATCGAAACAGAAAAAGACCCCAGACTTGTGCAATTAATTCTCAATGAATCATCTAGAGTTGTAAGAAAAAAACTCGGTGTCATGATAGTGCGGCATAAATTAGGTCACGTTGGAGCAAACGCAGGAATAGATCAATCGAATATTCAACATAGTGATGGTGGCAGTGCGTTATTATTGCCAATTTCTCCAGACGATAGTGCATTTCTTTTAAAAGATTTTTTCAAAAAAAAGAAAGGAATTTCTCTCGGCATAGTAATTTCAGATAGTATGAATCGCCCTTGGCGGCTGGGGACTATCGGAGAAGCCCTCGGTAGCGCTGGTTTGACAGTCTTGGATGACAGGAGAGGTCAAACCGATATGTATGGAAGAGAGTTAAAAGTTACTCTTATTAACCAAGCCGATGCGATTGCTTCAATCGCCACTCTTGCAATGGGCGAGACCAGTGAAGCGACCCCAGTAGTGCTTATAAAAGGTCTCGGGCAACAAATGAATTCTTTTCAAAGAGCGCGGGATATAATGCGCCCTCTGGAAGACGACCTATTTTGTGATTAGGGGTTAAGTATGGAAAAATATGTTGTGTTTACTGGGGGTGTAGGAGGAGCGAAACTCTGTTTAGGGCTCACAGAAATCGTGAAATCCGAGGATATTCTGTTCGTAGTAAACACCGGTGATGACTTTGAACATCTCGGCTTAAAGATTTGTCCTGATCTCGATACTTTGATGTATACAATTTCAAAAGAGAGTGACGAAGAGCGAGGTTGGGGTCGTAAGAGGGAGACTTGGCATTGTTTGGATTCTCTCAGAGAGCTGGGCGGCCCTTCTTGGTTTAATTTAGGCGATCGAGATCTAGCGGTTCATTTACAGAGAACATATTTGCTAAATCAAAATCAAAATCTGACTGACATAACGGCTTTTTTATTCAGGGCGTTCGGAATAAAACATAACGCTATCCCCATGACAGACGACGTCGTTGCGACAACTGTACATACCAAGACAGGAGAAGCCTTAAGCTTTCAGGATTATTTCGTAAGAAAATCATGTGCACCCGAGATAAAATCGATTAGCTTTAAAAAAGCTGAATCGGCTAAAATGCCCAAAAGGCTCAGGAAAGTTTTAGCTAGCGATGAGCTGGAGGGAATAATTGTTGCCCCTTCTAATCCTTTCCTTAGTATAGAGCCAATTCTAAAGGTACAGGGGGTTAGGAATGCAATTAATAATGCTCCTGTTCCAAAAATAGCAATTTCTCCAATCGTAAATGGCGCTTCGGTCAAAGGACCAACTGATAAAATCATGAGTGAATTAGGGATGGAGGTTAGTAATCGCTCAATAGTGCAACATTACGGGAATTTGTTTACCCGCCTAATAATCGATAAATCTGACGATTGCGAGGTTGATGAAATCAAAAAATTGGGTGTGGACGTAGTAGTATATAATACATATATGAATGATCTTTCAAGTAAAATAGCCCTTGCGGAGAAAGCCCTTATGGCGATTAGTGAGGTAAACTAAGATGTGGGTTGTTATTCCAGTAAAACGTTTTGCTAACGCGAAAAAGCGCCTTATGTCGATTTTGTCGACCTCTGAACGAGAATCGCTTGCTCAAGTAATGCTAAATGATGTGGTTAGGGCGGTTGCGGGAGCAAGTTTAGTTTCAGGTATCTTATTAGTTTCCAGTGAACTCCGAGCTAAATATGCGGTTGAGCGGGCAGGAGGTTTGTTTCTAAACGGAAAAGAGGAGGGGGTTTCTGCTGCGTTTAAATACGCCTCGGATTGGCTTTTGAAGCATGGACAGCGTACTGCCTTTATGATTCCAAGCGATATTCCAACGATCGAAAGCGTGGAATTGGATAAATTGATTGCTTCCCATTCCGGCTCAAATTCTGTAACGCTTGTGCCCGACAGACACTACGGCGGGACTAATGGTCTTATTGTTTCACCCCCTGGTATAATTGAGTATCACTTCGGTTCAGACAGTTTTTCCTTACATTTAGAGGCTATTAAAAAGGCATTGATTACACCCACTGTTAAAATCTCTCCAGGTATTGCACTAGATATAGATAGCCAAACAGACCTATACAGATTATTGACCGTTGAACAATCAATTGAGACTCTAGACTATTTGTGGGACAGTGGTATTGCGAAGAGACTTTTATCTAGCGGTAACCAAAATTATAAGAGCGAACGAATGGCTGCTTCAAACTTAATGTAAATTCATATGAAAATTTCCCAAATAATTGAAAATAATAGAATAATCAGAGAATACAAACCTGAAGAGATCTGTCGATTTGGGTCCAATAATTCATCTTTCCAAGAGCTCTTAGAAACAGCTTCCCATATTCGCGATATAGGTTTCGGTAAAACCATTACCTATTCAAAAAAAATTTTTATTCCTTTGACTTATCTTTGTAGAGATGTCTGCCATTACTGCACTTTTGCAAAAACCCCAAAGAAAATAGTTGCTCCATACATGCCACTGGATGAGGTTTTTACACTTGCCGAAAGAGGTCGGGAATTAGGTTGTAAAGAAGCTCTTTTTACCCTGGGTGAGAAACCAGAGTATAGGTATAAAGTCGCCAAACAATTTTTAAACAAAAAAGGCTTAGAAACCACTACGGAATACCTCATGGAAGCAGCTGAGCAAGTTTTCGATCGGACTGGGTTATTTCCTCATTTGAACCCAGGAACAGTAAACCACGATGAGGCTCAAAAACTCAGAGAAGTCGGACCTAGTATGGGAATGATGCTTGAATCTGCTAGTGATCGATTAACACAAAAAGGTATGGCACATTTTGGGTCCCCGGATAAAGTGCCTGCGAAACGGTTGCAAACACTAATTACTGCCGGACAAAATAAAATTCCATTTACCACTGGAATCCTCATTGGTATAGGAGAAACTCGAGTTGAGCGAATCGACTCTTTACTCAAAATTAGAAACATACACGAAAAATACGGACATATTCAAGAAATTATAATCCAAAACTTCAAGGCTAAACCTAATACGATTATGCAGAGTTCACCGGAGCCTGATTTTGAAGATCTACAGTGGACCATAGCTATGGCTCGCCTCATTTTTGGGCCCGAAATGAGCGTTCAGGTCCCTCCAAACCTGTCCCCTGGAGATTTAGGTGGGTTGGTCTCTTCAGGCATAAATGATTGGGGCGGCGTTTCACCTTTGACTCCAGATCACGTGAATCCAGAAGCTCCATGGCCGCATTTAGAAAAACTTTATGAACAAACTGAAAATTGTAATAAGACGTTAGTTGAAAGGCTGACTGTCTACCCAAAATACATAAAAGACTCAAAAACCTGGCTGGATGGGAAGTTTAGAAGCGAGTTAATTGCTCGGAGCGATAGTGAAGGACTTGCGAGGCAAGATAAATGGTACTCTGGAGAAAATACAGAAATTCCAATCAAGGAAAAAAAGTTAATTTTAGCACCGCATGTAGTAGTCGATCCGGATCTAACCTCAATTTTCAAAAGAGTTGAAAAAGCTAGTCCACTGAACAAAAAGGATATCATTCAATTATTTGCGTCGAGAGGTAAACAATTCAGCTCAATCTGTAGTTTTGCAAATCAACTCAGAAAAGAGGCATGCGACGATGTTGTCACTTTTGTGGTCAATAGAAACATAAATTATACAAATGTCTGTTACTTCAAATGTCAATTTTGTGCCTTTTCTAAGGGTAAAATGAGCGAAAACCTTAGGGGTAAGCCCTATAATTTGTCAAAACAAGAGATAAAGAGACGTGTGAAAGAGGCTTGGGAGAGGGGTGCATCTGAAGTCTGTATGCAAGGAGGGATACATCCTCATTATACTGGGGAGACCTACTTAGAAATAGCAAAGGTAGTGAAAGAAGCGGTACCAGCAATCCACTTGCATGCATTTTCTCCTCTAGAGATTTGGCAAGGCGCTGAAACCAAAGGAATTTCTATCAAAGAATTTCTATCAGAGTTGAAGCAAGCTGGGTTGGACACGTTACCTGGCACCGCGGCAGAGATTCTAGACGACTCTGTCCGAGCAATTATTTGCGCCGATAAAATCAATACCGCTCAATGGGTTGAGGTAATGAGACAAGCGCATTCTATTGGTTTTAAAACTACCTCCACGATAATGTACGGGCACGTTGATAATGCAGAAAATTGGGCCAATCATCTAATGACTATTAGAGATCTTCAGCTCGATACTGGTGGTTTCACTGAGTTCGTTCCACTACCTTTCGTTGCCGAAGAAGCACCAATATTTCTCAAAGGAAAAGCTCGAAAAGGACCAACCTTCAGAGAAACAATATTAATGCATGCAGTTGGAAGGATTGTATTTTTCAAATTAATTAATAATATCCAAGCCTCATGGGTCAAAATGGGTCATGATGCTGTCGTCGCTTCACTGCACGCAGGAGTGAATGACTTAGGAGGGACACTGATGAATGAAAGTATAACTAAAGCTGCAGGTGCAAGTCATGGCCAAGAAACGCATCCGGCGGTCATGTTGAAAATGATCGAAAGCGCGGGAAGGACACCTAGGTTAAGAAACACGCTTTATGGAAGCATTGATTCGGAGCGCCTTTCTATTGCATTGAAAGCTAAGTCGGTGGAACCAATCGTTAACAATATGAACCCTGTTATTTCGAAACGCGATGGAAAAGGAGTCCCTTATAAAAAACTAGTAAAAAATTTTCCTGTCAATCGGCACCAAGAGAATGGTTAAGCATATATTAACGGGCTACAGGGTCCTGGATTTGACGCATGTCTTAGCAGGGCCAACGGCTACTCGTATGATGGCTGAAATGGGGGCCGAAGTGATCAAGGTAGAGTTCCCTCCGTTGGGAGATATAGCGCGGAGCCTACCGATTAAGATCAATGGTAGGAGCGGCTACTATGTTCAGCAGAATCGTGGCAAGAAAAGTATTTCTGTTGATATTAAAACTGAGTCGGGGAAATTAATTTTGGAAGATTTAGTTAGATGTTCAGATGTATTAATCGAAAATTTTGCACCTGGAGTTATTTCTAGATTGGGGTTCGGTTGGGATAGAGTTTCAGGATTAAACCCAAAAATTGTAATGTGTTCCATTTCTGCTTTTGGGCAGGACGGTGACATGGCAGGATTACCAGGTTTTGACTACATAGCTTCCGCTTATTCGGGAATAATGGGGGTAACTGGGGAAAGTGGGGGTGCTCCGTCTTTTCCGATGGCAGGAATAGGTGATGTGATGACCGGCACAAATGCGTTTGCTGCAATTGGATATGCCTTATTGCATCGTTCAAAGTCAGGAAGAGGCCAATTTCTAGATGTCTCTCTTATTGATTCCTATATGCATTGTCACGAGGTTAATATTGAGGTCTACGAGCTCAGTGGTAAAAAGACGATCCCCTCACGATCTGGTCATCATCACTACGCAGTTTGCCCTCTCGGGCTCTTTAAAGGGAAATCCAGATACATTTGTATTATAGCTTTGGAAAATCAATGGAGTGCACTATGCGAGGCCATGGAATGTCCAGAACTTATCGATGATCGAAGATATAGTAGTAACGAAAAGCGAGTAGCAAATGCTTCCGAAGTTATCGACCTTATTCAAAAATGGATCAATGGAATTGGAGATGATGAAAAAGTTATACAATTGCTCGAAGAAAAAAGGGTTCCTTGCGGCCCCGTGCTGAGCGTGGACGAGGTTGTAGAAAATCCCTCCTATCGTGCCAGAGGTACGATTCGAAAGGTTGTTGATTCCAAATTAGGGGAATTTTATCTCCCAGGAATGCCGATTAGATTTTCCGAGTTTGAACATAATCAGCCCCTTAATGCGTCCAGCCTGGGAGAAGATAATCAAGCGATATTGGGCAATGTCCTTGGCTATAGTCAGGAAAAAATAGAGCATTTGTTACAAGAAGAAGTGATTTTTTCTGATAATAATACTTAAAATTCATATTGCCCAATCTTGAGCGCTAATCTGTTGTAATATTATAAAATTTTTATCTTGCAAAACTCTATCGGGTTGATAGGATAAAGATTTAGCCAGAATTGAGGCAGGCGGGGACACAAAAGGAGATTCATTTATGGATTATGGTTATTTTATGATGCCTTTGCATCACACATCAAAAGAATATCATCAGACTTTGAATGAAGATATAGAAGCGATTGTATTGGCAGATAAATTGGGTTTTTCAGAGGCCTGGGTTGGGGAGCATTATTCATCTGCAGTCGAACAGATAACTTCACCTTTGATGTTCCACGCTAACCTAATCAATAGAACTGAAAATATTAAGTTTGCAACGGGTGTGATGTGTTTGCCTCAATATCATCCAGCAGTTCAAGCAGGGCAAGCGGCTATGTTTGATCACTTATCAAATGGAAGGTTTATCATGGGAGTTGGTCCAGGAGGACTTCTGTCTGATTTTGAGCTATTCGGCGTCCTAGATAAAGACAGAATGGAAATGATGGAAGAGTCACTCCGAATGATATTGGAGCTCTGGGGTACAGAGCCTCCTTACAAAATAAAAGGAAAACATTGGAATATAGATATGAAAGAATGGACCCATCATGATATTAAATTAGGCTATGTTCCAAAGCCCTTGCAGCAACCTCACCCTCCAATTGCGATTTCGGCGATGAGCCCTTTTTCAGGCTCCTTAAAATTTGCCGGTCGGCATGGATATATTCCTGTGAGCGCCAATTTCATTGCTCCTTGGTCAGTTGCCACTCACTGGCCAGCTTATTGTGCAGGTGCAAAAGAGGCTAATTTAACGCCTGATAATGGAAAATGGAGAGTAGCGCGAAGTATTTTTGTCGCGGATTCAGATTCAGAGGCTGAGGAGTTTATAAGACAAGAGGGAGGTGCTTTTGATTACTATTATGAATATCTATTCTCAATATTTGACAAAGCTGAATTCAAAGGACCTTTTGTTATAAATAAAGATGATGATCCAAATAAGCTAACTCATAATATGCTTAGAGACACCTGTGTTATCAGTGGTTCCCCAGATACAGTTTCTGATTCTATTCTTAATTTGATGACGGAGATTGGCGACTTTGGGACTATTTTATATGCAGCTCATGATTGGACTGATAAAAACATGATGATAAAGTCGATGGAACTATTTGCAAACGAAGTGATGCCACGAATTAATAGGAAACTAAATGCGCGTCAGGCTTCAGCGGGCTGATCTTTTGCGGTAAAAATCTTTTGAAGGACAAATAATGGCAGGCAAAAATTTAAAATTTGGACTATGGTATGATTTCCGCAATCCACCAAAGTGGAAACAAGATAATACTGAATTATATCACGAATGTTTTGAACAGATAGTAAGGGCGGAGCAGGGTGGTTTTGACGATATTTGGTTGTCGGAACATCACTTCCTAGAAGATTGTTATTCTCCATCTATGCTAGCGATTGGATGCGCTATAGCAGTAAAAACTAAAAAAGTAAGAATAGGCACGAGTGTCCTTTTACTTCCTCTCCATGACCCAGTTCGAGTTGCCGAGGACGCTGCTACACTTGACGTGATATCGGGAGGTAGATTAGAACTCGGACTTGGTGTCGGTTATAAGATAGAGGAGCTAAAAGCTTGGGGGATCGAGCCGAAAAGTCGTGGTCGAAGGATGGAAGAAGGAATTGAAATAATTCAAAGGTTGTTTGCCGGAGAAAAATTTAGTTTCACCGGTGAGTTTCATAAATATGAAGATATTCAATTACGACCTTTGCCGGTCCAAAAAAATCCGAGGCTTTGGATTGCGGGGTTTAGTAATGTCGCAGTAAAAAGAGCGGCTAGGGTAGGAGCGGGTTACATCGCAGTTGGCCCTATCGGTCCTTTTACCCAAGTTTATAGAGAGGAATTAAGAAGGCAAGGGAAGGATCCCAATGACTTTGAAGTGGCTGCAGGTTATGCGTGGCTCCATGTTTCGGAGAATCCAGAAAAACGCTGGCAGGAAGCTGTGGAGCATCTTGCGTACCAGCAAAACGAATATGGTAAATGGTTTAAAGCTGCCGGGATGAATTTCATTAAACCTGTTGAGGCTACAAGAGCGTCTATTGAAAAAAATGATTGTTATATAGTAAACCCAGAACAAGCTATTGAGATGATAAAAAAATATGTGGATGCAACGGGCAGTAATAGATTCTATACATGGGCTGTTCCTCCCGGTCTGAACCCACGGTGGTCTGACGAACATATCGAATTGATGTCTAACAAAGTGATTCCGGAGTTTAGATAATACGTTATGATTAATTATGAACCTATATCCAAAATTATTGAGGCGACGGGGCTAAGACTTGTGTTGGTAGAAGGGTATCCGAGCCCTTGGGGGCACGCTGTAAAAGCTATGATGGAATATAAGAATTTAATTTATCGTACGGGTGCGCAAAAAGCTGGTGAGGATAATCCTGAGCTCATCAAATGGGCAGGGGTCAACAGCGGCCCAGTTGTGGCGTGGGATTTAGGACCTCCATTGAATCGCTGGAATGATATACTTTTTTTGTTAGAAAGACTAAACCCAGAAAAAAATCTGATTCCGGATGACGGAACTTTACGAGTACAGTGTATGGGCTTTTCGCATGAAATTTGCGGAGAGCTTGGTTTGGGTTGGAATAGAAGACTCTCAATGTTCAGACCAATAGTTGAATCAAGCGAAATGCCAGATGGATTTATGAACATGGCCGATAAATGGGGCTACAATCAGTTTGATGTGGAAATGGCGGAAGAAAGATCAGTAACAATATTAAAAACTTTAGCAGAGCAACTTAAGCTTCAAAAGACTCGCGGTAGTAAGTACTTTTTGGGTAACTCGGTGACAGCTGTCGATTTTTAATGTGCTGCGTTTAGTAATTTGTGCGAGTTAATGCCTCCAAGCCGATGTCCGGTTTCACCTGAGCGTCGTCCACTCTTTGAAAATGTTAGTAATATCATAAAAAATGAACTCGATCCTTGTTTAATGGAACATAGGGACAGAATCATGGATGAATATTTTGTGGTACCAATGGATTTATAGAATAAACTGGAAAATTTTAAGATCATGATAGATAAAATACGATTAGGATTTGGTTTGCTCGACTACCCATTTGCAAATGGTCGTGAATTTTTTGAATGGGCAGAATTTCTTGAAGAACATCAAATTGACTCTTTATGGCAATCAGATAGACTTGTTTCGACTGATCCCTATTTAGAATCTTTGACGGCTTTGGCCACATTAGCCGGTTGCACAGAAAAACTTAAATTTGGAATGAATGCAATTGTGGCACCCTTACGAGACCCTTTGGTTTTAGCGAAACAGTGTGCGACGATTGATTATCTTAGTGGTGGAAGGCTATTGCCAATGTTTGGTGTTGGTTATCCTCATGCAGTTGAATGGGGTACAACTGGAAGAAGCTCGGATCATAGGGGTTCCAAAGCTAATGAGATGTTTCAGCTTCTTACTAAACTTTGGACGGAGGATAAAGTTTGTTTTGAGGGAAAATTTTTTCAGTATAATGATGCTTGTATTGAGCCAAAGCCGATACAGCAACCTTTGCCGTTATGGATTGGTGGAAATAGCAAGGCGGCGATTAAAAGAACTGCCAGACTTGGTTCGGGTTGGATTGGTGGCGTAGCAAGCCCCTTGGAGGTGAAAACGGTAATTGATGGGATTAAAGAGGAGTCAAAAAAGGTTGGTAGAAGTATTGACAGTGATCACTTTGGTGCCTCTTTGGCTTTTAGAATAGGAAGTCCAGATGATCTTGCAATAAAAAACAATGCTTTCGTCAAGAGAACAGGTATCGGTGAAGAGCTTGATTTGAATCCTTTGATTTGCGTAGGAAGCGTAAAGGATTTGATATCGCGTTTAAATGAGTATCTGGAAGTTGGCGCAACGAAGTTTGTTCTTTTTCCGCTTGTTAGTGACTTCAAAGATATGTGTGAGCAAACTAAATTGATAGTAGAAGAGGTAAAACCTGTCATAGAAAATTAGAAAGTTTAGGGCTCATTAACTACTCTATTTTGAATAATCCCGACTTTCTCAATTTCTATTTTTACTAAGTCTCCGGCTTTCAAATAACGTTTTGGTTCAAAACCTATCCCAACTCCCCCAGGGGTGCCTGTCATTATTAAGTCTCCAGGTTCTAGAGTGAATGCAGTAGACAATGTTTCTATTTGATCATAACAGTCATAGACAAGGTTAGAAGTGTTTGAGTCTTGACGTAACTCTCCGTTAACCCATGTTCTGATAGATAAATTATGCGGGTCCACTACCTCGTCAAAAGTCGTGACATGTGGCCCGAAAGGGCTGTGTGTATCAAATGATTTTCCTAATGTAAAAGTAGGTGACCGCATTTGCCAGTCTCTGACGCTTACATCGTTACAGGTTACAAATCCAGCAATCACATTTTTGGCGTCGCTTTTGCTCACATGCCGACATTTCTTTCCTACGATAAAACCAAGCTCTCCTTCGTAATCTAGCTTATCAGATACTTTTGGCAGATGAATATCTCCAAATGGGCCGTTAACTGAGGTTAATTGCTTATTAAAAAATAGGGGAAATTCTGGTTTTTCAAATCCAGTTTCTTGGATATGATCTTTATAATTTAAGCCAATCGCAAGAATTTTTTGAGGCCTAATAACAGGTTGCATTAACTCAGTCTGCTCGAGAGGGATTGACGGTCCATTAAAACGTTCCAGGTCATTCTTGATATCATTAAACACCTCTAACAACGCAACCATGTCGCCGGGGAAAAGTGCCTTATCAAACTCAACGATCTGCTTATCAACTAATTTTCCAACTTTCGGTTCACTACCGTTTGTAGTAAAAGTTACTAATTTCATATCATTTCTCTGTTAAATTTTCTTTTATTAATTGATTTCCGGGGTTACTGTAAACTCAAGATGTTCGTCTGTAATGCAATACTAAAAACTCATCTAAAAACATTTCAAATTCTGGAGGAATAATTACAGTTGTCATTGGATCTCTTATTATAGCTGGACCGGAAACAACATTACCTGCCATCAAGTTCGACATTTCGTAAACCTTAAAAGGTTTCCAACCGTCTATATGGTATACCTCTCTTTCCTCGACAAATGCTTTTTTGCTGGGTTTAGGGCCTTCTAATTTATGCTTGAGGAGCACGGGTTGAGGTTTATCGGCGATGGCTTCTAGGTTTACTTCCGTAATTGTAAATCCGGCTCCGGAAAATTTTGCACCTTCCGGATACATTTTAGAATACATGTCTTCGAAAGAAGTGATGAGGTTCTTTACATTTTCCGATGTTTGCATTTCTCCAGTTTCAAGCAGGGTATCAAAACTTTCGATTTGTCCTGTATATCGTACGGAGGCACCGTATCTGTATTTAATTTCTTCTTGTTTTATTCCTTCTGCACCCATTTCATGAATAGCTTCTTTTTGAAGAGCGTTCCAGGCCTCGGCGATATCGCTTGCTATTTGACCGAGTAACTCTTCCTTTGCGTTCGCAGGAATGATGATTCGTGTTCCTTTGTTATATCGATGCATGTACTCAGCACATGCTGCCCCGAATGCAGAAAATCCTGCCGCAAAAGGAAGGGTAATAATATCTTCAAACTCGATATCTTCAGCAAATCCATACATATGGACTGGTCCAGCACCGCCATAGTAGAGCATTGTAAAGTCATGCGTGTCAAAACCTTTAGATGCAACCATAGTTCTTAGAAGGTCGTTCATCTGGCCGTTGATTATTTGCAGCACCCCAGCCCCTGCTTCATAAACATCTATTCCTAACGGGTCAGCGACTGATTCTTTAAGAGCACGTAAGGCTTTTTCTCTATCTAGTTTTACTTGCCCGCCCAGAAAGTAGTCGGGATCGACATATCCTAGGGCCACGTTGATATCGGTTACTGTCAATCGATCATATTCAAAACAAATACCAACTTTTGCGCCCGCTGACTCTGGTCCAACGTGCAGCCTTTTATACTCATCTACCCAAACCACAGAGCCAGCCCCTTGTCCGGTAGAATCAAGTTCAACCATCGGTAGCGCCAGCCTATGTCCAGCGATATCCGCACTTTTAGTCATTCCTATCCGCCCGTCTAATAAAAGACCTACATCGAAACTGGTTCCCCCCATATCCGCTGTTACAATGTTTTTCAAATTTAAAACTTTTCCGACAAAACGGGCGCCAATAAGACCCCCGATTGGGCCAGATATCATGGTTTCATATAGTCTAGGGTAATCCATATTGACCGCCCCACCATAAGATAATAATGTTAAGAGCCTACCTTTAAAGCCTAAATCATTAGCCGTTTTCTCAACTTTCAGGAAAGATTCTCTTGTTTGTTCGGCTGCAAAACATTGGAATATCAAACTTTTCATGCGGTTATTTTCTTTCGATACTGGCGCAACATCAGATGAGCATAGAACCGGAATATCGACTTTTCTGTTTAAAATAATTTCTTCTGCAATTTTCTTTGCCTGATATTCATGTTTTGGATCAACAAATGAATAGATAAAAAGGATTCCGATTATCTCACACCCTTGGTCGATTAATCTGTGCGTCGCATCCTTGACCTGTTGTTCATTCACCGGAATAAGTGTGTGCCCCGCTGGCAAATGGACGTCTCCTTGATAGCATCCCCCACCCAGGCGTTCACTTATACTAATCACATTTTTAGGGTCAACTAGCGGGCGAGGATGTTTGTGTAGCTGCTGATGTAGCGCTTCCTCTTGACTTTGCCCGAGGTAAGTAAGGCCGCCCTCCATGATTGTGATGTCGTCAAAGCCTCTAGTCACCAGAAGGCCAATTTTTTTACCATCACCTGTTAAGATGGCATTAAGCATACCTGTGCCGCAATAGATGTCAGCAGCAAGTTTTTCATGTACGCTATTACTACTTAAACCAATATTTCCTGCCGCGTCTGCCACTGAATCAGAATAACTTTTCGCTTGATTATCGCGTCTGCTTATAGACTTACCAACTGTAAATGTGCCATCGGGCTTAACTAAGATGGCATCTGTCATTGTCCCGCCAGCGTCTAAGGCTACGATAAAGTCCTCGCCTTCTTTATAGGCGTTATTTTTTGCGCTCATTGAAAACCCCTAAATTATTTTTCAACTAGTTATTGGGCCCAAGAGGTTGTTTTCTTTCGGGTTTGGTCATGATACCAATCTTTTGATTCGTCATCTAAGGGGCAGCCCAAGTAGTCTCGGTAAAAAGTATCGATATCCGGTAACATTTCAAAAACAATCGGGTATCCTGGCGCTACCACTTCTACTGCGTGTTGAGTTCCACATTCCGGGCAGAAAAATTCTCTTATTTCTTGCCAACCAGGTTCAGGAACCGCTGGTGATGGAGTGTAAACTTCGGACATTTCTTCCAAAGTTTTTCTTGTTCTGATTTTACAGCCTAATTTCCAATTTGTTCGATAATCTCCAAAAGAATAACCACATTCACATTGTGTTTCTCTTCCCCCGTCAGTTTTTGCCACAACATATAACTTATCCCCCAAGCGCAGCAAGATCCTATCATCCCATGCTACTTTTTCTTGTAATACCTCAAGATAATTGAAGAACCGGTTTTTATCTTTTCTGGGAAGCTTTAGAAGTCTTTCTGCATTGTCATCATCTATGGTTCCATCAACGAGTTGCTTTATAAGCTCTTTACTAACTTCGAATTCTTGGCTCATCTCCCTTATGCCTCACCCATGTAATCATCGCTAACTTGCCAGAATGAGCAAAATTCATCCCTAAACTTGTCAAAACTCAAGCTCTGCTGATACATTTCTTTTACTTCCTCATTGAAATTGGCTTTTTGTACCAGTTGACGCTCCGTCTTCCACCATTCTTCTACCGGTTGAGATTCGCTCAAACGTCGCTGGCGAAGATCCGATCGTTTCTTCAGTGTTGCTTTGTTATCTAGTTCCCATCGTCCATGCTCATTTTGTTTCGCAATGACGCCATGCATGTTGCTTAAAAATTCATATTCTGTAGAGAACCCTTGGTTCAAGTCATCAACCACCAATTGTGGTTCTCGGTCTAGCGGATCTCCCCAGCCTCCAGAACTTCCAGCGGCATCAACGAATAAGTCATTATCTTTAAGACTAAGTTCGGGACAGTCCGTTTTCCATATCTCTAAATTATCTATTTTGAGTTCGCCACTCTCATGCTGCTCGAGCAGTTCTCTGGCGTCTCTTGGAGTTTCTCCTTTGGCTATTAGCTCATCCAGATTGGTTCCCCTTGCTGAAATCATGAAGCTGCCAGGACCCGGGTAGGCACCGCTTACCCCCAAACCGACTGAGGGTGTGCATGACAGTCCACCGTTTGGTCTAGAAAGTGCAAGGTGTTTTCCTGGCTCAACGCACCAATGTACGGCTGAATTTCCAGGACCTCCTCGAAATTTCCCATAGCCAAAGAACCCCGGAAGAAGCTTTCTTCCGAGGTAGAAGAGCGCTGGGATGGTAGATTCAAATTCTTCGGCATCCCCAATTGTTGCCATCTGAGACCAGGCGGCCCATACCAATGGTTCCCCATCTTTGTAGCACCATGCACCTCGCCCTGTGCCGCCTAACCATTCAAAGTTTGTGAATCCATAAGAATTTCCGTCTTCTGTGGTGCCTTGGCCTTGAAATGCGCCCCAATTACCGTCGATAGTAAATGCTTCTTCTAAATAACCGCGGCTGAACATTCCTCTACTAACCGCACCAAAACCTATACTATTAAGTGCAACGGTTTGAGCCCAAAGATTTGAGTTACTAGTAAACTCATTGTCAGGATTGTATATACTACCTTTTGGATAATTTCGCTGAACAGCCAGCTCGATTCCGGCCGTAACTTTGGTATTGTGGGAAAAGGAGTTGATCATCCCAAGAAATATGGCGCAATCAGTCCCACCGGGGGTCGCATTATAAGAATGGTAGCCCCATTTTGAACTACCTTCCGCATCTATTCGGATTCCTTTTTCGTTAGGTTCCACACTTCCTCTTACATGAATAAGGGTGTTTTTATCGGCATGAGCCCATACGTTTTGTAGCCCCTTATATTTAACTAACCGAAAGGCGCATCCGTTATAGGTTCCTGGAACCATTGTAGATTTCATGTTATTCACGACCATGCCCCTAGATTCTTCAATGACTTCTCTTATTGCCCTTTTGTAGTAATCTATACCGAATTCTTCAATCAGTTTATGTGTTGTTTCGTGAATCATTGCACAGCCGGCAAGACGCATTTTATCATCGAGAATATTCATTGTTGCTGCTCGGGTTCGCCTTTCCCAAATTGCTTTCCACCAGCTCTCTTGTTTCAGTTTTCTACCTGTCCGCATCGGTGGGCAAACCAAACCATCCATAAAAGTATCCACAGAAAATGTAGCCCAACTTCCCGCAACTGGCGCACCATTTTCCATAAGATGATTTATACCTATCGCCCATGCTACTACTTCACCTTCCACACATATTGGTACAAAAGAATAGAAGTCGCCGGGGTGGGGTACCCCACCTGTCAACCCATCACTTACTGCATAAACATCGCCGTCTTCAATTCCATCATTTACATCATATTGGTTTTCAGCCATGTATCTTACGGCCACTGGAAAAATAGCGGTATGTGATAAGAAGCCGGCAGAAACCGCTAGAGTATCCCCCTCTGGAGTTGCTAGTCCCCATAAAACCTCGCCCATTTCGCGTGAACCAGGGCTGGCAGCGACATACCTGGCAGATTCTCTGGCCGCAAGTACTGATGCATGTATTTTTGAGTAGAAACGTTCGTATTTAATCGGATCAGAATCGCGTAATGAAAGTTCAGTTACTCCATAGTAATGACCAGATTCTGAAGTCAATTGGTCTCTCTTGTTTATCATATCAAGAAGAGTTGTCTTAATTTTACTTCCTGCTGTCTGTTTGATGTTTTTAGCGATTGTGGCCATTAATAAGTCCTCATTTTACAATTAAATCCGGCAAGGATTTGTTTTAAACTTCCCGCGAGATTAATTTCCCTTAAGAACGGGCAGTAATATCTTTATAATAATTACGTAAGTATAAAAAATTACCAAAAAACAAGCAATAAAGATTCATTAGAATAAGCCTCGATGGTTACATTTCTAATTGGAAAATTGAAGATTCTAATAACCTACATACAAGGATATGTGGAATGATTATTTTTGCTTTAATTCCAAGAGTTAGGTAGTCTGAAAGACCATGGTATTTTGAGACTATAACTGACAGAGGTAGTTTCTATTACGATTAAAGATAATTAAAATTATTTTAATTAATTAACCTATATTACTGTTTTTTATAATTTTTTTTTATTTGGATAGATGTATGAAATTAGGTGTAATGCTAGGTTATTCCGGCTCAAGAGCGTCAGCCCCGACGGAGCTTGTTGTAGCAGCAGAACACATGGGTTACTCCTCAGCTTGGACAGCTGAGGCTTGGGGCTCTGATGCTGTCACACCGGCCGCTTGGATCCTGGCAAAAACCAAAACTATAAAAGCAGGAACAGCAATTATGCAAATGAGTGCTCGTACTCCTGCGATGACCGCTATGACCGCTATGACCCTTGACCATCTTTCTGGAGGACGGTTTATTGTTGGAATTGGTGCTTCAGGCCCCCAGGTTGTTGAAGGCTGGTATGGGCAACCTTACGGGAAGCCCATTCTTAGAACAAAGGAATATGTTTCTATACTTAAAAAAATTTTTTCGCGCGAAAGGCCCCTCGTTCATAAGGGAGAGCATTATCAGATTCCTAATAATGGGTGTGGAACGACGGGCCAAGGAAAGCCTCTCAAAAGTATTTTACACGGGAGTCCAACTATCCCAATTTATACAGGGGTGGCGACTGAAAAAGGAGTGTCTACAGCTGCAGAAATTGCCGATGGATGCATCTTAGTTTGGATGGATCCAAAAAAAATTAGTTTATGGCTCTCAGCATTGAATGACGGATTCCATCGGTCAGTAGATCAGAACAAATCGCTCGCAAATTTTGACTTGGCAACGATTATTCGCGTATCAATGGGTGATGATATAGATGCTTGTAGGATGAAAATAAAAAATACCCTTGCGCTTTATATCGGGGGTATGGGTTCGCGTCAAAAGAACTTTTATAATGAGTACGCGCAGAAGTTAGGTTATGCGGAAGAGGCGAGGTTGATTCAAGATTTATTTTTATCGGGCCAAAAAGATAAAGCAGCCCACGCCGTCCCTGATAAGCTAGTTGATGAAACGTCTCTCGTAGGACCAAAAAAACACGTAGCAGCACAATTGGAGAATTGGCAACAGGTATGCTCAGACCAGAAAATTGGAAGTCTAATCATTAATACAAATAGTATAGATGAGCTTGAATTTATATCTAATATATTACTTTATTAAGCTATAATAAATACATGTTAAATAGATAATTTATTACAATACTAACGCTTTCAAGCTTGGGGACAGAAAAAACAATTTTTGGTTTCTCTGACTATCTAGATTACTATGATGGTTTTGATTCAGGATTATTCGATATTTTAAGTTAAAGGCAAATGATTTATGAGTTATGGCGTACTTGATATAGCCCCTTACGTGCCACCTATGCGATTGGAACGGGATGAAATTTATGCTGCGGTTGGCTGGGCCGTTCCGAATTTAAAAGGATTAGCAACAGGCGAGAGGGCTATAGCTAATTGGGATGAGGATGCGATTACTATGGGTTTCGAAGCAGCCAGGAGTTGTTTATCCTCAGTTCAAAATTCACCTTCTAGGGTAACTTTCGCCTCAACAACATTTCCCTTTGCTGACCGAAGCAATAGCGGAATAATCTGTAGTGCATTGAATATGCCGTCAAGTGTAAGAAATGAGGACGTTTTTGGTAGCAGAAGGGCCGCGGTCAGTGCTTTAGCTAGACATTTTGAAACTAAAGCAGATGGTTTACTGGTCGCGTCTGATTGCCGTGATACAAAGCCAGGGAGCGCTCAGGAAATGAGCTACGGTCATGGGGCTGCCGCTGTTTTACTGGGTGAAGGTCAATTAAAAGCTGAAATAATTGCGGTCTCTTCGATTCACGACGACCTTGTTGATCAATATCGCTCCAGAGGAAATCGATTTGACTATGCACTTGAGGAGCGTTGGGTTAGAGAAGAGGGGTGGTTAAAAACTGTGCCCCAAGCAATCAACGATGTTATAAGCGCTGCTCAGATAAGTACGGAGAATATAAGTAAAGTAATAGTGCATGGTTCAAGTGGAGCGTCGCGCTCCATTGCGAAAAAACTAGCGATTTCTCCAAAAAAGCTAGCAAATAATTTATATTCCTCGGTAGGAGATTCAGGCACTGCGCATCCTTTACTCATGTTAGCTGAGGCTATTAAGCACTCAAATCAAGGTGATCTTATTCTAATGATAGGTTTTGGGCAGGGGGCTGATGTAGTTTTGCTCAAAAGGACTAGAGAAAAACTCACCAATGATTGGGATTTCGAGTCAAATAGGCGAGTTGTGAAAAATTATACCCAATACTTGTCTCTTCGGGACATGATTTCAATTGACTTTGGGCTGCGATCAGAGAGGGATAACAGAACGGCTTTGTCTGCTTTTTATAGAAAAAACAAAGAGATAACGGGCATGCTTGGTGGAAGATGCACAAAGTGCAATACCTTACAATTTCCTAAAAGCTTAATCTGTGTTAAATGCGGCGCTTCCCATTCCCAAGAATTTGAATCCCTTTCAAATATGATTGGTCGAGTTAAGTCCTTTACGGAAGATTGGTTAGCTTACACACCATTTCCCCCTTATATTTATGGAAACGTAGAGTTCGAGGGAGAGGCTAACATAATGCTTGAGTTTGCAGATTTTGGTCCAGGACAGGTTAAAGTTGGTGATAATGTTCGATTGGTTTTTAGAATTAAGGATTTTGATGATAAGAGGGATTTCAGAAGATATTTTTGGAAACCGGCGCCAAGTTAAGTTTAATTCAAAAGAGGAACTGTTATGGCATCAGGAATAAAAGACAAAGTGGCAATTGTTGGTATGGGTTGTTCTAAATTTGGGGAGAGATGGGATTGTGGACCAGAAGAGTTGATTTTGGAGGCTTTTGACGAAGCTATCAAAGATGCGCCGGTTGAGCGAGACCTAATTGAGATGGCTTGGCTGGGTCTTTTTTTTCAAGAGCAGAGCGCAGGAAAATCCGCCTTGCCTTTAAGTATCTCATTGCGTCTCCCAAATATCCCGGTTACGAGAGTAGAGAACATGTGTGCTACCGGTACTGAGGCACTAAGGGGCGCTGTTTACGCGGTTGCTGCAGGAGCTTGCGATGTTGCTATGGCAGTCGGGGTAGAGAAGCTAAAAGATACGGGTTACCCCGGACTTCCAGAAAGAAGCAAGGGCACTTTTGATGACTTATGGTTGCCGAATAGCACAGCGCCAGGTGCTTTTGCCCAATTAGCCACGGCTTATTCTGAAAAACATAAAAAGAACCCCAAAGATTTAAAAAGGGCGATGGCCCATGTCTCTGTTAAAAGCCACGCAAATGGAGTTTTGAATCCTAAGGCTCATTTAAGAAAAGAAATTACTGAAGAGCAAGCAATGAATGCACCAATGGTTTCAGCACCGTTAGGTCTTTATGATTGTTGCGGTGTAAGCGACGGCGCAGCATGCGCAATAGTAATGAGTATTGATAAGGCTAAAGCAATGGGATTGAAAAATTTTGTGGTGGTTAAAGCGATGCAATTAGCTCCTAGCAACGGTTTAGAAATGTCAAATAGTTCATGGGATGGTAGTTATCTTTTGACCACTAGAATTGCCTCGGAAAGAGCCTATAAGGAGGCTGGTATTAAAAATCCGGAAAAAGAGATACACCTAACTGAAGTACATGATTGTTTTTCTATAACCGAATTAGTTGTGATGGAGGACCTCAGTCTTTGTGCCGAGGGAAAAGGTGTAAACGCTGTTTTAGACGGCAAATTCGACAAAGATGGTAAAATTCCATGTCAAATTGATGGTGGGCTAAAGTGTTTTGGCCACCCGATAGGAGCGAGTGGTTTAAGAATGACCTATGAGATCTATAATCAATTGCTGGGTAGAGCAGGGGAGCGACAACTAAATTCTCCTTCTATTGGCCTCACTCATAACCTTGGAGGGCATCCATTCAGAAATGTTGCGAGTGTCTCTATATTTGGTTTGATTTAGGCCATTAAAACCGTCGATATGTTGGAAGAAAAATCAATTGTCCATAATTTATTTACCGACCTGTCTAGAGCTAATCCTGAATTTAAGTTACTAGTTCCGGCAAAAAATAATACTTTAAAAACTACTAAATTGTCTGTTGATTCAGTTTGCCAGTTTTTTGACGAGCAAAAATTACAACAGGGCGCACGCCTCACAATCATAGCCCATAAAAATACAGCTTATTTTGAGATTTATTTGGCTGCACTAAAATTTGGTCTAGTTTTTAACCCACTAAACCCCTCCTATTCAGATAAAGAGTTAACATATTTCATAGATGACTTTAGTCCCGATTTAGTACTGGTTTCACCAGACATCTATCCAAGACTTAAAAAAATAATTAAAAATAAGTCAAAAATTATTGAAATAAATGAACTTATTAATAAAAATAAAACGGTAGATTATACAGTAGCTTCGGTTAGGCTACAGGATTTAGCAGTACTACTATACTCATCCGGAACCACTGGTTTGCCCAAACCCATCGGATTATCACACGAAAATTTAAGGACAAATGCGCTAGCCCTCGCCTCAGAATGGGGTCTCGGAGCGTCGGATGTACTGCTTCACACTCTGCCGATGTACCACATTCATGGTTTGTTGATATCCTTGAATTCAGTGCTGTTATCAGCTGGTAATGTAATCGTGATGCCAAATTTTTCTGTTGAAGAGGTAATGCAATACCTTGGGCGGGCTACCGTTTTTATGGGAGTTCCAACCTACTATCATAGAATTCTTAATAGCCCAATGCTCCATAAGCTTGATTATTCTAATATTCGACTATTTATATCTGGCTCTGCTCCACTCCCCAGAGCTATTTTAGAGCGATTTAAGATTTCTACTGGACATACTATACTTGAAAGATATGGAATGACAGAGACTGGGGTTATTAGTTCTAATCCCGTGTCAGGAGAGAGAAAACCCGGATCAGTTGGGAAAGCCATCCCGACCGTAAGTTTGCAGATTCAGGCAATAAATGATGGAGAGGTAGGAGAAGTTTGGGTGAAAGGAAAAAGTGTATCGCAAATGGTATGCGAAAAAGATGGGTGGTTTAAGACAGGAGATTTGGGATATTTAGACGATGACGGTTATCTTTACCTTTCAGGTAGAAGCAAAGATATGATCATTACTGGAGGTATGAATGTGTACCCAAAAGAAATTGAGAGGGAATTAGAGCAAATTTTACCTGGAAGAGAGATAGCAGTGTTTGGGGTGCCTCATTGTGATTTTGGTGAAGCAGTAGTAGCTGCCGTTACGGGACCCCAAATGAAAAATGATGAAATTGAGAAAAATCTACGGACTTTAAAATTGAAAATAGCAAATTATAAGGTACCCAAAACTATATTTAATGTTAAATTTTTGCCTACGAATGTCATGGGAAAAGTGCAAAAAAACATGTTAAGAGACAAATTTCAAGGCTTTTTTGAAGTATAATAGAATTACTGTAATTGAAGTGGAGGCCTTTTAATGGCTGGATTATTCTATGAAGAATTTAAAATAGGTCAAATTTTTGATCACCCAATCAGAAGAACTATTACTGAGACAGATAACGTTTTATTTACCACGATGACACACAATCCAGCTAGATTACATCTGGACGAGGAATATATGAAAAATGAGTCTCCTTATGGGACTAGGATAGTAAACAGTACTTTTACCCTAGCACTCATGGTAGGAATCTCGGTTCATGAAACTACTTTGGGAACAACCGCTGCAAATTTAGGTTGGGATGAAGTGCGCTTTCCTAAACCTCTTTTTCACGGAGATACCATACGGGTGGAAACCGAGATTTTAGATAAAAGACTAAGTAATTCAAGACCTGACAATGGGATTGTTATCTTCCAACATCGAGCATTTAATCAAAAAAATGAGTTAGTAGCTTCCTGTAAAAGATCAGGCCTTATGTTGAGGAAAGCTGATGATTAGATCGTTACTTTTTGCGCCTGGAGACAGCGAAAAAAAGATGACAAAGGCAAGTGAAGGTGATGCTGACGTTGTTATCTTGGATTTAGAGGATTCTGTATCAGAATCTCAGAAGGTGATTGCGAGAGGTATGGTCACAGAGTTCCTGAAAGCAAAATCAGAAGAAGTTAAACCTAGGCTTTACGTTCGGATTAACCCTTTGGATGCAGAGTATTGTCTTTCTGATATAGCAGATGTTGTTACTGGCGCCCCTGCTGGTATTCTATTGCCTAAATGCAATAGCGGAAGTGATATACAAAAGCTATCAAGTTATTTGGATGTTTTAGAGGTTGCTAATGGAGTTCAGAAGAACTCTATTAAGATTATAGCAGTGGCCACAGAAACAGCTGCTTCGGTTTTTAATATGGGTAGCTATAAAAATTGTTCAGTAAGATTAAACGGAATCACTTGGGGTGCCGAGGATTTAGGAGCTGCCGTTAGAGCATCAACTAGTTTGACATCAACCAAAGACTGGACATCACCCTATCAAATGGTGCGTTCACTTTGTCTTTTCGGAGCTTATGCTGCCAACATAGAAGCATTGGATACGGTTATGGCTGATTTTCGAGATACTGATCAACTTGCAATTGTTTGTGACCAGGCAAGGAAAGATGGGTTTACGGGCAAGTTAGCAATTCATCCATGCCAGGTTGATATTATAAATCAAGCTTTTACGCCGACGAAAGAAGAAATAGAGCATTCGAGGGCCGTTTTGGCTTTATTTGAGCAAAACCCCGATGCCGGGACTCTTCAACTAGACGGAAAAATGATTGATAAGCCTCATATCGAACAAGCAAAAAAAATTCTTGATGGAATAGAAAACAAGTAACCCGAAGGAGACAAGGATTTGTCGTCTAATTGGAGAAGCCTTAAGAAAAGTGTAAATATTAATGGCTTGAAAATAAGCTATGTTGAAATGGGGATTGGTCGTCCCATCATTTTTCAGCATGGCAATCCAACTTCATCTTACCTTTGGAGAAAAATTATTCCCAAGATGAGTCATTTAGGCAGGTGTATTGCTATTGATTTAGTTGGAATGGGTGACTCAGACAAAATTTCTGAGACCGACTCTTTTAGTTATAATTTTTCAAGTCATAAGCACTACTGGCGTGAGGCTTTAAAGGTTTTAGGAGTTAAGAGTAATATTATATTCGTACTGCACGACTGGGGCAGCGCTCTTGGATTTGATTATTTTGCAGATTATCCAGACGCAGTTGATGGAATTTGCCATATGGAGGCCATTTACAGACCAATAAACTGGAGCGAATGGCCAGAAAGTTCTAGAAAAATTTTTCAAGGGTTAAGAGGGGATGGTGGCGAAGAGATGATTTTAAAAAAAAATATCTTTGTTGAGAAGATTCTGCCAGCTTCAATTATGAGGCAATTAACTGATGCCGAGATGGATGAATATAGGCGTCCTTTTACAAAAGAGGGGACGGCTCGTTTACCAACCCTTATTTGGCCAAGACAGTTGCCCATTGAAAATGAACCTAGCGATGTTTGTGAGATTGTTGAACGTTATAGCGAAGTATTGCGAAAAAATGAGGTTTCGAAATTATTTATAAATGCAGACCCTGGAGTGATAGTCACAGGTCCTATTAGGGAGTTTGTCCGAAGTTGGCCTAACCAAAGGGAAGTGACCGTTAAAGGGCTTCACTTTGTTCAAGAAGATTCGCCAGAAGAAATCTCAATTGCTTTGTCTGACTGGGTGCAAGCAATCCCCGTTTCTTAAAGCTTTAGGATGAATAATTTAGTAAGAGTAAAACCTAAATGAGTCAAAACGAAAAAGTAACTGCCCTAACTTTAAAAAATTTTAAAAAAAATAAAGAAAAGATCGCTTGCATGACCGCTTATGACGCTGCTTTTGGAAAAGTTATGGATAGCGTAGGAATAGATGTGATTCTCGTAGGTGATAGTGTAGGAATGGTTGTGCAGGGGCACAAAACTACTGTTCCTGTAAGTGTTAAAGATATGATCTATCATTCTCAAATGGTAAATAGGGGAGTGAGTCGGGCGATGATTATGGTCGATATGCCTTTCATGAGCTACTCGACTCCAAGTGAATGCCTAGCTAATGCAGCGCTCCTAATGAAAGAGGGTGGTGCTGAATTTATAAAGCTGGAATGGGGTGAGCTTGAAATAGATATGGTAAAACGACTTAGCGAATGTGGTATCCCAGTCTGTGCGCACTTAGGCCTGACCCCTCAAGCGATCCATAAATATGGTGGTTATAGAGTTCAGGGTCGCGAGAAGGAAGCGGCAAAAAAAATGCAAGAAGACGCTTTATCACTAGTTGAAGCCGGCGCAGATTTATTGCTTTTGGAATGTGTCCCTGTTGGGCTTGCCAAAAGCATTACCTCTGAGTCGAAAGTTCCAGTAATTGGGATAGGTGCGGGTAAAGAGGTTGATGGTCAAATTTTAGTGCTGTATGACGCGATAGACATAGCGCCAGGTAAACGCACACGTTTTTCAAAAAATTTTATGGAGCAGGAAGGCTCTATCCGAGGTGCATTAGAAGCCTACGTAAAAGAAGTAAAATCTGGAATTTTTCCTTCTGGACAATACAGCTTCGATTAGGTCGATAGGATATAAAACAAAACATGAGTAGATTAATTGACAAATATAAAAAGATGGATACAGATTTTGATTTTGAATTTAATGCTTATCTACAGGAGCTAAAATCACAAAATGAGTTAGAAAAAAAAAGTTTATATGAGACTATTAAATCTTTAAGACAACAGTTTGATGAGCTGTATTTTGAAAAAAATAACGAAATTCAGAAAGTGCTATCTGCTAAAAATGAGGAGATTTCTAACTTAAAGTTATCAATTATTGCATTGCGAGAGTTATTAGAGCGGACAAATTTTGATACTGAGGATTCTATTCAAAAGATTACACAGTCCTACGAAAGTGAAATAGAGCAATTGAAAAGTTCTTGTATCTCGCTCAGGAAAGAACTAGAAAATTCTCAATACGAGAAAGACCGTGATCTTCAAAAATTGCTAGCCAGTTCATCGGCTGAAATAAGCCAACTCAAACAAACCGTAAAACATTTGAGAAGTGAATTAGAAAAAAGCACGTGAAATCTTAAATATTTCTAATAGTTAATTAAAATGACAAAAACACGAGACAAAATTGATGAGTTAAAGTCTAAGTTAAGACGGACAGAATTATTATTAGAAATTAACGGGCAAGTTGCTGGGCTAAACGATCTTAGTCAAATTCTTTGGGAAGTTATAAAGTTTATAACGCGAGAGTTGAATGCAGATCGAGCGACTTTGTTTTTGAATGATAACGAAACAAATGAACTTTACTCCCGAGTTGCCCAAGGAGATTTAGTTCGTGAAATTAGAATTTTAAATACAGTAGGAATAGCAGGGTCAGTCTATCAATCCGCGGTTGGTGAAATCGTCCATAATGTGTATAAAGATGTTCGATTTAATCAACAAATTGATAAGCAAACTGGATACACAACAAAGAATATGATTTGTTGTCCTGTAAAAAATTTTGCTGAAGAAACCATTGGTGTCATCGAAGTTTTAAATAAAAAATCCGGTAGATTTACTAAAGACGATCTACTTTTTGTTGAGGCGGCTGCGAGTCGAGCCGCCAAATCTATACAAAACGCACAAAATACAGAGCTTTATGAGAAGAAACGTGCAAAAGAGATTGAGTTTATGAATATAGTCTCTGACGTTACAGCAGAAATAGATCTAAACAAATTACTTAAGAGAGTGATGGAAGAGGTCGCCAGAATGTTGGATGCAGATCGAGCAACATTGTTTTTAAATGACATTAAGTCTGGTGAACTTTTCTCGAGAGCAGCGATGGGGGAAGGCGTAGGTGAAATAAGGTTGCCGAATGACGCCGGGATTGCAGGCAGTGTTTTTACTTTAGGAAAGACAATTAATATCCCACACGCTTATGCAGACTTGCGATTTAATCCAGCATTCGATAAAAAAACTGGATACTTTACTAGATCAATCTTGTGCGTGCCGATAAAAAATAAAAATTCAGAGGTCATAGGTTGTACTCAGGTTTTGAATAAGCGAGGTGATAAATTTACTCAGGAAGATGAATCTCGTCTAACGGCTTTTACACAACAAGTTGCCATCTCTCTTGAAAATGCAAAGCTTTTTGAGGATATTTCTAAATCCAAGAAATATAACGAAAGCATGCTCTCCAGTATGTCAAATGGTGTTATTACTGTTGATGAGGATGGGGTCATTGTCACCTGCAATAAAGCAGGCCTCAATATATTAAATATTAGACAAAGCGACATCGTCGCCCGACCCGCAAGCGACTTCTTTTCAGGCCCAAAAGAATGGATTTTTAATAAGATAGTAGCCGTAAGGGAAACTCGGGATCCAGTCAACATAATGGACGTAGAAATAATAGTTGATGGGAAAGAAAAAGGGGTCACTGATGTAATTTCAGTCAACCTTTCCATACTACCACTGATAAGCGAGGAATTAACCGGTGGGATAACCCACAAAACCGACGATTTTATGGGTACCCTTGTTATCTTTGAAGATATTTCCTCTGAAAAGCGAGTAAAAACTACCATGTCTCGCTACATGGATCCGGCAATAGCCGATCAGTTGTTAGAAAAAGGATCTGAAATAATGGGAGGACAGAATACTGAAGCTACAATATTATTCTCGGATATAAGAAGCTTCACCAGTATTACCGAAAAGCTGGGCGCCCAAGGAACGGTTAAGCTGTTGAATCAATATTTCGAGATTATGGTGGAATGTATTACCGAGCAAGGAGGAATTTTAGATAAATTTATAGGTGACGCGATAATGGCGGCGTTCGGTCTGCCAATAACTTATGATGACAGCGAGGATCGGGGTTTAAAGGCCGCCATTAACATGGTTAATCGACTTTGGGCTTGGAACAAAGAACGAGAGAGAGTGGGAATACTTCCGCTAGAAATGGGTTTAGGCTTGAACACTGATAACGTGGTGGCTGGAAACATTGGTTCCGAGAAGCGAATGGATTATACAATGATAGGTGATGGAGTTAATTTGGCGGCCAGATTAGAAAGTGCTTGTAAGCAATATAACGCAAGAATTTTGATAAGTGATTATACCTTTAAAAAATTAAAGGGGACATATAGGATAAGATATATTGACGACGTAATTGTAAAAGGCAAGACAGAACCAGTGGGCGTTCATGAAGTCCTTGATTATCATAATGAAAAGACGTTTCCAAATCTTTTAGAGGTTGTACAGTATTTTAATCAGGGTAGGAGCGATTATAAGCTCGGGAATTTTGATAAAGCCATTTCATCGTTTGAAAACTGTTTAAAGGCAAACAAAAACGATAAGCTGTCATCTATCTATATCAATAGATGTAATTACTTGATTAAAGAAAAACATACCGATTGGAACGGTATTTGGACAATGGAAAGTAAATAGACTTTCTGACTGATTATGAGATTTAAATTAAAACAACTAACTAAGGTTCTAATATTATGAGTACCCAAGAAAACGAATTGAAAAGTAAATTAGATATTAGTGAAGAAAAAAGTCCTTTACGCTTTGTAACAGCAGCTTCCCTATTTGACGGTCATGATGCGGCAATAAATGTAATGAGGAGGATGATACAAGCAGAAGGAGCAGAGGTGATTCACTTGGGACATAATCGGTCTGTAAAAGAGATAGTTGAAGCTGCTATACAAGAGGATGCCGATGGTATTGCGATAAGCTCCTATCAAGGCGGGCATAATGAGTTTTTTAAGTATATGTATGACATGCTAGATCAGCTAGGTGCTCAGCATATAAAAATATTTGGCGGCGGCGGCGGGACGATTACTGAAGAGGAAATAGCTATCTTAGAAGAGTATGGAATCGAAAAAATATATCATCCTAATGACGGCATGCGAATGGGCCTGGATGGCATGATTAAGGATTTAATAGCGCGATGTAAAAAAAGCAGGACATTAGCTAATAAGAATCAATCTGTGAAAAATAATATGGACTTAATAACCTCTAAAATGATATCTGCGATTGAAGATAATGATTTTTCGGAGACAAGACTAAATGTTCTCCGTAAAGAGTGGGAGTTAGCAAGTGATGATTGCGTGGTGGTTGGAATAACCGGAACAGGCGGTTCAGGAAAGAGTAGTGTTACAGATGAAATTATGTCCAGGTTCAAAATGCACTTGCCAAAAATTAGAATCGGTGTGTTGGCAGTGGATCCAACCAGACGCAGGACTGGAGGGGCATTACTTGGCGATCGAATAAGAATGAATAGTTTAAGAGATTCGACTACTTTTATGCGCTCGATGGCCACACGGCGACAGCATAAATCAACGAGCGCTATTTTAAAAGATGCTATCACGTATATGAGGTCACTTGATTTCAATCTTATCATCGTGGAGACAGCAGGGATTGGTCAAAGTGACAGCGAGATAGTAGATTTAGTTGATCTCTCTGTTTATGTAATGACATCTGAATATGGCGCTAGCAGCCAGCTAGAAAAGATTGATATGTTAGATTTTGCGGACTTAATAATATTGAATAAATTTGATAAAAAAAGTTCAGCTGACGCGCTCAGAGATATTAAAAAGCAATGGAAAAGGAACCATAACAAATTTGATTGCAAAGATGAAGATATACCTGTTTACCCAACTATCGCGAGTCAATTTAACGACGACGGGTTATCTTATATGTTTACCAAATTGTGTGGATTGATCCAACAGAAGAGCGACCTAAAAGATCGTGATTGGACACCGGCATCCAATTTTACAGCTGTCACGCCGGATCCTTCTCAGATCATTCCAGCGTCTCGTTCTCGATATCTTGCCGAAATTTCAGAAAACTCAAGAATCATCGACAAGGATATCCAGATAAAAAGTAAAGCCGCTTCCTTAGCCTATTCTCTTTATAAATGTTTATCGTTGCTTGATTCTGAAAATGTTCCAGAACCGCTTAACTTTTATGAAAATATTAAGAGTACAGACAACGACGATGACCATACATTAGTTTCGATGCGACAAGAATATAATGAAAAACTGAATGAGCTTGGTTTTTTTCGCCAAGAGTTGAAAAATTGGGCAGAAAAAATTAAAGGGGTAAAAGAGCCTGAATATAAATACCAAATTAGAGATAAAACCCTAGAAGGAAAAAACTTTATCAAGACTCTAAGTGGCTTGGATATTCCGAAAATATCACCGCCAAAATTTGACGACTGGGGATTGATTCTAGCGTTTATAGCAAAAGAAAATCTTCCCGGATTTTATCCATTTACAGGAGGAGTTTTTCCTTACAGAAGAAGCGGAGAGGATCCAATACGAATGTTTGCTGGAGAAGGAACACCGGAGAGGACTAATGCTCGTTTTCACTACTTAGCGGAGGGACAAGAAGCAGTTCGTCTTTCGACAGCATTTGACTCAGTCACTTTATACGGCGAAGATCCTCATCATCGTCCGGATATTTATGGCAAGGTAGGAAATTCGGGAGTTTCAGTTGCTGACTTAGATGATGCAAAAAAATTGTATTCAGGTTTTGATCTTTGCGCGCCCTCTACCTCGGTGTCTATGACAATTAATGGTCCGGCACCGATAATACTCGCATTTTTTATGAATACGGCAATTGATCAGCAAGTTGAGTTATATTTAAAAAACTCTGGAAAGTGGAACAATACAAAAAAAAGTATTGAACAATATTTTAAAGATAAAGATCAACCGCAATATGGCGGGACACTCCCTAATGGAAACGAGGGCCTTGGTTTAGGATTTTTAGGTTTGAGTAGTGACAAGATCATTGACAAATTAACTTACGACAAAATTAAAGCGGAAACCCTTAGTAGGGTGCGTGGTACGGTTCAGGCAGACATATTAAAAGAGGACCAAGCTCAAAATACCTGTATTTTTTCAACTGAATTTTCCTTGCGACTAATGGGGGATGTTCAACAGTACTTTATTGAAAAAAGTGTTCGTAATTTTTATAGCGTTTCGATAAGTGGCTATCATATAGCTGAAGCAGGTGCTAATCCTATTAGTCAGTTAGCATTCACGTTGTCAAACGGCTTTACAATTGTTGAGTATTATCTTGCTCGTGGGATGAAAATTGACGATTTTGCTCCAAATTTAAGTTTCTTCTTCTCTAACGGAATGGATCCAGAATATACAGTAATAGGAAGAGTAGCTAGAAGAATCTGGGCTAGAGCGATGCGAGAGCGTTATGGTGCATCTGAAAGGAGTCAAAAGCTAAAGTACCATATCCAAACATCAGGGAGGAGTCTCCATGCACAGGAGATTAGCTTTAATGATATTAGAACTACTCTTCAAGCTCTATGTGCCCTTTTTGATAATTGTAATAGCCTGCATACTAATGCATATGACGAGGCAATCACAACTCCAACCGAAGAATCAGTACGTCGTGCTGTGGCTATTCAATTAATAATAAATAGAGAATTCGGATTAAATTTTTGCGAAAATCCAATACAGGGTGCATTTATTGTTGATGAACTTACCGACTTAGTCGAGGAAGCCGTTCTAAAAGAATTTGAAAATATTTCATCAAGGGGTGGGGTTTTGGGTGCTATGGATACGATGTATCAGCGTTCTAAGATACAAGACGAGAGCATGCTTTATGAGACAAAAAAACACGATGGTTCTTTGCCTTTAATTGGGGTAAACACCTTTTTAGCAAAAAATGAGCTAGAAAAGGAGGAGTCAATGGACATCGAGTTAATAAGGTCAACAAGTGATGAAAAAGAAAATCAGATCTCAAATCTTTCAAACTATCAAAAAATAAATTCGGACGAGGCAGAATTAGCTTTGCATCGCCTTAAGCAGACAGCAATAAATAAGGGTAATTGTTTTGAGGAGTTAATGGAGACCACAAAGAGCTCATCTTTAGGCCAGATATCTAACTCATTATATGAAGTTGGCGGCGAATATCGTCGAAGCATGTAATGTCAACAGTGGGAAAGTTAAATGACACAGGTTGTTACTAGGCGACACAATAAAATAATAACCGATAATCCTAGAATCGTATCGATGGTACCTAGTTTGACAGAATTACTTTATGATTTAGATTTATTGGCTAATATTGTTGGATGCACAAAATTTTGTGTCCATCCACAAAAATTATTGAAAGATATTCCAAAATTTGGTGGAACAAAATGTGTAGACCCTTCAGTTATTTTAGATCTAAAGCCTACGCACATAATTATGAATATTGATGAAAATAAAAAAGAGCTGTTTGAACAATTAAAAAACAAAAATGTTGAAGTAATCATTACACATCCCCAAACGCCTCTCGATAATTTAATTTTATTTGAAACTTTTGGGAAAATTTTTTCACGGATGGAATTAGCAAATAACTTGTCAGCGAAATTTAAGCAGACCCTGCTGAATCTAAAAAAGGATTCAAAGTTTCATAAACCAAAAGATGTGTTGTATTTAATTTGGAGAAAACCCTGGATGTCCATAGCTAGAAATACATATATATCAAAAATGTTAAAGTTGATAAATTACAATACTGTTGATTCGCTTTCGAAAGAAAGATATCCGGCTATCAGTGAAGCTGAACTTTTATCTATTGGTTGTGACGCAATTCTATTAAGCAGTGAACCATACCCATTTAAAGAGAGACATATTGCTGAAATTAAAACGTTATGCAAAAGTTGTGATGAAGTTTCCCTAATCGACGGAGAGAAAATCTCTTGGTATGGAAGTAGAGCAATTAAAGGTCTTGAGTATTTGCGCGTAATTGCTAGCAAGGAGTCTGTCTATGTCTAAGATTGAAAGCCCGTGTATCGGACTCTGCCTTTTGAGTGAAGATAGGAAATTTTGCGTTGGTTGCTACAGATCTAGAGAAGAGATCGTGAAGTGGGTAAAATATTCAGATAAGGAGAGATCAAATATTATTGGCCTATTAGCAACCAGGAAAAATCGCCATGATAAAAATTAAAAGGAGATAAACATTGGGATACAAAACACTCGAATTAAAAATCGTTGATAAGGTAGCAATAATAACTCTAAATCGTCCCGATGATGCTAATTCTTTGAACTTGGAGATGGCAAACGAATTACTCAAAATAGCAACCATTTGTGATTCTGATCCTAATATTAGAGCTGTTGTTTTAACTGCCAATGGCAAGATGTTTTCTGGAGGAGGAGATCTGCCATCATTTAAGAAGCAAGGTGATAAGTTATCAGAATACCTTAGGCTTACTACTACCGGTTTACACATGGCAATATCTAGATTTAAGCGAATGAACGCACCATTCATTGTAGCAGTAAATGGAACGGCAGCAGGAGCTGGATTTTCAATCGCCATTAGCGGAGATTTGGTGTTTTCGTCTGATTCAGCACGGTTTACGGTTGCCTATACAAAGATTGGTGTTTCGCCTGATGGTGGCAGTACTTGGATGCTACCACGAATCGTGGGAGAGAAAAAAGCGATGGAATTAATGCTACTCAATCCCGTTCTAAAAGCTGAAGAAGCTCTTCAACTTGGGTTAATTTCAAGAATTTATCCTGACGCGGATTTACATGAAGAATCCTTAAAGGTTGCATATCAGTTGGCCGCGGGACCTTCTTTAGCATTTGGTGAAACTAAAAGGCTTCTCGCAGATAGTTCAGTGAACCCCATGGAGCATCAATTAGAGCTCGAGACTAGGGCAATAGCAGGATTAGCTCGTTACTCAAAAGATACCAAAGAGGGAATCGGATCGTTTATTGAGAAAAGAGCGCCTGAATTTAAAGGTGAATAGCAAAAGCATCGGATTTATTTAATTTGCATTAATCCTTCAACTAGTTTCCTTAACGCTTTAGTATTAAAAGCAGGCAAAAAATGGTCTATATACGGCATGGCCGTTTTTAGTGCTGCTGCTCTAACTTCAAACGTAGAGGCCCCATACATTGGATTAATCCAAACTAGTGTCCTAACCAAACGCTTACACATCTGAAATTCTCTTTCCAATAGCGAAATCTCAGAACCATTGTTTTGGAAATTGTTGCTCCCATATCCGTCGCTAACGATCATCAAAATCGTGTTTTTTTTCATTGACTCTCTGAGAACGGTTTTATTTAGCTTTTTTATAGTTGCATAAATATCTGTTCCTCCAGACCAGTGCCTTACGGCATTGGAGATTTTTTTCATTGAATCTTCAACATTGTTATTTTGCAAAAACTGTGTAATTTCATCGGTTTTAGTGCTGAATACAAATGTACGGGAAGTCGGAATTTTTTTTTGAATTCCAAACATTAGCTGTAATAGAAAAGAATTAAATACATCCATTGAACCGCTGACATCACAAAGGAGCACAAGTTTGGTTTTGAGAAGCTTTTTATTTTTTTTATAGATTTTGAAAAGATCTCCCCCAAAACAAATATTCGATCTCAACGAAGTCCTGACGTCTATTCGCTTGCCTTTTAAACCAATTCTTTCTCTTCGAGATTTCTGAAAAGCCAATTTTTTAGCAATTTTTGAAATCGTCTCCTCCAGTGGGGGGGCAGAAGCATCCCATCGGCTAAGAAGATTTGCATTGTTTCTAGTATGGTCGTAACCTTCAGTTTCTGTTTCAGCAAGCAAGTCACGATGTCCTTCATTTTCTCGACCTGAGGGAAGATCAGTTCGTAGTAATTCTGCATTGGTTGTCAAAAGCCCCCCTTCTGTGTCTTCAACTTTTATTCCCCAATAGGTCTCGAATAGACGATTGAACTTAGCTTCATCTTCTCGAGATTTAGCAATTTGCATGCAAAGAGCAAGTTTCAACGTATTTCTTTTCATCACGTCTAGGAAGGGCAGCGATCTGAAGATATCTATTTTCTCGGCTTGACTAACCTTTAATCCTTTGTCACGGCATAATTCACATATATTGAAGATATGCTTGAAAAGATTTTCTTGACCTTGTTTAATTTCTATAGCGGATTTCATCATTAATCCAAAATATCCGATAAGTCGATATCTCTAAGTAGGTCTAAATCGTCTCTATTTTTTATAAAGGTTATAGCTGTTTCGTTTACCACCTCAATTGTCAAACTGTCTACATCTAAAGCAAATAGAGCGGTTGCCCAATCAATTGTCTCTGAAATACCTGGTTTTTTTCTAATTTCAGAACTTCTTAGCAACTGAATAGTTTTTACTACTTTCTCCGTTAGGGTTTTACTTAAATTTGGTACTTTTTTTTGAATTATTTTAATTTCCTTGTTTAGAGAGGGGTACTCAATCCATAGATAGAGGCATCGTCGCTTTAATGCATTATTTAAATCTCTTGTTCTGTTTGAAGTTAATATTACTATTGGTGGCTCCACTGCTTTGATAGTGCCTAATTCTGGTATGGTAACTTGATAGTCAGAAAGTAGTTCGAGCAAAAAAGCTTCAAATTCTTCGTCGGCCCTGTCTATTTCGTCAATTAATAAAACAGGAGGTTTAGATGTTGTGTGTTTTACAGCTTTAAGAAGTGGACGATCAAGTAAAAATTTTTCGCTAAATATGTTTTTTTCAATCTCCTCCTTAGTATGATCTGCAAGCTCTGAAAGCCTAACCTCAAGGATTTGACGAGAATAGTTCCATTCATAAAGAGCGCTTGATTGATCCAATCCTTCGTAACATTGCAATCTTATTAGTTCAGTGTCTAGTATTTTAGCCAACGTTTTGGCAAGTTCGGTTTTGCCAACTCCCGCTTCCCCTTCTAGAAGTATCGGCTTTTTTAAATCTAATGAGAGTTTTGTAGCGATACAAATTTCTTTTTCTGGAATATAGTTTTGCCCTTCAAGTAGTGCCTCAACGTTCTCAATTGTAACAAAGGGATGTTGAAATGCCGACACTTTACCATCTTCTATATTTTCCACAACAATTTAACTCCATTTTTTAAAAAACTATTCTTAGGTTGTAATTCATCATGATGTTGAGCACAATTGTAATCTATATAAGCATAAAGGAAATTACTAAATTGAGCCAAAAATTTAACGCTATTATTGCTAAAAAGAATTCTGAGGGAAAATTCTTTGCGGAATTAAGCCAAATAACCTCTGATGAGTTGCCAGATGAAGACGTACTAATTGATGTTGATTATTCGACACTTAATTACAAAGACGGACTGGCAGTAACCAACAAACTTCCCATTTGTCAAAAATTTCCGATGGTATGTGGAATTGATCTTGCTGGCTCTGTGATTGAGTCAAAAAATGAAAAGTTTACTCCCGGACAAAAAGTTTTGGTGAACGGCTTTGGTCTGTCGGAAAAGTACTGGGGAGGCTATAGTCAAAAACAGAGAATTAACTCTTCTTTTCTGGTCTCGGTTCCTGAAAATTTCTCAACTCGAGTTGCTATGGCTATTGGGACTGCAGGATACACAGCGATGCTTGCAGTTAACGCGATTAGAGACCATGGTGTTCAGCCTTCGGACGGCGACATCTTAGTAACTGGGTCTGTAGGTGGGGTAGGGTCTGTCGCAGTAACTCTGTTGTCCGGCTTGGGCTACAGTGTAATTGCCTCGACCGGGAGAATGGAACAGTCTGACTATCTCAAAAATCTAGGCGCAAAAAAAATTATTGACAGGACAACGCTCAGTGCGGAGGGGCGACCATTAGATAAAGAAAGCTGGGTGGCGGCTATCGATAATGTTGGTTCTTCTACGCTCTCAAATGTTCTGGCGAAAACAAATTATAGTGGCATCGTTGCATCATGCGGATTGGCAGGTGGATCGGATCTTCCAGCGACCGTTTTGCCATTCATATTGAGAAATATCAAATTGCAAGGAATAGACTCAGTTCAAGCCCCTTTGGCATTCAGAGAAAGGGCTTGGCAAGATTTATCTGAGCTTCTTGACCTTACTGTCTTGGAAAGTATGACGGGTGTAGCTAAATTATCAGACGTTTTTGATTTGGGAAAACAAATAGTGTCGGGTAAAATAAAAGGACGAATTGTTATAGACGTTAATTCTATTTAAATTAATATTATTTTATTAAAAGTTTAAAGGGTAAATAATGACTCAAGTTGTAAGTTACAGGAGAGAAAATCAATCCGGGTTTATAGTCGGGATAATAGAGATAAATAGCCCACCGGTTAATGCTCTATCTATTCATGTTCGAAAGGGGATAATGCAATGCTTGGACGAGTTTGAAAGAGATCAGGATGCACAAATTGCTATTTTATTGTGTCACGGAAGAACATTTATTGCAGGGGCTGATATTACAGAATTTGATAAACCGAGAGAAGATCCATGGTTGCCCGAAGTAATACATAGAATGGAAGCACTTGAAAAACTTTTAGTAGCAGCCATCCATGGAACAGCCTTAGGTGGAGGGCTTGAGACAGCAATGGGATGTCACTATCGATTTGCGTTGGACTCCGCTTTAGTTGGTTTACCAGAAGTTACTTTAGGATTGCTGCCAGGAGCAACAGGTACACAACGACTTACAAGATTAGTCGGTCCTGAACGAGCGTTGGATATTATGGTTTCGGGTAAACCTATTAAAGCAGTTGATGCTTTGTCTGATGGCATTATTGACAAAATCGGATCTGGTGACCTTCTTCAAGGAGCTATTGATTATTGCAAAGAATTAATTAATGGCGAAGCAAAACCACGAAGGATAAAGGATCTGTATGTTGACGATACACTTTTTAGTCGAGATATGTTTACAGAATATCGTTCTAAAATTTCGAGCAGGACACGTGGTTTCTTTGCTCCGGAGAAAATAATTCAGTGTGTCGAAGCTGCTACTTTGCGGTATCACGAGGGCGTGGAAATTGAGAATAAATTGTTTCAAGAATGTATGGCATCGGAGCAATCGGTTTCTCAAAGGCATATGTTTTTTGCTGAAAGAGCTTGCACTAAAGTTCCAGGATTAGACGCTGGCATTAAACCTTTAGAGATTGTGAAAGTTGGCGTTGTTGGTGGTGGAACAATGGGGGGTGGTATTGCGATGAATTTCGCAAATGCTGGGATACCTACAATTTTAAAAGAAATAGATCAGCCTTCGTTAGAAAAAGGTTTGGATATTATTGAACGTAATTATCAGAATACCGTTAGCAAAGGCAGGTTATCTAAAGAACAGAAATCGAAATGTATGTCAATGATAACTGGGACAACGAGTTACAGTGATTTGGCGGATTGTGATTTAATTGTAGAAGCAGTTTTTGAGAATCTTGAACTAAAGAAAACAATTTTCTCTGAATTGGATTCCATTGCAAAAGCATCCTGCATATTGGCTTCTAACACCTCGACATTAGACATTGATGAGATTGCAGGCTCCACTCACCGCCCAGAAAATGTCATGGGATGGCATTTTTTTGCTCCGGCAAACGTGATGACATTACTAGAGTTGGTACGAGGTAAAAAAACGAGTGATAGTGTTATTGTAACAGCAATGAGTTTAGCGAAAAAAATCAAGAAGACTCCGGTTCTTGTCGGTGTTTGTTTTGGTTTCGTTGGAAATCGTATGTTTTTCCCTTACGTTAGAGAGGCCCAACAGATGATTCTAGAGGGAGTGAGTCCTGAGCGGATTGATAAGGTTGCTTTCGAGTGGGGGATGGCTATGGGGCCAAACGGTGTATGTGATCTCTCCGGATTGGACGTTCTACAGAAAGTAAAAACCGAGTGGAAAAGCAGGCCGGAGGATCCTTCGTTATGGATCCTTATAGACCGCTTAGTCGATCTTGGTAGATTGGGGCAGAAAACAGGAAGCGGTATTTTCAAATACGTCGGAAGAGCCCCAGTTCTAGAAGATGAAGTTCTCGAAATAGCTAAAGAAGAAGCTGAAAAATTCTCGATCATAAAAAGAGATATCGACGATAATGAGATTATTGAGAGGCTCCTGTATTCAATGATTAACGAGGGCGCTCATATTCTGGGTGAAGGTATAGCTTCTAAAGCTAGTGATATAGATGTCGTGTTTGTCCATGGTTATGGGATGGGTAGATATCGTGGGGGTCCGATGCACTTTGCAAATTCAAAAGGAATCGATAATGTTATAAAGACTATACAGAAATATCAAAAACGGTATGGAGATAAATATTGGAAGCCCGCTCCTCTTATACTTGAATTGTACGAGAAAAATGGAAAATTTGCCTAGAGTTGCATACTATTAATTAAGCGGTAGCTGCAGTTTGTAGGCCTAACTCTTTTATCATTGCGTCTCTCATTTCAAATTTTTTTATTTTTCCCGATACAGTCATTGGAAACTCTTCGACGAATTTAATGCGAGCAGGAATCTTAAAATGTGCAATTTCATTTTTGCAAAAGTTTTTTATATCTTCTTCTTTTAAATGATTATCGTGCTTCAATTTAATCCAAGCCACCACGATTTCGCCGAGTTCTTTATCAGGCAAACCGAACACCGAGACATCCTGAACACTATTA
>JAYYOR010000036.1:0-57141 GCA_036130055.1 Pseudomonadota bacterium | reverse complement strand
ATCAGACAAAACTGGAACATTATAATTCTCTCTAACGCGTTCTAAAACTCGCAATCCCTTTTCAAAACCAACTCCTCTAAAGCTTTTTGATGAGCTTCTATTAGCTTTGTCAAATGAAGCCTTAAAAATATAATCTATTCCTAGCCGTGAGGTAATCTCAACAAGCTTTTCAGCGACGCTAAAAACAAGTTTTTCATCTTCGATAACACAAGGCCCAGATATTAAGAAAAAACCGGTTTGAATTCGTCGCTTTTCACTGAAAAATTTATCCGTAATTTTTTTCATTTATGTTTTCTTTTTTCCTTTGCTGCATTAATAAAAGAAGAAAATAATGGATGTCCATCTCGAGGTGTGGATGTAAACTCCGGATGAAATTGACAACCGACGAACCAAGGATGCCCCGATAATTCAACTACCTCAACTAAGCTATCGTCTACTGACTTTCCTACTACTCTTAAACCAGACTGGCCTAACAAATTTGTATAGAAGTTATTAAATTCATATCGATGCCTATGACGTTCTTCAATCACCCTCTTCGAATATGCTTTAAATGTAATACTATCAGGCAATAGTTTGCAGGATTGAGCTCCTAACCTCATTGTACCACCGAGATCATCTTCACCGCTTCTTTTTTGTTGTTTTCCATCTGGATCTTGCCATTCGGTAATCATCCCAATCACGGGATGGGGAGTCTTAGGATCGAATTCCGTGCTATTAGCGCCCTCTAACATTGTTATATTCCGTGCTATTTCTATTACCGCTATTTGCATGCCCAAACAAATTCCGAGAAAAGGAATATTCTGCTCCCTGGCGTATTTCACAGCATGGATTTTACCAGGAATACCTCGTTCGCCAAACCCACCCGGTACCAATACAGCATCTACCCCATGAAAATCGCTTTCACAATTTGGTTTAATTGCTTCTGCATCTAAATAGATAATCTCTACCTTAGTTCTTGTCTGGAGACCTGCATGAGTTAAAGCTTCTGTCAATGATTTATATGCCTCTGTTAAATTAACGTATTTACCAACCATGGCGACTTTTACTTGTGACACACTATTATTCAGTAAGTGGACGACCCTATCCCAGCTACTTAAATCCGCGGGACCAGCATCTAGAGCTAGCCTCTCTATGACAATATCGTCCAATCCCTCTTTATGTAAATTTGATGGTATTTCATAAATATTATCTACATCTTTTGCTGATATAACAGCTCGCTCTTCAACATTCGTGAATAAAGCAATTTTTTTCCTTTCGGTTGGTGCAATTGGAGCAGTCGCGCGACAAAGTAGTATATCTGGCTGTATACCGATTGATCTAAGCTCTTTAACCGAATGCTGTGTTGGCTTAGTTTTTATTTCGCTTACTGTTACCAAATGAGGAACTAAAGTAACATGAATAAAAACCGTTCTAGCCGAGCCAAGCTCGATACGCATCTGTCTGATAGCTTCAAGAAAAGGAAGAGATTCTATATCCCCCACAGTTCCTCCTATTTCAACAATTGCGACGGGAGCATTTCCAGCTCCTTGCTTTATACTTGATTTGATCTCATCCGTTATGTGAGGTATCACCTGAACTGTCGCGCCTATATAGTCGCCCTTCCTTTCCTTTCTTATTACGTTTTCATATATTTTTCCAGCAGTGTAATTACTCAAAGCTGAAATATCAGAACGAACAAATCTTTCATAATGACCTAGGTCCAAATCGGTCTCTGCCCCATCATTCGTTACATAAACCTCTCCATGTTGGAACGGACTCATGGTGCCTGGGTCAACATTTATATAAGGGTCTAACTTAACCATCGCAATTTCAATATTACGATTTTCTAACAGTGTGCCCAGAGAAGCTGCTGCTATGCCTTTTCCAAGGGAAGATACAACCCCGCCAGTCACAAAAATATAATGACAATTATCTCCCACTTAACCACCGGCTAAATACATTTTTACCCACCTGACCAAAAAAAAAAATTTAAGATAGCGCTTCTATGATGTTTGAAGCAGATGTCAAATTTACATGAGAAGGAACTTCCTCAACAAACATATTTGTGATCATTGAACCCTCTAAAATAAGCGCAAACCGAACACATCTTAATCCCAAACCAAATTCAGATGCATCCCATTCAAGGCCTAACCTCTTAACATAGTCTGCATTTCCGTCTGCAAGCATCCTAATGTTATTTTCAGGGTCACTGATTTTTCCCCAGTTATCCATTACAAATATATCATTTACTGCGATACACCCGATCATATTTATTCCTAAACCGGTAAAAGTCTTGTATTCGGATGCAAACCCAGGCAAATGCTTCGCTGAACAAGATGGCGTGAAAGCGCCTGGTACTCCGAATATTATTGATTTCTGATTTCCTAATAGTTCCGAAACCGATATCTTCTTCGGACTCGATTCCTCCATAACCATAACTGCTCCTTCTGGCAAATTTTCTCCAATTTTTATCATTGTAATTACCCCTTCTGTTTTAGTTTTTTTTGTTTTTCTACTATTCATTCATTTGGGCGAATAAATCAGTAACCGTTTCACTAATATCTTTACACCCCTGATTTCTATCGACCGAACGAGTTTTACTTAAATTGAGTAAATAATTATCGGTTACATCCCCAGTCACATATTCACCAGTAAAACAAGATTGTTCGAACGCTAGGATCTCTGGATTGCCGCGCTGTGCTGCAGATACAAGTGAATCCAGATCCTGATAAACCAGTCCATCCGCTCCTAATGTTTTGCAAATTTGCAGGTCATCTCGATTAAAAGCCACTAATTCTTCGCTGGTTGGCATATCTATGCCGTATACATTAGGATATCTCACTGGAGGGGCTGCTGAAGCAAAATAGACTTTATTTGCTCCCGCTTCTCTCGCCATCTCAATTATTTGTTTCGAAGTTGTACCTCTAACGATTGAGTCGTCTACAAGCAAAACATTCTTACCCCTGAACTCAAGATCAATTGCGTTTAATTTTTGCTTTACCGATTTTTGCCTCAGAGCCTGGCCTGGCATAATAAACGTTCTTGCTATATAACGATTTTTTATAAAGCCTTCTCGATACTTGATACCAGTGACATTTGACAACTCAAGAGCCGCTGTCCTTGCAGTATCAGGTATAGGAATTACGACATCAATATCATGAGAAAACCAATTTTCTACTATTTTATTAGCTAATGATTCCCCCATTCTCATTCGGGCCTTGTGAACTGATATACCATCAATGATTGAATCAGGCCGGGCAAAGTATACGTGTTCAAAAATACATGGATAGTGGCCTGCCCTAGTAACACATTGTCGGGTAAAAATTTCTCCTTCTAGATTAATAAATATAGCTTCACCCGGATTAATATCTCTCACGAAATTAAAGCCCAATGTATCTATTGCCACACTTTCTGATGCAACCACAAACTCCCTTCCCGAATCCATTTCCCGCGACCCGTAAGAGATAGGACGTATTCCGTGCTTATCTCTGAAAGCAACAATTCCAACACCTGTTATCATTAACACGACCGCAAAAGCACCAGTACACCTTTTATATACACCAGCGCATGCTGCGAATATATCTTCAGGCTGAATATTCACCTTGTTTATCCTATAAAGCTCATGGGCAAATACATTCAAAAGTACCTCTGAATCACTATCCGTATTAATATGTCTTAACTGATCAAAAAATAAATCTTTTTTCAACTTATTTGTATTGGTTAGATTACCATTATGGGCAAGAGCAATACCGCAAGGAGAATTAACATAGAATGGCTGAGCTTCAGAAATAGAAGAAATGCCGGCAGTCGGATATCTAACATGGCCTAATCCCATGTTACCCTTCAGGTTTACCATATCGTCGCTACTAAAAACATCCCTAACAAGGCCCTGATTTTTTTTTAAAAAGACTCTTTTTTTATTGCACGTTGCTATCCCTGCGGCATCTTGGCCTCTATGCTGAAGCACGGTTAGTCCCTCAAACAACAACTGATTAACGTCGTCTTTACCTAATATCGCTAAAATTCCGCACACTACTTGTCTTCTTTATATTAATTGTTCGTAAATTATTTGCTTATAACCCTCTAGCCAGTCGAAGGCGACCTTTAACATTGAATTACTCCACCAGTCAGCTTGAAAACCTGCGAATTGCAGGATAAAGGCCGCAAAAATTATCAGAAAAACACCTTTTACTAAGCCAAACAAAAAGCCTAATAATCGATCCATCCCATCAAGAGGAGAATTTTTTACCATTTTACTGATCCATTTGCTTATTATACTCATGATCAATAGTCCAGTTGCAAAAATAATAACAAATGAAAAGATAAAAGGTATAAAGTCCCCCGGAAAAATTCCCTTTATATGCTCCGCAAGTCCATCATAATACATAAAAGCTACCAGTGTACAAAGGATCCATGAAAATATTGATAAAAGCTCTTTAATAAAACCCCTAATCGTCCCTACAAAGGCAAACAAAGCCAGTATTGACAAAGCAATAGTATCCAGAGTGGTGATCATATCGAGATTCTATTCATCTTTTTTGACTACTTTAATGAGGATTCCTTTTGTTTGATATACAAGCTCAATTTCTTTAATTAAATCACTTGCTTTTTGCTTATTCTGAAATGGTCCCAACCTAACCATCATACGATTCGACTGGTCTTCTAATTGTAAAATTTTCGTAGGGGAGTATCCATCCAAAACCAAAATGTCATAGAGTTCGTCAGCTTTCTTTTCAGTGTCAAAATCAAAAAACTGGACCAACCATGACTCAGACCCAATTTTTTCTTTATTAAGCTTACCGTCGGTCAGCACCGAATTTTCTAGCGTTTTGTTTAATTCTTCTAAAAGGTAATCTTCTTTTTGCAAACTATTAGCTACTCGAGGAGGATCTTTAAACTTACTGTTTTCTTTAACGTCTAAATCTTCAAACGGTGAAACTATGTCGGCATTTATTGTTTTTTCTTCAAGTCCATTCTCAATCGAATTCTGATCGCTTTGTTTCAGTAAAATAGGAATAGAAATTACGAAAAAAGAAACAAGCGCGACAGAGCCAACGATTCTGTTCTTAAAATAATCTTTATTCATATTGAAGTATCGATATTTTCTAAAACCTGTTGTACTAAAACGAATGAACCCGCAACCAATATCCTGTCACACGATAACCTAGACTTAATTTCATTCACCGCATCCCCCATTGAATCAAAACTAAAAATATGCGACTCTTCAACTCCTGAATTTTCCAAGAAACACTTAATGTCGCTTGTCCTCCAGAATGTTTCTTGGTTAAAGGAAGGCAAGAACCATAAATCAATTTGTTCTACGAACGCTTCAAAGAAATCTGGCAAGTTTTTGGTTTTTTGAAGGCCAAAAATTCCCAAGGTTGTCTCATACTTAGGTAATGTATTTACACAATCGGCAAGATTCGTGGCAGCCTCACGGTTATGCGCTACATCGATGATCCACTCTTTATTATTGTATTTAAAAATTTCAAATCTACCTTTTAAATTAATACTATCTAAAGCTTTTTGAATTTTCTTTTCTTTAAGTTCTAATTCAAGTAAATCTAAAACCTTCAAAACTCCGCTTAAATTTCTAAGTTGAGAGTTAGTTCTAATTAAAGAATTGTACAAACCTTCAACCATCTTATCATCTGTCCACCACTGCCATTTTGAGTCGGAATGATTAATTTGAAAGTCAACACCGAGCGTATGCAAAAACACTTCATTCTCAAGCGCAAATTTAATTATAGAATCCGGTATATTATTATCTGAGCAAACAGCATGTTTCCCTTTCCTCATTATTCCGGCTTTTTCAAATCCGATTTTCTCTCTTGTATCGCCAAGGAATTCAACATGGTCTATACCAACCGACGAAATTAATGCGATATCAGAATCAATACAATTTACAGCGTCTAATCTTCCACCGAGCCCAACTTCTAGAATAATAATATCTAAATCATATTGAGAAAAAAAATAAAAAGCCGCCATAGTGACATATTCGAAAAATGTTAAGTTGTCCGAACCCGGAGCTTCGCCAATTATTTCAAAACTTTGGATTAATTGTTGGTCTGTAATTTCGATCCCATTACGCTTAATTCTTTCATTTATTTTATGAATATGGGGTGAAGTATAACTACCCACCGTATAACCATACTCAAGTAAAATAGCCTCAAGCATAGCCACGCACGAACCTTTCCCGTTCGTTCCACCGACGACAACGCTCCGTTGATCACCACTAAAACAACCAAGCCCATTAATTAACTTTCTGCATCTTCCAAGACCAAGCTGTATACCCGGAACACTTTCTTTAGTAATTTTACTTAACCAATCATCAAGACTTGTCATCATCAAGTAATCTCTTTCATTAAAAAACTAAAAATAAAATGTAATTAATCAATAAAGTAAGTTGATAAGATTTGCGATTGTATCTCTCAAATCACTACGTTGAACGATCATATCTATAGCGCCGTGAGAAAGTAAAAACTCGCTTTTTTGAAATCCATCTGGTAACACTGCCCCGACTGTTTGCTGAATTACTCGAGGTCCTGCAAATCCTATAAGCGCATCAGGTTCTGCGATTATTATATCCCCTAACATGGCAAGACTCGCTGAGACTCCGCCAGTAGTTGGGTCAGTTAGAACACTGATAAAAGGGAGACCCATCTCTCTAAGCTGATCAACAGCAGAACTCGTTTTTGCCATCTGCATCAAAGAAACGAGTCCTTCCTGCATCCTGGCTCCACCGCTTGACGAAAAGCAAATAAAGGGAATTTTTTGCTTAATAGCATATTGGACTGCTTGATAGAATTTTTCGCCAACAACAGAACCCATAGAACCGCCAAGAAAATCGAAATCAAACGCTGCTGCGACTACTGGAGTTGTTTTGAGGTTTCCTCCCATTACTAAAAGCGCATCATTTTCACCAGTCTTTTTCTTGGCCAAACTTAGCCTGTCTTTATATTTTTTAACATCCTTAAATTTAAGAAAATCTAAAGGCTCTATATCTGCGGCAAGTTCGAAAGTCGAATTATTATCAAGAAAATAATCTAATCTTTGGCGAGCTCCTATTCGCATATGATGGTTACACTTATTACAGACAAACTGGCACCTTTCTAGTTCAGGTTTATAGAGCATAGCACCACAGTTTTTACAATTATTCCAGATACCTTCTGGAATATTTCTTTTTGCAACACCCTCAACTCTTATGCGAGCAGGAATTAATTTTTTGAACCAATTCATTATTTTATTTTACTGCCTTGTCGATGGAATTACGTAGACCGAACACAAAAGAACCCAGTGAGGATAGGCAGGATTTTTTGTCAGTGGAATCCTCTATTATTTCGATTAATGCACTACCAACAATCACAGCATCCGCGTTTTCCGCGGCTGCTACCGCATCTTCATTTTTTTTAATGCCAAATCCAATACCTATAGGAATATTTACCGCACGCCTTGCAGCAGCAATATTCTCGACAATTTCTTTCATTTGAATTCCTTTATCGCCAGTTACGCCCTTCACCGACACGAAATAAACAAAACCACTCGCTAGCGTCTTGATCGTATCAACTCTTGTAATATCAGTATTAGGTGCGATCAGAAAGATCTGGCTTAATTCTGCTTTTTTCAGGTGGCAATTAATCGACTCTGCTTCTTCAGGGGGCAAGTCGACGATCAAAAAACCATCGACCCCTACTTTTCGAGCTTCGATCGAAAGCTCTTCAAACCCTTTCTGCTCAAAAGGGTTAAGATAACCCATCAGAACGACAGGCGTTGTTAAATTCGTACGCCTGAATTCGGTTATCAACTCAAATATTGCATTTAAATTGGTGCCATTATTCAAGGCACGTTCACTCGCTCTTTGAATAGTCGGACCGTCTGCAATCGGATCAGAAAAAGGTACTCCGATTTCAATAATGTCTGCTCCATTCTTAACTAACACATTCATATATTCTAGAGTTGATTCAATATCCGGATCACCAGCAGTGATATAGGTAATTAGTCCTTTGCGACCAGATTCTCTTAACTTTTCAAAACAAGTATCTATTCTGCTCATCCGAACAATCCTCTAAAGGGATATGCCTTTGATATCTGCAACCGTAAATAGATCTTTATCACCGCGCCCCGATAAGTTAACGACAATAGAAGATGTATTTGAAAGTTTACGAGCTAAACTTTCCGCTTCCGCTAAAGCATGACTTGTTTCCAAAGCAGGGATTATCCCCTCGTAAAGGCACATGTTTTCGAATGCCTGAAGAGCACTCTCATCATCAACGGTAGTATACTCAACCCGACCTTGATCCTTTAACCAAGCGTGCTCAGGACCTACCCCGGGATAATCGAGTCCTGCTGATACAGAATGGGTTGGATTTATCTGACCTAACTCATCTTGCATTAAATACGTTCTATTTCCATGCAGTACACCAGGTGAGCCTGCTGCCAAAGGAGCTGAATGTTTTCCTGTGGGTATCCCAAATCCCCCAGCCTCGACTCCAATTAATTTTACTTTTTTATCATGGAGAAATGGGTGAAATATTCCAATCGCATTTGAACCACCCCCCACGCAAGCTACAATAGCGTCTGGTAGGGCGCCAATCTGCTCCAGACATTGTCTTTTAGTTTCCTGGCCTATTACGGCTTGAAAATCACGAACTATTTTTGGATAAGGGTGAGGACCAGCAACCGTTCCGATAATATAATAGGTATCATCGACATTGGTTACCCAATCTCTTAAAGCTTCATTAAGTGCATCTTTTAAGGTTTTTGATCCAGATTCTACTGAAATTACCTCCGCCCCGAGTAACTTCATTCTAAAAACATTTGGCGATTGCCTTTTGATATCCTCACTGCCCATATATATGCAGCATTTCATACCCATTCGCGCGGCAATTGTTGCAGTAGCCACCCCATGTTGACCTGCGCCGGTCTCTGCGATAATTCGAGTTTTACCCATTTTTTTTGCGAGTAGCGCTTGCCCGACAGTATTGTTCACTTTGTGCGCTCCGGTGTGGTTTAGGTCCTCGCGTTTTAGAAAAATTCTTCCTCCACCACATTTTTCTGACAATCTTTCGGCAAAATACAAAGGGGTAGGTCTCCCCACGAAGAGGGACAAATCACTTCGTAGATTTTCAATGAATGACTTATCTTTTATTAGTTGATCGTATGCTTTCTCTAATTCTGAAAGCGGTCCCATCAAAGTTTCAGCAACAAAACGGCCCCCATAAATTCCAAAATGGCCGCTTTCGTCAGGAAGGCTATATTCAGTTATCTGCCATCCAGTTTCAACATTCTTAAGCATTAAATTTTTCCTTATTTACTTTTTCAATAAAATCACGCATGAGTGGCCTACTTTTTATTCCTTTTTCTTCTTCAACCCCAGAGCATACATCAACAGCATACAAATCGGGAATTCTTGCTGCTTCTTCAATATTATCTAATTTTAATCCGCCGGCAACTATAAAAGGCTTATCTATACCTTTCGGAATTAAATTCCAATTAAAAGTCTGACCCGTTCCACCGTAACATCCAACCTTTTTGGTATCGAACAGGTACGCTGAAGCATCCTTGTATGATCTAATTTCTTCTTCCAAGTCTGCGTTATCTCCCACACTAATAGTCTTTATCCATGGCAGGCCAAAGGTGTTACAAAACTCCGGGGACTCGTCACCATGAAACTGCAGTGTATCAATTCCAACATTTTTTATACAAGTTTCAACCATATTCCGAGAAGGGTTTACGAACAGGCCCACCTTGGCAATAAAAGGTGAAATCGATGAAACAATGATTTTAGCTTCGGCAAGACTAATGAAACGGGGGCTCTTCGGAAAAAATATAAATCCAAGGGCGTCCGCACCCAACTCCACAGCTGCGTTAGCATCTTTACTCCGAGTAATACCACATATCTTTATTCTAATTTTATTCACAATGAATATCTACTTCACTTAAAAAGATAATTTTCCCAACTAGCTCTTACAAAAAGTATTTTGTAAAACAATCATCTTCATTAGGCATCATGAATTCTACCGGGTATTTTACTTGAGTTAAATAAAGTCCCTCAGGTGGTGCCGTTGCTCCAGCAAAATTCCTATCCCTCGAGTTTAATACAAATTTAGCCCACTCGACTTTTTTTCTTTTTGCCCCAATTTCAATCAAAGTGCCAACTAAATTTCGAACCATTTTCTGCAAAAAGCTATTTGCTTCGATAGAGATGACAATTATATCAGACTTTCTTGCAATCCTGATTTCAAATATATTTCTTTTGGATGTTTTTGCTTGGCAACCTTTTGCTCTAAAAGCCGCAAAATCTTTCTCTCCTAACCAAAATTGAGATGCTCGCTGCATTAAAGTATGATCTAAGCTAAAAGGGACCCACGCTAATCTGCCGTCAAATATTGCTGTTCTAATTCTATTATTGTGAATATAATAGGAATAACGCCGTGTCAATGCTGAATAACGAGCGTGAAAATGAGTTTTCGTTTCCTGACACCATCTCATTCTGATATCTTTTGGCAAAAAAGAATTCACTCCTCCAACCCACTCGTAATTTTTTCGGTCTGCTTTAGAATCAAAGTGAATCACCTGACCGAGACTGTGCACACCACTATCGGTTCTACCAGCACAATGAACAGTTGTCTTATGACTTGCGACCCGGCTGAGAGCTTCCTCTATTTCTGCTTGCACTGTCTTCATTCCGTTTTGACACTGCCATCCTTGATAATCTTTGCCATTGTATTCAACAGAACAAGCAAAACGTTTCATACCGATCACCAATTAAACACTAGTTTTTTTCTGGTTTTTCATCATCTTTATCGCTTGAATCAGGCTGAATTTCCAGATCCAAGTCTAATTCTAAATCACTAGAAGAGTATGTTGCGCTTTGTTCTGAATTAGTATTGTTTTTTAGCTGATCCTCCTGCTCAAATTTGGGCATCCCTATTCCACTATTTATGAGTGACCACTCTTCACTCTCCCCACCAAAAAATGTACGAAGCCTTAGGCATTCTTGCTTAAAGATTTGTGTTTTTCCACATTCCTTCAAAATCTTTAAAAAAAGGACGTTCAACTCAATGGAGTTTGGAAGCTTCTCCAGACCACTCTTGCATTCGCGAAGAGCATCATCGTATCGTTCATAGGCAAGATAGGAGTTTATTGACAGCACTAATTGCGCTGAAAGTTTTGAATCAGGCAAACCTATTTTGTTAGAATTAATCTCTTCATTTCCTTTCAGGGCGCTCGAATCAACGTGTTTTTGTGGCTCGGACATAACTGTATTAACTGAGTCTTTAACCTCTTTTCCTTGGCTTTGTAAAGTTGGATCTATTCTCATAATTCTGTCTTTACTTCTTCTAGAAAGTGCAAAACCAACCACAGCGGCCAAACTAAAGATAATCAATATCACTAGATAAAACCAAAAGTCAGAACCATCAGAACTGGTTTTAGATGCGGTGGCCGCCGTCGCCTTTTTTTCGCTCACCTGATTGGCTTTAATATTCTTTAACTCAGCGGTAAGCTTTAAAAGTTGCTTCGACTGTTCTTCAAAGCGCTTTTCCAGCAACGACAAGGCATTTTTTGCTTCAATAAGCTGAAGTTGTAGTCCTTCATCATCATTTATCGCTTTTTCAAATTTATTGCTTAACACATCATCTTCTTTCCTAGTTTCTAACTTTTTCGTGTCACGAGAACTTAAAACCTCCAGGACAGGTTCGTCTCTGTTTTCTCTCGAAATTGTTTGTTTTATTTGAGTAACATTATCTTGTTTCCACTGCTCATATTGCTTCCTAAATAATTTTTTGGCCGTGGCTTTATCGAGAGACACGATTGTTGAAATATCAGGAATGAGAAGCTGCGTGCCATTTTTTAACCGATTAACATTGCTATCATAAAATGAATCCGGGTTAAGACGATAGATTGCCATCATCATCTGCTCAATCGAAAAAATATTTTCCTGCAAAAATCTCTCTGCAATTGACCAAACTGTGTCCGCAGATTTAACGTCGACCGTATATGTTTTTTCTGATTCTGCACTTAGAAAAGTCGGAGGCTCTAGCAAAATATTAAAAATTCTCGAAACCATCATTCCGTTTCTTTCTAATTTTAGATTTAATTCAATAAAAGGTTCTTTGATAATTTCTTTCGTTCTAATTATGGCTATTTTTTTATTTATGGGTTCAGATACTATCTTCGCTTCAACCTGTATCGGATTTTTTACGTTAAATTCCGATTGACTTATCGCAGCCTCTAAATTATAAAATTCGTTTAATATATCTCTACCATCATCAGATATTTCTACCTGAAATATAAGAGACTGATTTAAGAAAGAAAGGACTTGAGGCTCCTTGAAACCTAAAGCGAAAAGATATCTTGGAGTCGTTGATAAAAAAATCCCGAGCAGAACAACACAGTACAATTGTTTAAAAGGCCGCATATTAATTATTATCAAGATAATCTGCAATTAAAATTTCGGCTATTTGAACACTATTTAAAGCAGCGCCCTTTCTAATATTATCAGCTACTACCCATAAATTTAGGCCGTTATCAATAGAAATATCCCGCCTAATTCTCCCGACATACACAGCATCTTGAGTTGCTCCGGTTACAGCTGCGGTCGGATATTGGCCTTCTTCATTTTTTGTCGACACAATTAAGCCAGGACTTTTTTCTAAAAGAGCAACTATATCAGATATTTTAAATTCTTTTTTTAACTCTACGTTTACTGCCTCCGAGTGACCAAAAAAAACTGGAACGCGAACCGTCGTCGCATTTACTTTTATCGATTCATCGCCTAATATCTTCTTTGTCTCCCAAACCATTTTCATTTCTTCTTTTGTATATCCATTATCCAAAAAACAATCAATTTGAGGGATGCAATTAAAAGCTATTTGTTCCGGATACACTTTTTTTTCAATTTCTTTTGCATTAAGTAAATTGCTGGTCTGCGAGGCGAGCTCTTCTATTCCAGACCGGCCACTCCCTGATACCGACTGGTAGGTAGCAACGTTAACCCTTTTAATACCATACTTTTCATGGATAGGTTTTAGTGCGACTACCATTTGAATCGTAGAACAATTTGGGTTAGCTATTATATTTGTATTTTTAAATTGTGAAATGTCGCTCGAGTTAACCTCAGGAACTACTAATGGAATGTCTGGCTCATACCGAAAAGCAGAAGTATTATCAATTACCACACAATTTAAAGCGGCTTTAGGAACATATTTTTTTGAAACTTCGCCACCTGCTGAGAAAAAAGCAATATCCACATTTTTAAAATCAAAATTCGATAAATCACAAACTTTCAAATTCCTATTACCGTAAGTTATAGTCTTGCCCATAGATTTTGAGCTAGCGAGCGGATAAATTTCTTTTACAGGGAATAGTCTCTCGTTGAGAATATCGAAAAAAGCTTCTCCTACCTGTCCCGTCGCTCCAACAACGGCCACGTTGCATTTAGAAGATTTTTTATTCATTGGCAAAATCCTCCAGTTCATCTAGGATCTTTGCAGTTAACTCTTTTGTGCTAACCGTCTTTCCCCCTTGCATGTTGACATCTTGTGTACAAAATCCTTTTTTTATAACTGACGCTACGGATTTTATAATCATTTGGCCCGCTTTTAATTCTCCGAAGCTATATTGAAACATCATTGCTAAAGACATGATCATTGCTATTGGATTACAGCAATTCTGACCGGCAATATCCGGCGCCGAGCCATGAACAGGCTCATACAATCCTTTTTTCGAGTTATTTAAGGAAGCGGAGGGTAACATACCAATCGAACCGGTTAACATAGCGGCTAAATCAGACAAAATATCGCCAAACATATTTTCTGTTACGATTACGTCGAACTGCTTAGGCCATCTCACTAATTGCATCGCGGCATTGTCTACATACAAACTACTAAACTCTACGGTTGGGTACTCTTTAGAGATATTCGTAAAAATTTCTCTCCAAAGCTGTGATACCTCAAGGACATTTGCTTTATCGACTGAACAAAGTTTAGAGTTACGTTTCAAAGCAACTTCAAATCCAGCCCTTGCGATTCTCGCAATCTCTTCTACTGAATAAGTTAGAGTATTCAAGCCATATTTGACACTGTTCTTAGAGAAAATACCCCGAGGTTTTCCGAAATACAAACCACCTGTCAATTCTCTAATGATCATCAAATCCAAGTTTTCTACAAGCTCAGATTTCAAAGTAGACGAGTCGGCCATTCCATTCAAAACCGTTGCAGGCCTTAAATTACAGAATAAATCTAGTTCAGCTCGGAGTTTCAACAGCCCCGCTTCTGGACGATCTTTATTTTCAAGTCCATCCCACTTAGGACCACCAACTGCACCAAATAGTATAGAATCCGAGGCTTTCGCTAAATTAAGGGTTTCTTCAGGCAATGGGGTGCCGACCTTATCAATCGCATCCCCTCCCACTAATGCATTTTCTGTTTCGATTTTTAAAATTTCATTGCTCTTAAAAAATTTAATAATTTCCAGCGCCGAGTTTGTGATTTCAGCTCCAATACCGTCTCCAGCTAATAGTAAAATTTTATATGCCATAATTTAAATATTCTGCCTCATAAAGTGTAGAATATAACAAAATTTTAACTCAAATGGTTGATTAAAACTCATTACTTTTATAATCCGAAAATAATACTCAATATTTGTAAAGTGAATAATAAAATTAAAAAGCTAAATCAATACCCTTTCTCGAAACTACGAGAACTCGTTGGCGGCTCCGAAAGTGGAATGTTAATTCCAAAAATTGATTTTTCAATCGGAGAACCTAAAACGAATCGGCCAAAGGTTGTCGAAATAGCTTTAAAAGAGAATATTCCCGATATTTCGAAGTACCCTACCATCAAGGGCACTCCCGAACTTCGTTCTGCAATTGCAGAGTGGATAAAAAATCGTTATAACCTAAAGAGGCTTTTTCTAGACCCGGAAAATAATGTCCTCCCAGCCAGTGGAACGAGAGAATCACTTTTCGGGATCAGTCAAGCCCTTTACCGAAGCGATTCACAAAGAATTAACATCGGAATGCCAAATCCTTTTTATCAAATTTATGAGGGTGCTGCATTATTATCTGGCTCGACTCCTATTTACCTAAATCAACTAAATTCTAAGTTCGATTTAAAAAGACTAAGTGAAACTCGGCAAATCGATTGGTCAAAAATTCAAATCCTCTATATATGTTCGCCAGCAAACCCAAGTGGAGATAAATATACTTTGGAAGATTTCGACTCAATAATGCATGTTGCAAAAGCAAATGGTATCACTGTAATCTCCGACGAGTGCTACAGTGAAATTTATCGTCCTTCCTCAAAACCTCCTACTGGTTTGTTTGAATGGTGCGAGGAAACCGGGAACACCTCTTTCGAAAACTGTATCGTTATGAACAGCCTGTCTAAAAGATCGGGGTTGCCAGGATTGAGATCAGGTTTTATTGCTGGAGATGAGAAGATTCTAAAAACTTTTCTGCAATATAGGTCTTACCAGGGGGTGGCGATGCCCTTGCATGTGCAAAAAGCGAGTATAGCCGCTTGGAAAGATGAGACCCATGTTCATAAAAACAGGGACTATTACACAGAGAATTTTAATGCAGCAAATGAAATTTTTCGCGATATTCACAATTATGAAGAACCAGAAGCAGGTTTTTTTATATGGTTGAAAATACCTGTGTGCGATCTGGAATTTGCTAAAGGTCTCTATAACACTCATAAGGTGCTCGTCATGCCAGGAAGTTTTCTTGCCCGACACTCGTTCGGCATGAATCCTGGTTCAAAATATATTAGAATTGCGTTAGTTCATGATAAGAAAAAATGCGCAGAAGGGTTAGAACAGATTAAAGATTACTTGGTTCAAATTCAGGGGTAAAATATGTTAAACGTTGAATTAATTGAAGAGGCTTTTGAAAATAGAAATCTTCAGGAATATGACTTGCGAGATGAATCAATACTCGAAAGCGTTAATGAATGCATCTCAATGCTAGATCAAGGGCTGATAAGAGTTGCTGAACCCGATTTGGATGGTTGGAAGGTTAACGAATTCGTTAAGAAAGCTGTTTTATTATCTTTTTTGTTAAATACGAATAAAAAAATTGATGGAGGCATAACAAATTACTTTGATAAAGTAGATTTAAAATATAGGGAAGCAAGTCAACGGGACTTTGAGGAATCCGGAGCGAGAGTCGTTCCACCTGCTATTGTTAGGAAAGGTTCCTACATTGCGAAAAATGTCGTGCTCATGCCCAGCTATGTCAACATAGGAGCATACATAGACGAAGGAACTATGATCGATACGTGGGCAACCGTAGGTTCTTGCGCTCAAGTCGGGAAAAATGTTCATATTTCAGGGGGAGCAGGATTGGGTGGCGTGCTGGAACCGATTCAATCCAGTCCGACTATAATTGAAGACAATTGCTTTATAGGTGCTCGCTCCGAAATCGTGGAGGGAGTTATAGTGGAAAGAAACTCTGTAATTTCAATGGGTGTGTTTATTGGGCAAAGTACAAAAATTTACGACCGAAAAAGCGGAAACATTTATTACGGCCGAGTGCCCGCTGGTTCTGTAGTAGTGCCAGGGTCTCTGCCGTCCGATGACAAGAAATATAATCTAAACGGGGCTATTATTGTAAAACAAGTTGACGAGCAAACTAGAAGCAAAGTGTCTATAAATGAGTTGCTTAGAGATATTTAACCACCTTTTTCTAGAGACTGGATCTTGTTGGTCAACTTTTTTAAAACATTTGAACGCACTTTCGAGTTGTCACTTTCCACTAATAATCTAATCTTGGGTTCAGTACCTGATGGTCTTACCAAGATTCTACTATCGGCGTTTAGTTGGCTTTCAATATCATAAATGGTGCGTTTAAGTTCCTGATTATTAAATATCGCTATTTTATTTTGCGTTTCTATGTTAACAATTTCCTGGTGTCTTTTTTTAATATCTTTAGTCAGTCTACTGAGTGAAGAATTAGACTGAGTCATAATATCAAGTAAAACCCTTGCGCAAGCTAAACCGTCTCCAATTACATTCATTTGTTGCGCAATTATATGACCGGAAGTTTCGCCACCCAGGGACCATCCCAATTTTTTTAGTGTTGTTAAAACATTCTGATCACCAACTGAAGTCCTAGTAAACGGAATTCCTAATTTAATTAAAGCACTCTCGAGACCTATATTACTCATAACGGTGCCCACAACACCTCCTTTTAAAATCCCTTTCTTTTTCATGTCCTGAGCTAGAATAAATAAAATATCATCCCCGTCAATAATAGACCCTAAATCATTAACGGCAATCAAACGATCTCCATCTCCATCAAAAGCAAATCCTACATCTGCGCCTTCTCTAATTACTTCTTTTTGTAAAAAATCAATATTTGTAGAACCACAAGCATGATTGATGTTGAACCCATTTGGTTTATTTCCCAATACAATTAATTTACGGGATAGTGGTCGAAAAAATCTGGTTGCAGTATCGGACAATGAACCATTAGCACAGTCTATAATTATTTTTTTCAATGGAGAGGTGATGGGAAGTGTGATCGCATTTAAATAAATGGAAGCCCCATCGATAAATTCTATCTTGTCCAGAAAACAATCGGACTGCAACAATAAATTATGCGAAGCTGTGACTTTGGTTTCCAATTCCTCCATTTTTTTTTCATGGATTTTTTGCCCAGAAGAGTCGAAAAATTTAAATCCATTGTCAAAGTAAGGATTATGAGAGGCGCTTATCATTACTCCACCAGCATACTTACCGCTTGAGATTAAATAAGCCATGGCTGGAGTCGAAACCAACCCCGAAACGACGGGTGTGCACTTTGCGGCAATAATTCCCTCGGCTAAACTATGCTCTAGGTAGGGTCCCGATATGCGGGTATCCCGGCCTATCAAAATGCTCCGGTTACCTGATTCATTTCTCAATAGTTCTGAGATATAAAAACCTAGTTTTGAAGTGATGGTCCTTGTGATTGGAAACTTACCAAAGCGCCCTCTCACTCCATCTGTCCCAAATAAGTTCGTCTCACTCATATTTTTATTCAGGCAAGAACAACGCCGGTCATTTCTAAATGCTTGACTCGTAGATTAACAGGTCCAACAGTATTCTATCTCACGACTCGATTTAATGTGAGCTGGCAGGGCCGCCTATCGGCTTCTCAGACTCGTCGTTTGCAGGTTTTTCTTCATTAGTTTTATCAGAGATGATCCCACCTCCGTCTCCAGGCGGTGTATTATTGTCCGACCAATCACTGGGAGGACTAGGGACCTTCCCTTCCATTATCTCATCAATTTGTTGAGTATCAAGGCTCTCGTATCTTATCAGTGCGTCCGCCATTACATGAAGCTTTTCTTTGTTCGTCTCAAGTATATTTTTAGCTCTCTGATAGTTCCTATCAACGATATTCCTGATTTCTTCATCAATTAAGTGAGCTGTCTCGTCGGAAACCATTTTTTGTTGAGTTACCGACTTCCCAAGAAATACTTCCCCTTCATCATCACTGTAGGTTAGGGGACCAAGTTTTTGAGAAAGACCCCAACGGGTCACCATGTTACGAGCGATTTCCGTGACCCTTTCTATATCATTTGAAGCTCCTGTCGTGACTGCATCAGAACCGAAAATAATCTCTTCTGCTATTCTGCCACCGAATAAGCTGCTAATTTGGCACTCTAGACGTTCCCGGCTGTAACTTAGTCGGTCTTCCTCTGGTAAAAACATTGTTACCCCTAAAGCTCTACCTCTGGGAATTATAGTTACCTTGTAAACCGGATCATGGACGGGAAGCATCCTACCTACAATCGCGTGTCCGGCTTCGTGGTAAGCCGTTAATTTCTTTTCATCTTCACTCATCACCATAGAACGACGTTCAGCTCCCATCATGATTTTGTCTTTAGCCTTCTCAAATTCCTCCATCTCAACAAGGCGCTTGCTCGCTCGGGCGGCAAAAAGTGCGGCCTCATTCACTAAATTCGCCAAGTCAGCACCTGAAAAACCCGGAGTACCTCTTGCCAGGATGTTTGCTTTCACGTTTTCAGCGCTGGGGACCTTGCGCATATGCACCTTTAAAATTTGTTCCCGCCCTCGAATATCCGGGAGAGGAACAACAACCTGGCGATCGAATCTGCCCGGACGTAAAAGAGCAGGGTCTAAGACGTCTGGTCTATTAGTTGCAGCAATGACGATCACCCCTTCATTTCCTTCAAAACCATCCATTTCAACTAACAATTGATTTAATGTTTGTTCTCGTTCGTCATGGCCACCACCCAAACCAGCACCTCTATGGCGCCCAACAGCATCGATTTCATCAATAAATGTAATGCATGGGGCGTGCTTTTTTGCCTGCTCAAACATGTCTCTAACCCTTGACGCACCAACTCCAACGAACATTTCAACGAAATCAGAACCAGAAATAGTGAAAAAAGGAACTTTCGCCTCTCCGGCGATGGCTTTTGCTAATAGGGTTTTTCCCGTCCCAGGTGAACCAACCATTAAAACACCTCGAGGTATCTTTCCTCCTAATTTTTGAAATTTTCCTGGATCTTTCAAGAAATCGACAAGCTCTTTAACTTCTTCTTTTGCTTCCTCTACTCCTGCCACATCGTTGAAGGTAACCCTGACTTGGTCGTCCCCAAGCAGTTTTGCCCTGCTTTTTCCAAAAGAAAGAGCGCCTCTGCCTCCACCCCCACCTTGCATTTGTCTCATTACATAAATCCAAACACCTATCAAAAGTAGGAAAGGAAACCAAGATATAAAAATTTGTGTAAGCAAACTCTGTCTTTCGGGCGGGATCGCCTCTATCCTCACTTGGTTGTCCAACAAAGAACCGATTAGTGGGCCATTGTCGGTTTCTGGGCTAAATGTGAACATACGCGAGCCATCATGCATCTGAACTTCGATCTGAGTACCGTCTATTTTTACAGTAGAAACTCGTCCACTTTTCACTGCAGAAACGAAATCAGAATAACTAATTGAGCTATTCGATGTCCGCTGAGGAGAAAAGCTTTGAAAAATAATCATCATAACTAGGGCTATAATCACCCAAAGAACAATATTTCGTGCCATATGACTTCCGCTTTATAAGTTTAGTTTATTTACATTACCAGATTTTCTAAAATACTACCTCTAAAGGAGCGATTTTTTTCCATTTGCTATCACATAAAACTCAGAAGAATCGGTCCTCGAAGACACAGGTTTCATACGCTGAACCTCATTAAATCTAGATTGTATACGATTATAAGCGCTTACAGTATCTCCGAATTGAAAAAACTTAACTAGAAATACGCCATTTTTTTTTAGGAACGCTAAAGCAACAGCCATCGAAACCTCAACCAACTCTAGCCACGCCGCTTCATCCTTTGGTTTTATTCCAGATAAATTCGGAGCCATATCGGAAATAACCGCATCAACTGAATCTAATGAAAAAGTTTTCTCAATTTCATCAAGCAAATTTTTGTTTAGACAATCGATCTGTAAAAAGGTTGAATTCTTGACACTTTCTAAATTTTTGGAATCAACCGATAGAATGTGCCCTGTCTGCCCGACTAATCGACTTGCTGCTTCAGACCATCCTCCCGGGGCTGCCCCCAAATCTATAATTTTATGGCCCTTCTTAATGAAAGGTCTTTTCTTATTTATTTCTGTTAACTTAAAAAATGCTCTTGACCGAGTGGAGAATTGATTTCTCTGTCTAACAAAATGGTCACTTGCTTGTCTTTCTATCCAATTACCACTACCTTTTTTTGCCATCTAATTTTTTACTCAAACGTACTGAACGTCGATGATTTCATACTCTGTTTCACCTTTTGGGGCTTTAACAACCACGGTCTCATCTATCACTCTACCAATTATGGCTCTAGCGACTGGAGAAGAATAAGAGACTAAACCACATTTTATGTCCGCCTCATCCTCGCCGACAATTTTGTAGGTGACAGATTCACCTGTTTCAATATTCTCTAGCTGCACCGTAGAGCCAAATACTACCCTATCACTAACATTCAATTTAGTAATATCAATTATTTCACAATTCGAAAGTTTAGCTTCGATATCAGCGATTCGTCCCTCATTAAAACTCTGTTGCTCCCTTGCAGCGTGATATTCGGCGTTTTCCTTTAGATCGCCGTGGGCTCTTGCCTCGGCAATTTCACTCGATATTTTCTGTCTGAGTACGTTTTTCCTTTGATAGAGTTCATCTTTCAACTTATCAGCCCCAGTAACAGTCATCGGATTTTTATTAATCATAATGGATTGCCTCATGTAATTCTTGAAGACTTAAAATTGTATCAGTCGAAGTCTTTTTAAGAGCCATAATCGCCGCTGTTGCTCCTGCGACGGTTGTGGTATAAGGAACTTTCTTAGCTAATGCATTTGCTCTGATCGAAAACGAATCGGCTATAGAACTTTCTCCTTCGGTCGTATTTATAATTAAGTCAATCTCTCCATTCTTGATAGCATCAACAATGTGAGGTTGACCTTGCATTACTTTATTAATTTCCAAACAAGGGATATTATTTCTGTTTAACGCATTGGCTGTACCCCTCGTAGCAATGATTGTAAATTTTGAGAAATTGATAGATGATAGAAGTTCCACCAAATTACCCTTATCTGAGTCCTTTACACTTACAAAAACTTTGCCGGAAGATGGTAAAGTCATACCCGCACCTTTTTGTGCTTTATCAAAAGCTTCGCCAAAAGATCTGCCTATCCCCATTACTTCTCCGGTTGATTTCATTTCGGGACCTAGCAAAGGATCAACTCCTGGAAATTTTTCGAAAGGGAAAACAGCCTCTTTCACACAAGAAAAACTATACTTACTTACCCTCTTAATTTTTTGACTATTTAAGGAAACTCCCATCATACATTTAGCAGCTACATATGGTAGAGAAAAACCAATCGCTTTAGACACAAACGGAGCGGTTCGAGACGCCCTTGGATTAACTTCTAAAACATAAATTTTTTCGCCTTTAACAGCGAATTGAACGTTTATTAAACCTACTACTTTTAGGTTTAAAGCCATTAATTTTACCTGTCTTTCTAATTCTTTTTGGATATCATCACTCAAAGTGTGAGGAGGAAGTGCACAAGCAGAGTCGCCAGAATGAATACCTGCTTGTTCTATGTGCTCCAATATCCCACCGATATAGACTTCCCGCCCGTCGCAAATAGCATCAACGTCAACTTCTGTTGCGTCTTCTAAAAAACTATCGAGTAAAATCGGGTGATCATTCGAGAGGAACGGGACTTCAAGAAAATATTTTTCAAGCTCCTGTTCATTATAAACTATCTTCATAGCACTGCCTCCTAGAACATAGGAAGGCCTAACAACAAGAGGAAATCCAATTTCTTGTGCTGCTTTTGTAGCGTGCTCTTTTCTTAAAATAGTTTTATTCCTAGGCTGGACAAGGCCTAAACGCGTCAGAAACTGTAAAAATTTCTCACGATCTTCAGCGAGATCTATCGAATCAGAGGAAGTTCCCAAAATCGGAACGCCCAAAACGTCAAGATCAGCCGCCAATTTTAGCGGTGTTTGGCCTCCAAACTGCAATATAACACCCTTAGGCTTTTCAACTCTTACGACCTCAAGAACATCCTCAAGGGTCAGTGATTCAAAGTATAATCTATCTGAAATATCGAAATCGGTAGAAACCGTTTCAGGATTACAATTAATCATTAAAGACTCGTATCCTAGGTCTCTAGCAGCAAGCGACGCTTGTACGCAACAATAATCGAACTCTATGCCTTGGCCTATCCTATTAGGACCCCCGCCTAAAACAATGATTTTTTCTCGACTTGTTGGCTTTGACTCACATTCTTGGTCATAAGTCGAATACATATAAGCAGTATGGGTTAGAAATTCAGCAGCACATGAGTCAACTCGTTTGTAAACAGGATGAATATTTAAATTTTCCCTTAATTCTCTTACTTTGCTCTCCTCAAGCCCGAGAATTTGAGCAACCATGGCATCTGAAAATCCGCTTCGTTTGATACTATATAATTTTTCACGTGTAAGCTTACCCGACGAATAAGCTAGTTTTATTTCTTTTTCCTCATCGACTAATTCACAGATTTGAGCGATAAACCAAGGCTCAATTTTAGACGCCTTGTGTATATCCTCCTGCGAAAGACCACAACGAACAGCCTCCGCTAAATACCAAAGTCTATTGGCTCCAGGTGTAGAGAGTTCTTTCTTAATCAGATTTTCTTTATCCGAAGAGTCTCCCTCAAAACCAACCGAGTCCAAACCTACCCGCCCGATTTCCAAGCCTCTTAGGGCTTTTTGAAATGATTCTTTAAAGTTTCTTCCAAAAGCCATTACTTCACCCACCGATTTCATTTGGGTCGTCAATCTGTCTTGTGCTTGTGGAAATTTCTCAAATGTGAATCTAGGAATTTTGGTGACAATATAATCAATTGATGGTTCGAAAGAAGCCGGCGTTTCGTTATTGGTTATTTCGTTGCCTAACTCATCTAAAGTAAACCCTACGGCTAGCTTGGCTGCGACCTTTGCAATCGGAAAACCCGTGGCTTTGGAAGCTAGTGCCGATGACCTCGAAACTCTAGGATTCATCTCGATTACCACCATCCTACCGTTCGCGGGATTAATAGCAAATTGAACATTTGAGCCTCCAGTCTCGACACCGATTTGACGCAAAACGGCAATAGACGCATCTCTCATGCACTGATATTCTTTATCTGTCAGTGTTTGAGCTGGGGCAATTGTAACCGAGTCACCTGTATGAACTCCCATTGGATCTAAGTTTTCGATCGAACAAATAATAATGCAATTATCGTTTTTATCCCTCACGACCTCCATCTCAAATTCTTTCCAACCCAACAAAGATTCCTCTAAAAGTATTTCATTGGTAGGTGAAGTATCTAATCCTCGTCCACAGATTTCCACAAATTCTTCTCGGTTAAAGGCGATTCCCCCTCCGCTGCCTCCCAAAGTAAAGGAAGGTCTGATAATTATTGGAAAACCAAGCTTATCTGCAGCCTTCATTGCGGAATCAACACTGTTTACTACAATCGATTGCGCGGAACTGAGACCTATTTCTTCCATCGCCTCCCTGAATGCTTGTCGATCTTCAGCTTTATTAATTGCACTTACAGAAGCTCCTATTAGCTCAACATTAAATTTTTCTAGTACTCCGGTTTTATGCAATTCTAGAGCGCAGTTTAACGCAGTCTGTCCACCCATGGTTGATAACAGGGCATCCGGCTTTTCTTTTTCAATTATTGAAGCAACCATACAAGGAGTAATCGGCTCCACGTACGTAGCATCGCTCATTTGCGGATCAGTCATTATCGTGGCTGGATTTGAATTCACTAAAATAACCCTATAACCCTCTTCTTTTAGTGCTTTACATGCCTGCGAACCAGCGTAATCAAACTCACAAGCTTGGCCGATAATAATAGGCCCCGCACCTATTATCATGACTGATTTTATATCATTTCTTTTTGGCATCTGCTTTGAAACTCACTTGTTTGACTCCATCAACATCAAAAAGTTACTAAACAAATCGTTAAGGTCATTGGGTCCAGGAGATGCCTCAGGATGCCCTTGAAAACCAAAAATGGGTTTGCTCACATGTTTGATCCCCTGCAGGGAACCATCAAAAATAGAAATATGCGTGGCAATTAAATTTTCTGGCAAAGTTTTTTCATCAACCATAAAGCCGTGGTTTTGACTTGAGATAAAAACCTTTCCCGAGGATATTTCTTTCACGGGATGATTTGCCCCATGGTGACCGACCGACATTTTTTTCGTTTTAGCCCCAAAAGCAATAGCAATTAACTGAAATCCCAAACAAATACCAAAAAGCGGCAAGTTCCTCTCTGCCAATACTTTTATATTTTCAATAGCATAATCACAAGGCTCAGGATCCCCAGGACCATTGGAAAAAAAGACGCCATCCGGGTTCATTTGCGCTACTTTTTCAGCCCCAAGATCACATGGAACAACTGTCACAGAACAACCAAACTCTACGAAAAGACGAAGGATATTATGTTTTACTCCAAAATCATAAACCACCACGTGAAATTTTTTTTCGGATGCTGCTGAAACCCTTCCAAACCCAATGTATTCATTACCTTTGTTCCAAGAATAAGCTTTGGTAGTAGTAACCTTTTTCGCCAAATCCAAGCCCTCAAGCTTCTGAGAGCTTTTTGCTAGCTTCAAAGCTTCATCGACATCATTGTAATCAGTAGATATACAGCCTCTTAATGCTCCCTTTTCTCGAATTATTCTGGTTATTTTGCGAGTATCGATTTCTGAAATAGCCACTATACTATTATCAATCAAAAAACTAGCCAAAGAGGTTTCCGCGCGCCAGTTGCTGTACCGCTCAGAAAAATCTCTTACAATCAAACCGGATACCACGCAATTTTGCGACTCCATATCGAGACAATTTGTTCCTATATTCCCAATATGGGGATGAGTGAGTAAAACGATTTGATTAGCGTAAGAGGGATCTGTCAGAATTTCTTGATATCCAGTAATACTAGTATTAAACACCACTTCGCCAACAGTATTACCCTGTCCTCCGCAGGATACCCCTTCAAAACAAGTACCATCTTCTAATACCAAAATTGCCTTTTGAGTCAAACTCTTTAACCTATATTTCTTAAATAAATCAAACAAGGAAATGTTACTTCAATTTCCTCGATCATAGAACCCTGAATGTTTTAAAAACCATCATCCAGGCTATATTACAATTAGTACCGAGTTTGATGTTTATAAACATCAGAACATAAGTACTATGAACGGATTCTATCCATAATCTCGAGGCACACCTCTAATGCTTTCTTTCCATCCTCTCCAGACACCAGTGGTGACTTTCCGAATTTAATCGCTTCTATAAAGCTCATAATTTCATCTTTCAATATATCAATATTTTTTGGCAGTTGGTTAAAAAAAAACGGCGTCTGAAATCGATCCTCACAAGTCTGATTAGCGCTCTTAATATTACCAGATTTTTTCTCTGTATAAGTCGCATGAGTCAAAAAATCAATAAAATATTTGTGGGTAGCCGTTTCAACACAAATCTCCCTTTTTGGTTCATTCGAAACTCTATTAGCCTCCAAAGTGGCCAATAAACCGCTTTCAAAAAACAGCTTTACCTTTGCGACATCAATAGCATTACTTTTTAACGATACGCCAGACGCCTCGACATTTTTGAGTTTAGATTTCTCAAAATCAAGTATGAAGTCAATATCATGAATCATTGAATCAAGCACTACATCGACCTCAGTACCTCTCTGTTTGAAAATAGAGTGTCTCAGCGTATGAATTTGCCGGGCTGTCTTGATATTGTTTTTGAGAGCTACCGCCATAGGGTTGAATCTTTCCAAATGGCCAACCTGCAGAATAAGCGACTTTTTCTTGGCTATTTCTATTAGATGTTGAGCATCTTCAACGCGCTCGGCAAGAGGTTTTTCAATTAGACAATGGATATTGTTTTCTAAGAAAAAAACACCAATGTCATAATGATTCGCTGGAGGAACAACAATGGAAACCAAATCAACTTTTTTGGCCACCTCAGTGTAATCTAGGAATCCTGGCACATTAAGCCTTTGACTAACTTCAGACAATCTTTCAGTATTCTCGTCCACCACAGCAACTAATTCTACATCCTTAATCCGCTGATATTTCTGGGCGTGAAAACTCCCTAAGTAACCTACACCGATGACCGCAGCTTTGAGGTTATCCATTTAAAAAAGGCCATAATGAGAAATTAGAATAATTCTGTCCGCCGTGCTCAAAGAAGGTCATCAAATGAGTATAGACCATGATCCTGATGAATCAACCATTTTGCTGCTTTCAAAGCCCCAACAACGAATGCTGCCCGGTTGGTAGCCCTGTGAGTGATTTCGATTCTTTCACCATCACCGGCAAACATTATGGTATGGTCTCCAACTATATCCCCTGCTCTCATCGACTGAAAACCAATTGTATTTTCCTTTCTCGCAGTATCTTGACCTTTCCTTTCATAAACAGCGTTCTCTAACGTATCTTGCCCCAAAGCATCAGCTATTAAGTTACCAAACTTTAATGCAGTTCCGGAAGGCGCATCCCGTTTACCTCTATGATGAGCTTCAAATATTTCAATATCGTAATCATCACCAAGGGCTTTCGTAGCAACACTGGCTAATTTAAAACAAAGATTAACTCCAACACTCATATTTGGAGAAACGAAAATTGGTATCTCTGAAGCAGCTGTCTGTATTTGGCTCTCTAAGGATTCAATTCCCGTTGTACCTACCACCAAAGGTATTCGATGTAATAAGGAAACCTCTATGGCCAATTTGGTAGAGGCAGGCAAAGAAAAATCAATCAAAACATCAATTTCGTTTTTAAATTTTTCAATCTCTTTGATAATCTTTAGGGACGACATTGTATTCCTCGACTGATCGAAGACTTGTAAATAGTCATCGGGATATTTCAGATGCTCAAACGGAGTAATCTCCGTAAACGCAGAATCCTTGAGCGCCAACTGAACTATTTCACGCCCCATCCTACCACCAGCGCCTATAACACCCAGTCTTATCCGATTCGTTTTCATTGCTTATAGATTAATCCAAGTTCTTGAAAAAATTTTTTACTCCATCCAACCAGGTCGTAGTTTTAGGAATATGTCGTCCCCCTCCTGAGGCAAGAGATTTTTTAAAGGCCTTAAGAATATCTTTTTGTTCTTTCGTTAACTTAATAGGAGTTTCAACTACTACCTTACATATCAAATCACCAATACCCGCGCCTCTGACGGATCTGACTCCTTTGCCCCTTAACCTAAACATTTTACCAGTTTGCGTTTCATTTGGAATTTTTAATGTTACTTTTCCATCAATAGTAGGGACTTCCAATTGTCCGCCCAAAACAGCCGTCGGAAAATCAATTGGAACTTCACACAATAAGTTCGATCCGTCTCTGTCAAAAATAGGATGTTCTTTAAGCATTATGTTTACAAATAAATCGCCGTTGGGACCATTTAATCCAGCTTCTCCTTTGCCTGACAGACGCACTCTGTCTCCGTTATCAACCCCAGCCGGGATTTTCACGGATATTGTCTCCGAACCCCTAACCTTTCCAACACCCCCACAGGAGTAGCACGGATCTTCAATTGTTTTCCCACTTCCTTTGCAATTTGGGCATGTCTGTTGCACTGAGAAAAACCCTTGTTGCATACGAACCTGCCCAACCCCACCACACTGAGGACATGTAACGGGCGCCTTTTTTGACCTGGAACCGGTTCCGTCGCAACTAGAGCAATCAATTAAGTTAGGAACTTTTATCTTTACTTCCGTGCCAAACACGGCCTCCTCCAAGCTCAGGTTTAGGTCATAACTTAAATCACTTCCTCTGTGGGCCCTACTACTACCTGAACGACCCGCCCCGAAAATATCACCGAATACGCTGTCAAAGATGTCTCCAAAACCGCCTTGATCTCCAAAGCCAGCGCTTTGTCCAGCGCCGCCAACTCCAGCGTGTCCAAATTGGTCGTAAGCAGCTCTTTTACCTTGATCACTCAAGACATCATAAGCTTCTTTAGCTTCCTTGAATTTAACCTCAGCAGACGGATCATCGGAGTTTCTGTCCGGATGATATTTCATTGCGAGTCTGCGGTATGCTTTCTTTATTTCCGAATCGCTTGCCGTACGATTGATACCGAGCGTGTCATAATAATCTGATTTCGACATGTGAAACTTGTACTTTTAATTAACCGGCAATATTTCTTAATCTAATTTTTTTTATCCCCATCGTTAACTTCCTCAAAATCGGCGTCTACCACATTTTCTTCGCCATTAGCATTTTCTGGGCTACTTGATTGGCCGTTTTGAGCCCCTTCAGAATCGGCTTTCTCTTTATAGGCTTTCTCAGCAAACTTACCGGAAAGTTTCGCTAATTCCTCAGATTTTTCCTTAATTTTATCAAGGTTTTCATCTGAAAGAGCACTTTGAAGCTCAGTTATTAAAGCCTTTATCTCAGAAGACTCTTCTTCAGAGGCTAAGTCTTTAAACTCTTCTAATGATTTCTCAGTCGCATGGATTAAACTTTCGGCCTGATTCTTCGCCGAAACTAGCTCTTGAAACTTCTTGTCCTCGTCGGCATGAGCTTCCGCATCTCTGACCATTTTGTCTATTTCATCATCAGATAAACCACTTGACGCTTTTATAACTATCGACTGCTCCTTACCAGTCGCTTTATCTTTAGCAGAAACGTTAAGTATTCCATTCGCGTCTATATCGAAAGCTACTTCTACCTGAGGTACGCCTCGAGGTGCTGGTGGAATTTCTGCCAAATCAAACCTGCCCAGTGATTTATTACCTGCCGCTTTCTCTCTTTCCCCCTGCAAAACGTGAACTGTTACTGCAGTTTGGTTATCCTCAGCGGTTGAAAATACCTGTTGTGCCTTAGTTGGGATTGTTGTATTTTTCTCAATTAATTTAGTCATCACACCCCCCAACGTTTCTATACCCAACGACAAAGGCGTAACATCTAATAAGAGGACATCTTTCACATCTCCTCCAAGTACACCCGCCTGAACTGCAGCACCCATAGCAACAGCTTCATCCGGATTGACGTCCTTCCTGGGTTCTTTTCCAAAAAATTTACTAACCGCCTCTTGAACTTTGGGCGTTCTAGTTTGGCCACCGACTAAAATTACTTCATCGATATCACTGGGTGCCAGATCTGCATCTTTCAAAGCCGTTTGGATGGGCTTAATGGTTCTCTCCACTAAATCTTCAACTAATCCCTCTAATTTAGCTCTAGTAATCTTTAGATTAATATGTTTGGGTCCACTAGCGTCGGCCGTTATATAAGGCAAGTTAATATCCGTTTGTTGACTAGAGGACAATTCAATCTTTGCTTTCTCTGCCGCCTCTTTCAATCTCTGTAAGGCTAGCGGATCGTTATTTAAATCAACTCCTTGTTCTTTTTTAAACTCGTCAACTAGGAAATTTATTAACCTTAGGTCAAAATCTTCTCCTCCCAGGAATGTATCTCCATTAGTTGATAAAACTTCGAACTGCTGCTCACCATCAACTTCTGCTAACTCGATAATGGACACATCGAAGGTTCCCCCACCTAAATCATAAACAACAATTTTTGCCTCTCCCTTATGGTGCTCCATACCGTAAGCGAGCGCTGCGGCTGTTGGTTCGTTGATTATTCTTTTTACATCTAACCCAGCAATCTTCCCAGCGTCTTTAGTGGCCTGTCTTTGCGAGTCGTTAAAATATGCAGGAACGGTGATAACTGCTTCTGATACATTTTCTCCTAAATAGTCTTCCGCTGTCTTTTTCATTTTCATTAATACACGCGCGGAGACCTCTGGGGGAGCCATTTTCTTATCATTCGCTTCAACCCACGCATCGCCATTATCGGCTTTCACAATTTTATATGGGACCATTTCCTTATCTCTTCCCACCACATCATCAGAAAATTTTCTACCTATCAGCCGTTTTACGGCAAAAAGTGTATTCTGTGGATTTGTCACCGCTTGCCTCTTCGCAGCTTGTCCAACTAGGATTTCTCCGTCATTTGAAAAAGCAACAGTTGATGGGGTGGTTCGAGCGCCCTCGCTGTTTTCAATAACCTTGGCTTTACCAGACTCTAAAACCGACACACACGAGTTAGTGGTTCCTAAATCAATTCCAATTATTTTTGCCATTTTTAATTCCTCTAATTGAATTCTAAAATTTTTTTTGTGATTACTCTTCTACTTCGCTTTTTGTTGAAACGACTACCATAGCTGGCCGAATTAGCCTGTCTTTTAATTTGTATCCGACTTGAAAAACTTTAAGCACCGTATTTGGGGGCTCCGAATCCGAATTTTCAACGCTCATGGCTTGATGCTCTTCAGGATTGAAGATTGCGCCCTCAGGATTAATCTGGGTAAGTTCCATTTTATTCAGAAACTCCTCCACCATTTTCAATGTTAATTGAATGCCTGTTTTGAATGCCTCTTCTGAAGCGCTCTCTATATTCGCAAGCCCCATATCAAGACTATCTTTGATTGGGATAAATTCTTTTACAAAATTTTCAACCCCGAAATCTCGGGCCAAAGTAATTTCTTTCTGTAGCCGTTTCCTTGTATTCTGATTTTCGGCTTTTTCACGTAATACGGTTTCCTCAAGAGTTTTAATTTGATTTTTTAGTTCCTCAATTTGTAGCAAATGCCCAGATTCTTCAGTTTCTGTTTCATCAATTCCTGATGCATTATTTGAATCCGAACTATCCTCTGTAATTTTTTTAGAACTAATTTCTTCATCAGCTAAACTATCCAATTGTTCATTTTCAAATTTCGACCCATTCAATGCCTTATCTGAATCAGATTGTTTGCCATCTTTTGAATACGTGTCCGAATCCATAATCCATATCCTATATAGTTAATTTCAGCTGTGATCCTTAATCACTTACCAAAAATGTATGTCAAAAAGGCGCTGTGTTGCCAATATTTTCCGCCTACAATAACTATATGGGGATTAATTTTTCGATTTCAAGGCTGCTGTCAACATTTTTGCTGTTAAATCTACAATTGGTATAACCCTCTCATACTCCATGCGGGTTGGACCAATAACACCTAAAACGCCCAAAACCTTATGCTCGCTTGAATAAGTTGAGGTTACTACAGTGCAATCATCAAGAGGTTGATAGCCGGATTCTTCGCCAATAAATAGTTGAACGCCTGCAGCATTCGTGGCTTGGTCAAGTAAATGCAAAATATCTTGTTTTTGATTAAACGCATCGAATAGACTTCTAAGCTTGCTCATCTCAGAGGGATCGTAGATATTCATTAAATTAGTTTGGCCGGCTAGCACATAATCCTTCTCTTCTTCCTCAGATACAAAAGCTTTTTGGGACATTTCAATTACTAGTTCCATTAATTTATACATTTCACGCCTAGCATCTGACATTTCTTGTATTAGACCTTGTTTGACGGCACTAATATCTCTGCCCGCAAACGCCCGGGTTAAATAATTGGCCGCTTCTGTTAAAGCGGATTGTGAATAGGTTTTTTTTGTTTTTATTATCCGGTTCTCAACCTCGCTATCATTTGTAACTAAAATAACTAATACTCTATTATCATTTAGGGAGAGAAATTCTACCTGCCTCAGAGCCTTTCCTTCAGAAAAAGGCACCATGACTAAGCCCGCCATATGAGTTATTTCGGATAATAACAAAGAGGTTTTAGAAAGCAATGAATCAACTGAGTCATCCTTGCCGAGTTCCTGCTGAATTTTTTGCATTTCTTTTTCAGGAATATTCTTAAATCTTACCATCTGGTCCACAAAAAGACGGTATCCCTTTACCGTAGGAATTCTACCTGCAGAAGTATGAGGTGAAGTAATCAAACCCATTTCCTCGAGATCTGCCATTACATTCCTAATCGTAGCAGGGCTCAAATCCAAGTTAATATCCCGTGCTAAGGTTCTGGAGCCAACAGGTTGACCTTCCAAAATATAACGTTCAACGAGTTTTTTAAAAAGGTGTTGGGAACGGTCTTTTAGATTAAGCTCTTGTTTTCTTTTCATTTAATCGTTCTTTCTATCAATCAGCAGGTATAAAAAATCTACCATTGTATTGCTCTACTTGCAAAATTGAAGTAAAAAATACATCTTAGAAACCAAAAACTCATCACGCGAGCAGCAAATGTTTAAGATAATTGGAATACACGCCCAAGAAGTTAACGAATTTACGATAAAGGTTATCAAAAGGATCGTAAAAACAGCAGAGCAATATAATTGCGAGTTTCTTTATGCCTTAGATAATATCGACTTTCTTGATAAACCCTTAGTAGGCGCACAGAGTTCTCCTGAAGACATGGCTGAAAAGAGTGATCTTATTATTTCGGTCGGTGGAGACGGCACTTTACTTAAATGTGGTCAGTTGATACACCCACGTAATGTAGCGCTTATGGGTATAAATTTGGGCAGACTCGGTTTTCTAACAGATATTCCTCCAGAAAAAATTACAGGTGAGCTTAGCCAAATCTTAGGTGGCACTTTTATAGAAGAGGAACGAACTGTACTGGAATGTGAAATTTTTAGAAATGATAAAAGCATTATGAAAGGAAATGCTCTGAACGATGTCGTTATCCAAAAATGGAACAGTCCTAGACTCATTACCTTAAATACCTATGTAAATAACAAATTCCTTCATTCACAACGTTCAGACGGCTTAATTATAGCGACGCCGACTGGCTCTACAGCTTATGCCTTGTCTGGAGGAGGGCCAATAATCGAGCCGAATCTAGCAGCATTGACTTTAGTTCCAATTTGCCCACATACTTTTACCAATCGACCAATCGTCATAAACGACTCTTCACAGATAGAAGTACATCTCATTAGTGACAGAAACGATACTTCCAGGGTTACTTGCGATGCGAACACTGTGGCTGACTTGATTCCAAAAGACGTAGTGAAAGTGAAAACTTGTGACCGTCCGATAAGGTTAATACATCCCGCCTACCATGATCACTTTAAGACCCTTCGAGCAAAACTCAATTGGGGGACAAGCCCTTGTTAAAAAAATTAGAAATTAATAATTTCGTAATTGTGGACGAACTTAAAGTAGAATTCAGTAGTGGATTAACAGTTCTTACTGGTGAAACAGGTGCGGGAAAATCAATCTTACTAGAAGCGCTCGGGTTAGTAACTGGTAAAAGAGCTGAGGCAAGTTGTGTAAAAAAAGGTGAAGAGAAAGCCAGTATAACTGCTGTATTTGATATCGAAAAAAATGAAATTGCAAAACAAATTCTTCAAGAGAATGCTTTAGATGACGAAATTTGTATTCTAAGAAGAATATTGGACAAAGATGGCAAGTCGAAGGCATTCTGTAATGACGAGTCGGTTACCTTATCATTCCTAAAGAAAATCGCTCCATCCCTTCTTGACATCCACTCTCAACATCAAAACCAATCACTATTAAAACCTGAGTCGCAACGAAAATATATAGATGACTCATCAGACGGATCTGATAAAGTTGACAGGCTTTTGGCAATTTATAAAAATTATCAATTTTGCAAATCAAAACTTGATGAATTGACTGAGAACAGTCTTGACAACCATAAACAAGAACTTCTTAGTCATTTAATTTCCGAATTTGAAAACCCTGCAATCAACCTTGCGGAAATACATACCATCGAGGATGAGCACCGACGACTAACAAATAATCAAGAATCCTATGAAACCTTTTTTTTAGTGTCCAATTTATTAGATGGTGCTGATAATAACGCCACCGAAATTATTGAAAAATCGCTTAATTATTTATCGAAGTTGAAATCAGATAAGGGAACATCAATCCAAAAGGATTTAAACGTCGCTCACGAACATATCTTAAACGCCACGAGAGCCTTAAGCGACCAGATTCAATTTGACCAAAACTCAGAAGCCAAACTACGTGGAATAGAAAAAAAATTATCAAGCCTCCACAACCTTGCTCGCAAACATAAATGTCGGATCATAGAGTTGGACCTGGTTTATGCTAAGCTAAAAGAGGAAGCTGATGACGCAAAAGATAGAGAAAATTTAATAAATGAATTGAACGAAAAAATCCTTAGAGAAAAGGAAAAATATTTTAAACTAGCTAGAACCGTTAGAGAAATGAGATTATCGAAGTCAGCTGAATTGAGCGAAAAAATAAGTAAACACCTAAAAAATTTAGGTCTGCCGCATGCTGAGCTCACTGTCGAGATAAAAGAAATTAATCAGGAAGAGCCGCTACCGAATGGGATGGAGAGCATTGAATTTCGTCTTAAAACCAACCCCGCACAAGAACCTTTGTGCTTGTCAAAAGTCGCGTCAGGAGGAGAGCTTTCTAGAGTCAGTCTTGCCCTTCAGGCTACTATTGCTTCTCAATCGAACGTGCCTGCTTCCATCTACGACGAGGTTGATTCTGGTATTGGCGGAAACACCGCAAAAATCGTTGGCAAAAATCTCAAACAAATTTCAAAAAAAAACCAAGTTATTTGTATAACCCACTCGGCGCAGGTGGCATGTGCTGGACATCATCACTTTTCAATTACGAAAAAGTCGGACGACCATAATACAATGGTAATGATTGATTATTTGAACCAAGGTGAACGGGAAAAAGAAGTTGCTAGAATGCTAGGAAACACCAATCAAGGCAAAGTCGCAATCGAACATGCCAGACAATTACTCAAGGAAGCCGCACTTTAGGCAAGCTTTTTCCTATTTCGTTGTCCGCTTTACGTAAAGAACTAAGCTGTGGTCAACCACCTCGAAACCATGCCTAGATGCAATATCATGCTGAAGCTGTTCTATTTCTTCGCTAAAAAACTCAATAACCTCTCCGGTTCCAACTTCAATCATATGGTCATGGTGAGCCTCTTCTTTCAACTCAAAAACCGAATGCGAACCGTCGAAATTATGCCTTACAACTAAACCAGCAGTCTCAAACTGTGTAAGAACTCTATAGATTGTCGCCAAACCGATTTCTTCTTCCTTTTCAAAGAGCATTTTATACACATCTTCTGCGCTAAAATGCTTTTTTTGTGATGCTTGAAGTGTCTCAAGAATTTTCATTCTAGGTAGTGTCGCTTTTAAGCCAACCTTCCTTAAACCCTGCATGCCCATTGACGTATCCCAAATTGGTCTGATTTTATTTAGCAAAATTTTATTATAAACTTACGATAAAATAAATTAAACGCCTAAACAACCCATTAATAAAATATGATTTGCTATAAAAATCGAAAAATTCTAGTAAGTTCTTATCTCATTCTCGTTTTAACGTTATTAATAGGTTGCGCTAACCCTAGATTACCAGGAACAAAGTACTTGTCGATTAACGAGCTCCCATTTGTTCACAAGATTGATATCCAGCAAGGAAATGTGATTACTCAAGACATGCTTGGAAGTCTAGAGCAAGGAATGGATAAAAAAAGAATAAAGTACATAATGGGAACACCCTCTATAAGAGATACCTTTAACTATTCTACTTGGGATTATTTTTTTAGCCACAGATATAAAGATGAATATACAGAAAGCAGAAGAATTACCCTGCATTTTGACGACGATGAAAAGCTAGCTTTCATATCAGGTAATGTACAGCCATCAGAAACCACCATCCCTATAAAAAAATTTAAAGACGTAAAAGTATCGGTGCCGCGATACAAACAATTAACCGCAGTGCAAAGATTCAAAAATAAAATACCTTTTACTGAAAAAACCGAAGCCAAAACCGAAGAGGATGAAAAAGTAATAACGAAGGAATACTTGAAATTCGAAGAAATGGTGAATCAACGAAAGAAGCAAAATTCTGATATTTATGTTGGCATTAAACCCAGCCCAGATCGAAAGGCGCTTGAATCCAAAGAGGAGCTTGAAAAAGTGCTTAAATCTAATAAAAACTAGCAACGATTAAGGTTTTTTTTTCTGGTTCTTCGCCATTCCTTAGGATCTTTTTTTAGCGGCCTAAGAAACTCAACCCTATCAAAAGGCTTTAAATAATGTTCGGGAGAGACTTTTTCCCCTGAGATAATTATAGAACAATCAGGGCCATTCCTTTCCCTGAACTTCAAAACTTCTTTAAAATTTAGTAATCGCTTGATTTTTGAGGCAGTAGGAAGATCGTACTCATATATTTTTTGGCTTTCCTCATCAGCTAATATAACTTGTATCAGCATGAGATTTTCCGTACAAATTGTAAGCCCGCTTTTCAAAAGCATACATTAAAGCGGATACGACATGTTGGTTCACCGCAGCAAAGGCCATTCCGAGTAATTTGTTCCGCAACTCAAAGTCAAGCAAAAAAATGACCTTGCAACCCTTTTCAGTCGGTAAAAATTCCCATGAACCTTTCAAATAATTGAATGGGCCATCCATTAAATTGAGAATTATTCTCTCGTTGCTTATGAGAGAATTAGCTGTAATAAGAGAGTGAGTAAGTTTGCCTTTTGAAATAGTAATCTTAGCTTGCATAGCCCCATCGGATTCTCTTAATATTTTTGTAGAGGTACACCAAGGCAAGAATTCAGGATAGGAAGGAACATCATTCACCAGGTCAAACATTTGTTCTGGTAAAAATGGTACTTCAAGTGTGCGTTCCATATATGCCATCTTGCGCCTATTATAATTTAAAATACTAGCTTTCGAATACCTGAATTTTCAATTAAGACAATTAAAACGCCAATAGGCGCCAAATATTTTACTAAAAAGAAAAATAATTTATTAAAAAGGGTACTTGAGCTCAAATTTAGTTCAGATACGACTGTTCGCTTGTTCATTAACCAACCAACAAATATCACCAGCATCATACCTCCAAAAGGAAGAATTAAAGATGTGCTCAGAAATTCTACATTTTCAAAAAAATTCATTCCGAACAATTTTAAGTCTGACCAAATATTAAAAGAAAATACTGAACCAAGTCCAACCAACCAAATAATAAATCCTAAAAAGGCCGATGCCCTTGGACGTGATAAGTTAAACGCCTCACACAGCCAAGCAACCCCTGGCTCTATTAGGGATATTGAGGAGGTCCATGCAGCAATAGAAAGTAGAAGAAAAAATATCAAACCGAAAAAACGGCCGAAGGCCATCTCCGAAAAGGCAACATTAAGTGTGACAAAGACTAAACCAGGCCCCTGAGTGGGCTCGAGTCCGTATGCGAAAACGATCGGAAAAATAGCAAATCCAGCAAGAAGCGCGACTAAGGTATCTGCAAAAGCGATCGAAATTGCGCATTTCTTAGCGGAAATTTTTTTTGGAAGGTAAGACCCGTAGACCATTATTGCACCCATTCCAATACTTAAGCTAAAGAAAGCTTGGCCCATAGCTAATAGAATTGTTTTGGCGGTCAAACGGGCAAAATCTGGTTTGAACAAGTAAGTAACTGTACTCAATAAATCACCAATAAAAATAGCGTAAAACACCAAAATCAGTAACATCAGGAATAAAATCGGCATCAAAAGCTTCGTTGCAAGTTCAAAACCTTTTTTTAATCCTCTCGACACAATTAATACAGTTACAAACATAAAAAAAGAATGCCAGAAAATTAACCTAATTGAAGAAGAAGTTAAATTACTTAACTTATTCTCCGCTTCTTGGATCGACAAAGAAGGCTTGGCCTCAATTAAGTAGTCATAAACATATGATAAGCACCAACCTGCGATCACTGAATAAAACGAAAGTATTAAACAACCTGCAAGAACTCCCAAAGCACCAATAATTTTCCATCGCTCTCCTGCTCCTGACTCTAAAGCAACCAATTTCATAGCATTTACAGGGTTTTTTTGGGCTCTTTTTCCAATCAAAATTTCTGATAACAGAATTGGCAACCCCATGAAAAAAACAAAAAACAAGTAAAGTAGCACAAATGCTCCTCCACCATTTTCACCAGTTACATAAGGAAATCTCCAAATATTGCCCAGACCTACAGCTGAACCGGTTGCTGCTAAAATGAAAAGCCAGGGGGAAGACCAGGACGCCCTCATAGTATGATTTTAACCTCTTTTGATTACTCAATTTTTGTAATTGTCGAACAAATATCCAAAGTAGGCAACTATTTGATATGCTATCCATAATTCGTGTTAAAGCTTCGATACAAATCTTTTACAATAATTTAAATTTTAGCACTATGCCCAAATTAAGTCCCAAATCATCGAATCAGCTAATAATTGTCAATAAAAAAGCCAGATATAACTACTTTATAGAAAAAACTTTAGAGGCTGGGATTGTTCTCGAAGGGTGGGAATTGAAGAGTATCAGAGTAGGTAAAATTCAGATTCAAGATTCGTTTGTAACCATAAAAAATGGAACTGCCAGCACACAAGGAATCTTAATAAATCCTCTAGCTTCGGCCTCGTCCCACGTCCAACCCACTCCATCGCGATCCAGAAAATTACTTTTACATCGAAAGGAAATTGATCAATTGCAAGGAGCGACAGAAAAAAAAGGCAAAACTATCGTAATAGTTTCTCTATATTGGAAGAAAAATTTAGTAAAAATCGAAATAGGGATTGGAAGAGGCAAAAAACTTTACGATAAAAGAGAGGACGAGAAAACGAAGGATTGGAAAATCCAACAAGGCCGAATCTTAAAATATAACATAAGATAAAATATGATATAGTTAAGAGAAATGTTTTGGGGGCGTTATGGCTTCGACGTGGGTGTTGAACCTGAAAGCGCATGCCGAGGGTGCAGTAAACCTTGTAAAACTTCTGCAAATTATTTAGTTGCCAACGACGACAACTACGCACTAGCCGCTTAAAAACCGGTGTAGAGCCGTCTGGTGTTATGCTTCTTGTGGTGTTTCATTAAGGCGTCATATTACACAAGACTTTACATGTTCTTATGATTGGGAGAACTTGTCTAGAACTAATCCAATCTATTCGTTAGTAGTCTTGCTCGTCAGAATGCAAACGAAGAAAAAAAAGACCGAGCTAAGCATGTAGAACTTTCAGCTGATAGCTTGCGGACGCGGGTTCGACTCCCGCCGCCTCCACCAATTTTTACACTCCTTATGGGTGTTCAAGAAACACTCGATTATATTTTTGCTATTACGATAATATTCTCTATAGCTCGAAAACCGTCTATACTAAATCAATTGTGTTTTAAACAAAGGAAAAAATTTATATGAGCTACCATCGAGCTTTAGATACCTTCGGGCGTTCAGGCAATCCAGTTATGAGTGATTCCACTTTTTCGGGTATTAAAACAACCTCTGATAAAACTATGACATTAGAAGGCACAGTAAACAAAACTGGCATTCTTCTTTTTCTATTAATTTTGGCAGCCACCTATCCATGGAATTTATTTTTTCAAAGCGGAAACCCCTCCGCCGTTATTCCAATTACTTTAATAGGCGGAATCGGCGGTTTCATTGTTGCAATCATTACTACTTTCAAAAAGAATTGGGCACCATATACAGCACCTATATACGCTGTGCTTGAAGGTTTACTATTGGGAGGGATATCCGCAATATTTGAAGCGCAGTATCCTGGGATCGTCATTCAAGCTACTGGGCTAACTTTCGGAACTCTCGCGTCTCTTTTAATGCTGTACAAGTTTGGCATAATCAAACCAACCGAAAATTTTAGATTGATGATTGTTTCAGCCACAATGGGAATCGGTATTCTTTATTTTATTAGCTTCATAATGAACTTGTTCGGTTCAACCGGAATCGGGTTCATCCACTCAAATGGAATTTTTGGAATTGGTTTCAGTCTTTTTGTGGTAGCCATAGCCGCTCTAAATTTAGTTTTAGATTTCGATTTTATAGAGCAAGGTTCAGAACAAAACGCCCCGAAATATATGGAATGGTTTGGAGCTTTTTCATTGATGGTAACTCTTATCTGGCTGTATCTTGAAATCCTAAGACTATTAGCAAAATTGAGAAGTCGGTAATGGATCTAAATACCCTGGTTTTTGGGGGAATAACCATATTATCTCTCGGGGTATTTTTTTTCTTTGGACGGTATAGAGCTTCAGCAAAACAAAGAGATAGAGATGATAGAATCAACTGGTCAAGAAACAGATTTAGTTTCTTAAAATACGTACTCATAGGAATGGCCGCTATTTTAGCGATAGCAATTTTAATCCGATTATTGTTCTAATTGGCGACCATAAAAATAGGATTACAAAATTAAGTTTTGAGAAGACTATTTTGATGAACGATTTTTTTTTCTGTCCGTTTCTCTTAAAATTTTTTTTCTAACTCTTATGGCATGAGGTGTAACATCAACCAACTCATCCTCCTCGATAAATTCTAGCGCCTGCTCTAGAGTAAAAGTTATCGGAGGAATTAATTGGATATTTTCATCACTCCCCACGGCTCTAACATTTGTTAATTGCTTTCCTTTTAAAGGGTTAACAACTAAATCATTGTCGCGAGAATGTATACCAATTATCATCCCTTCGAATATCTTTTCACCTGGGCTAATCAGTATTTTTCCTCTATTTTGCAAATTAAAAATCGAAAACGCCAAAGCTTTACCAGTTTCTTTTGAAATTAAGACGCCATTTGATCTTTTAATTAATTTTGAAGATTGAGTTGGCTGATAGGATTCGAATCTAGTATTTATACGCCCACTCCCAGCGGTCGCTGTGAGGAACTCGGTTCTGTAACCCATCAGGCTTCTTGATGGAATCAAATAATCCAAACGATTTTCGCCCGACTTGCCCACACTAATATCCTTCAGATGACCGCCACGATTACCCATTTGTTCCATAACTTTGCCTTTATGTTCTTCGGCGACGTCTATAATTACTCTTTCGTAGGGCTCGTGCTCTATTCCGTTCACATTTTTTACGATGGCCTGCGGTTTACCGACACAAAATGCAAACCCTTCCCTCCTCATTGTTTCGAAAAGAACAGATAAGTGAAGCTCACCCCTACCCGAAACCAGCACCTGAGTAGTATCAGGTGACAGCTCAATGCGAAGAGCTACATTGTGTATTATTTCTTTCTCAAGGCGTTCAATGATTTGACGACTGGTTATTGATGTCCCTTCAACTGCAGCAAAAGGGCTGTCCGATATGTCTACCGTAACGGTAATTGTCGGCTCCTCAACTTTGAGTGGCTGCAGTGGCTCTGGATGGTTGAGAGCACAGATAGTGTCCGAAATCTTCAGGTCTGATATTCCCGTTACTGCGATAATATCACCTGACTGAGCTTCGGAAATGAGTACTCTTTCAAGTCCTGAGTAACTCAAAATATCATTGATTTTTGCCCGTTTTGATTTTTTTTTACCACTTAGAACCTCTACCGCTATATTTCGAGTTACCTTGCCTCTAATAACCTTCCCTATACCTATAGTTCCCACATAGTCAGAATAATCTAACGCGCTGATCTGCATCTGAAATGGTCCGTCCTTAGATATTGGGGCTGGAACCTTTTGTTTGATGGTATCTAATAAGATGTCCATATTCTCATTTTTATCATTAGGATCGAACCTAGCGTACCCTTCAGTGGCCGAGCAAAAAATTGAAGGGAAATCAAGCTGAGTATCATTAGCTCCTAATTGCATAAATAACTCAAAAGTTTGATCTAAAACCCAAAAGGGACGTGCAGTAGGTCTATCACACTTATTTACTACGACTATAGGATAGAGGTTATTAGACAGAGCCATCTCAGTCACATATCGCGTTTGAGGCATTGGACCTTCTACCGAATCTACTACCACTAAGACTGCATCTACCATCGATAGTATTCGTTCTACCTCACCACTAAAATCAGCATGTCCGGGAGTATCCACAAGATTAATTTTTGTATCATCCCAATTTATAGAAGTATTTTTTGCAAGTATGGTGATCCCGCGCTCCTTCTCAAGGGCGTTATTGTCCAGCTGAATAGTATCTGTTGTTTTACCAGTTTCTGTTTGCTCCATTAAACGACTCACCAAAGTTGTCTTTCCATGATCGACATGCGCCACAATGGCGATATTTCGCAAAGAATTCATAAAAACTAACCTTTATTACTAATTGATTTCTGGGAAACCTTCGCTTGGCTTAATTTATAGAGATTGAATTATCTATTGAAGTATTTTTTACAAGTTTTGCATGTATTTTACATGAAATACGTGTTATAGATCGAATAAATTTGTGAAAAAACGAAGGTTAAATCCTTACCAAAACAAATACTCATACGAAGCAACACCGCACCAGCCTTTACTCAATTGAGGCCAACTAAATCATGGTAAATAGAGAAATAAATCCTGAAACCGAAATAGGTAAATATTGGGATGGAATCGGAGGTGACCGTTGGGTCTCTAATATTGCAAGACTTGACAAAATGCTTGCCCCCACATCTAAAATTCTCCTTACTGAGGTCTCTAAAAATCCATCAACCAACTTGCTAGAAGTCGGGTGCGGCGCCGGAGATTTAGCAGCCTCGATTTCAGCAAAAACAGCAAATTTAACTATAGATGCATTAGATATTTCATACAAAATCTTAGTATTAGCAAAAAAAAGAATCAAAAATAATACTAAAATAAATCTGATACATGGTGACGCACAAAACTATAATTTTGAAAAGCGTTTTTATGATTTAGTATATTCGAGATTTGGCGTTATGTTCTTCAATGACCCAGCTGCAGCTTTTACTAATATAAATCGATCAATTAAAGAAAAAGGGAAATTAGTTTTCCTGAGTTGGAATACACTCGAACAAAATCCTTGGATGGATCGCCCATCACAGGCGGCTTTTACAGTGCTACCTGAGCCTGAAAAGCAAAGAGAAAACTCGCCTGGCGCTTTTTCGTTAGCAAAAAAAGAAGTCATAAGAACAATTTTAATTAACTCAGGGTTTAGAGATATTTGTTCTCGGAAACACGAAATTAATGTAAATTTGGGAAGCCTGACACAAGCTGTTAATTTCGCCACGCAATTGGGTCCCGCAGCCACTCCTTTTTCTGAGGCAAAGACATCCAAAAAAAACGAGGCTAAAGCAGCCATCAGAGATGAATTAAAAAAATTCAAAATTGGTAAAAATATTGTGCTTCCAGGATCCTGCTGGTTGACTATTGCGAATTAGAAATAGACACTGATGCTTATGACTTCAAAACGCATAATCATAAAAATTTTTACGCTTATTTTTATCTCGACCTCAATAGCCCAATCGACTTTTGCGAACAATGGAGAAGTTTGGATCGACGTGAGAACAGCTGAAGAATTCAATTTAGGGCATTTCAAAAACGCAAAAAATATCCCTTATAATGAGATAAAAAATTACCTAAACTTACTTCCAACAGATAAAAGTACCGAGATTTATGTTTACTGCAGAAGTGGGAGACGGTCCAATATTGCTAAAATGTATCTAAACGAGCTAGGATACTTAAATGTCATCGATCGCGGCGGTCTAGAAAACTTAAAATTTTAAACTCACGTCATCCTCAAAATTCTTTGTCTAAAAACGGATAAAAAGTTTTTAATGCACTTTCATAGACTGTTTTTTTAAATCGCGCAACTAACTCAAGCGGCTCCCAGAAATTTATCCATTTCCAACAATCAAATTCCGGTTCATTAAAAAAATTTATATTTATGTAATTGTCATTTTTTATAAATTTAAGCAAGTACCAGATTTGTTTTTGGCCCACAAATTTTTTTCCATTGATGCTCCTTACACGAGATTCTGGTAAACGATAATGGAGCCAGTCATTTGTTCGATGAATAACACGAACATGATCTGGTTGCAAACCAACTTCCTCACTGAGTTCTCTGAGCATGGCTTCCTGAGGAGTTTCGCCCTGTTCAATTCCGCCTTGAGGCATCTGCCAAAAGGAAGTCCCAGCTCTTCTCCCCCAAAAAACATTATTATCAGAATTTACCAAAACTATACCTACATTTTCTCGGTAACCATCCTGGTCTATCATTTTTTACCCCGGCTAATCAAATCGCATTAAATGCTCTCGATTGCCTCTCTTTCCTCTATGAGTTCGATTTCAGTTTCTTTGAGCTTTTTACGACTAAAATCGTTTATTTCCAATCCCTCGACAATTTTGTACTCGCCTCCCGCACAAACAACGGGATAGGAGTAAATTATTCCCTTCTCAATGCCGTAATGGCCTTCACTATAAACAGCCATGCTAACCCAATCGTCTTGTTCAGTACCTTTAACCCAATCTCGCATATGCTCTATTGCAGCATTTGCAGCTGATGCTGCACTAGAAGCACCCCTGGCTTCAATGATTTCCGCGCCCCTCTTTGCAACTTTTGGTATAAAAAAAGATTCATACCATTCTTCAGAAAAATGACTCATGCCAGCGCTTCCGGAAATTAATGAGTTGTAAAGATCTGGATATTGAGTTGTCGAATGATTACCCCAGATTGTGACCCGCTTAATTTCGGATAAACTGATTTGCAATTTTTCCGCTACCTGCGCCTTAGCGCGATTATGATCGAGCCGAGTCATAGCTGTTATTTGTTTTTTTGGCACATCGGGCGCATTTTTTAGACAAACAAGTGCATTGGTATTCGCCGGATTACCAACTACAACTATCTTAATTTTCTCATTTGCTACCTTGTTAATCGCTTTTCCTTGCTGTTGGAAAATTCCAGCATTTGCACCCAAAAGCTCGCTTCGTTCCATCCCAGGACCCCTGGGACGGGCACCAACTAGCATCCCATAAGAGCATCCATCGAAAGCGGAACGTGCATCATCATAACAATTTATTTCATTTACCAAAGGAAAGGCGCAATCGTTTAGCTCCATGGCAACCCCTTCTAATGACTTCATTGCTTGCGGGATTTCGAGAAGACTTAGGTCAATAGGCTGGTCTGGGCCAAGCATTTGTCCAGAGGCTATTCTGAATAGAAGCGAATAAGAAATTTGACCGGCGGCACCGGTAATTGTAACTTTTGCTGGAGCTGTCATACATATCCTTTAATATTTTTATTGGCTTTAAATAATTTTTCGTAAATTGTAACAAATAAAGTACGAGCCGTTAAAGTTGCAATATAATAACCAATATTATCTTCCATGTTAAAGTTTGGTGAATATCATTTTAAACATAACATTTTTGATGACTTTTTGGTGTCTTTGAGCCAAAATTGACAATCGTAGCGTTGTATTAGATTAATTAGTGAGAAAAATTTAAAGTAGGTAAAAAATATGGATTCCTCTTTCGCCCCAAATGGCGGTAACCTTGCATATGTTGAAAGTTTATATCAGTCCTTTTTAGACGATCCTGAGAGCATACCTCAAGAGTGGAGAAACATATTTCAAACCGAATCCAGCAAACAGCTTAATCAGGTTACTTTGAGGCAGCATCAAACTGCGAAAGACAGAGCAATAAAAAAATCAAAATCAAGAGATAGTCATTCTGAAGACAACGGGAAGCTTGAGAAACAAGTTGCTGTTCTGCAATTCATCAATGCATTTCGGTTCAGAGGGCATCGCGAGGCAAATCTCGACCCACTAGGACAATACGAAAGACCACAGGTGCCTGAGTTAAATCCAGACTTTCACGGACTCACGGAACATGATATGGAGACAATTTTTAATTCCGGGTCTCTTCAAGGCGTAGAAGAAATCCCGCTTTCCGAGATATTGACTATTCTAAGAAATACTTATTGCAAAAATATTGGCGCTGAGTACATGCATATCGTCGAAACTGCCGAAAAAAGATGGATTCAACAGAAACTGGAACCATTTGCTGGTAACTTTCCTCTTGAAAAAAACGAAAAAATTCAGCTGTTGCACTGTGTTATAGCTGCTAATTCACTGGAACAACACCTGCATAAAAAATATGTTGGCCAAAAAAGATTCTCTCTCGAGGGAGGTGAGAGCAGCATAGCTCTCCTGGATACACTTCTTGTAGAAGCCGGTAAAAATCAAGTTAAAGAATGTGTAATTGGCATGGCACATAGGGGCCGACTGAACGTCCTTGTAAATATAGTTGGCAAAAGTCCATCTGACCTATTTGATGAGTTTGAAGGAAAAAGCATTCATGATGATAGATCAGGAGATGTCAAATACCACCTAGGATATTCCTCAGATATAAAAACGCCAAATGGCCCGGTACACGTGACATTAGCCTTTAATCCTTCTCACCTCGAAATAATCGACCCGGTAGTTGAAGGCTCTGTAAGAGCCAGACAAGACCGTCGAAAAGACACAAATAGGAATCAGGTTTTACCCGTGCTAATACACGGAGATGCTGCTTTTGCTGGTCAAGGAGTTGTGATGGAAACCCTTAACTTGTCTCAAACTAGGGGATATTCAACAGGAGGCACTATTCACATAGTTATCAACAATCAGATTGGTTTTACGACGAGCGACCCCCTTGATTCGCGGTCAACACTTTATTGCACCGATGTAGCAAAAATGATCCAAGCCCCAATTTTTCATGTAAACGGCGACGATCCTGAAGCGGTCGCCATGGTAGGAAAGATTGCGCTTGAATACAGGATGGAATTTAACAAAGATATAATTATTGATTTAGTGTGTTACCGAAAACACGGGCACAGTGAAACCGATGAACCGGCGACCACTCAACCAATCATGTATAAAAAAATCAGAAAACATCAAAGCGTTGTTGAAATTTATTCCAATAAGCTGATTGAAGATGGGTTGCTTGATATCCAACAATTTGAGTTAATGAAATCGAAATATTTGGATGATTTGAAAAATAACTCTGTGCTCTCGAGGCCTCATGTAGAGATTAGGGACAGCTCCGCAGTGAATTACTTCGCACCTTTCATTGGTACAGCGTGGGAAGCAAAGCATTCAAGCGCTATTCCAAAAAACACAATTTCTAAATTAGCGAAAGCATTTACATCAGTTCCGAACAAATTTAAAAACCACCGACAAGTATCACGCATAATGAAAGAAAGGCTGATGATGGCGAATAACGAAATACAATGCGATTGGGGGTTTGCTGAGACTTTAGCTTACGCTTCGCTTTTAACCGAAGATTATCCCGTGAGGATTTCAGGCCAAGACTGCGGAAGAGGTACATTCTCTCACCGACATGCCGTGATAAATGACCAAGAAACCGGTGAATCATACCTTCCTTTACAGAACCTATCCAAATCCCAAGCGGATTTTCTCGTAATCAATTCAACCTTATCGGAAGAGGCTGTGTTGGCTTATGAATTTGGATACGCTGCTGCAGAGCCAAATGCGCTGATTATCTGGGAAGCTCAATTTGGTGATTTTGCGAACGGGGCCCAAGTTGTGATAGACCAATTCATTGCGTCTAGCGAAGCCAAGTGGGAAAGATATTGTGGTTTAGTAATGCTGCTTCCCCATGGATACGACGGCCAAGGTCCTGAACATTCTTCGGCTAGATTAGAGCGATTCTTACAACTATGTGCGGAGGACAACATGCAAGTCTGTTATCCAACTACCCCAGCACAAATGTTCCATCTGTTACGACGTCAAGTACTGCGGCCATACAGAAAACCATTGGTAGTTATGAGCCCCAAGAGCCTACTTAGAAACACTGACTCATTTTCACAGTTATCAGAATTTTCAAACGGGCGATTTTTGTCTGTGATACCAGAGCAAGTAAAGATTAATCCAAAAAAAGTTAAAAAAATTCTCCTTTGCTCCGGTAAAATTTACTTTGAGCTTATTGCAGCGAGAGAAGCAAATCAGATAGATGACTGCGCTGTTATCAGGTTAGAGCAATTCCATCCTTTTCCAATGGAAGAACTGAAAATCATTCTAGGCCAATATAAAAACTGTGAAGAGTTAGTATGGGTGCAAGAGGAGCCAAGGAACCAAGGAGCTTGGTCATATCTACTTTCTAGACGTCATCTAGGAGGGGCTTTCGATGAATCCAAGCCTTTAAGATGCGTAGCAAGACCATATTCAGCTTCACCCGCAGTAGGCTATTTATCATTACATTTAGAGCAACAAAAACAAATAATATCCGAAGCTCTTAATTTAGAGCCCGTTTCTAAAAACGTTAAAAAAGTGCGAAAAACAGGTTAATCAAGGAGAAAAAATAAATGATAATCGAAGTAAAGGTTCCCGCATTAGCTGAATCTGTACCAGATGCCACATGTCTTGAATGGCATAAAACAGAAGGAGAACAAATTACTGAAGGAGATACTCTCATTGATTTGGAAACTGATAAGGTCACCTTAGAAATAACGGCTCCTGCTAACGGAGTAATTAAATCTATCCTAAAAAATCCCGGAGATGTTGTTTTTACAGACGAAGTCCTCGTAACAATTGACACATCTGCCGCTTCTCTGGAGACCAACAATATAGAAACAGATAACAAAGGAAAAGAAACCACCACAGCACAATCAACCGCCAAAAAAAGTGGACCCGCAGTGGAGAGATTGGTTAAAGAAAATGATTTGAAAATTGAACAAATCATCGGCACCGGTAAAGGCGATAGAGTAACGAAAGGTGACGTCATCTCATACCTAAAAAATGAACAGAAAACTAGTTCATCTAACATTGTAGCTTCGGCGGAAAGACAAACAGAACGGGTTCCTATGACTCGCTTACGAAAGAGGGTGGCCGAGAAGTTAGTTTCCTCCCAGCAAGAAGGAGCGCTTCTCACTACATTTAATGAAATTGATATGACCGCAGCTGTACACCTGAGAAAAGAATTTCAAGAAGAATTCGTACGAAAACACGGAATAAAACTTGGGTTTATGTCAATTTTTGTCAAAGCCTCGATACTGGCCTTAAAAGAGTTTCCAATCATAAACGCTTCTGTTGAAGGAGATAATATTTTATATCACAATTTTTATGATATCGGTGTTGCCGTGGGCGGAGGTAAGGGTCTGGTCGTACCAATCATAAGAGATGCGGATGAACTTTCGTTTTCAGAAATAGAACATAAGATCAAACTCTTTGGCGAAAAGGCAAGAGAAAATAAGTTGTCTGTAGATGAACTGACTGGAGGCACATTTACTATATCTAATGGTGGAATATATGGGTCTCTTCTTTCTACACCAATTGTAAACTCACCACAGAGTGCGATTCTAGGAATGCATAAGATAGCAGAGAAACCAGTAGTAAAGAATGGCGAGATCGTGGCTGCACCAGTTATGTACGTTGCATTATCGTATGATCACAGAATTATCGACGGACGAGAAGCGGTTCAGTTTCTAGATAAAATAAGGCAAATTATCGAAAAACCGCTGTTAGCCCTTTTGGATATTTAATTATGAAAGAAGAAAAATTTGATCTAGTAGTCATAGGTGGAGGACCGGCGGGTTATGTCTCGGCGATCAAAGCGGCTCAACTTGGATTAAAAACAGCCTGTGTAGATAGCCAATTGAGTGTCGACGGTAAACCTGCTTTGGGCGGGACTTGCTTGAATGTTGGTTGTATCCCCTCAAAATCTCTTCTTGACAGCTCCCATCACTATGAATTTATGTCAAAACATGCGGGTTCGCATGGTATTTACGGAGAGGTCACCATAAATATTCCCCAGATGCAAGAACGGAAAGATAAAGTGGTCAGTCAACTCACATCAGGAATTGCTGCATTATTTAACAAAAATAAAGTCTCGTGGTTCAAGGGCAAAGGCAAACTCGCCTCAAAAACCAAAACCTTAGTTATCGGACATGACGGGGTCGAACAAATTTTAGAATCGACCAATATATTGATTACGGTCGGGTCGTTGCCTATTAGCCTGCCGAACATTCCTGTTGATAACAAGTATATTTTTGATTCAAGCGGGGCTATTCATTTTCAAGAGGTTCCTAAAAAATTGTGTGTTATTGGTTCCGGAGTTATTGGACTCGAATTGGGTAGCGTATGGCGAAGACTCGGCTCAGAAGTCACGATTCTTGAAGCCATGCCCGATTTCTTATCTGTAGCTGATAAGGATATAGCAACTGAAACAAAAAAAATAATGTTAAAACAAGGACTAAAAATTAAATTAAACTCAAAAGTTAGATCCTGCGAAGTTTTGCGAAACAAAGTCTCAGTAACGTTTGATCACAATGGTTCAGAGACTCAAGAAAAATTTGATAAGGTGGTAGTTGCAGTAGGAAGAAAACCGAATACTGACGATATTTGCAAAGACAACTGTGGGTTACAATTAGATGAAAAAGGCTTTATCTTGGTGGATAATAATTTTAGAGCAATCGAAAATAATGTTTATGCGGCCGGAGATTGTATAGGGGGCGCTATGCTTGCGCACAAAGCCAGTGAAGAAGGTATCAAAATAGTCGAACAGATTGCTTTAGGCCGAAATAATAAAGGTTTTCACCAAACTAATGTTCCGTGGATCATTTACACTTGGCCTGAAATAGCATGGGTCGGAAAAACCGAACAAGAATGCATACTGGAGGGTCAGAAAGTAAAATCTGGCAAATTTCCTTTCATTGCGAGTGGGAGAAGCCATGCAATGGGAGAGACAGAAGGATTTGTCAAGGTTGTTACGAATGCTGAGACAGATATGATAATGGGTGTACATATCATCGGAGCAAACGCGTCTGAACTGATTTCTGAAGCAGTGGTTGCCATGGAGTTTGGTTCAAGCGCAGAAGATCTTGCACGCATAATTCACGGCCATCCCACCCTTTCCGAATCGGTCCATGAGGCTGCGCTTGCAGCCTATCAGAAACCAATACACTATTAGTTAATAGCGTTAATTCGGATACGGAGAAAGTTTAAAAATGAAAAAATCTAAAACCAGAATTATTAAAAAATATCCGAATAGACGCCTATATGACACGGAAGAAAGCAAGTATGTGACGCTTTATGATTTACGAGAACTCGTAATAAGCCAGAAAGAATTTGCAGTTATTGACCAGAAAAGCGAAGAAGATATAACCCGTTCCGTCCTTCTCCAAATTATATTGGAGCAGGAAGAAAAAGAGGGAGAGCCACTATTCTCAGCCGAATTATTACATAAGTTAATCGGAATTTATGGCAATCCTAATCAGCAGCTAGCCGGAAGCTTTCTCAATAAAACTATCGAAATGTTTTGCGAACAGCAAAAAATCCTCAATGCTCAAATGGAAGAAGCGATAACGTCGAATCCAATGTCGGCTCTCATCACCAAGATGACCAAGACCAACATGGAGATTTGGAAAGAAATGCAAGAAAACTTCCTAAAAAGCGTTGATAATGCTTCTGAAGATAAAAAAAACAGGAATTAGCCAAAGAAAAGCTTGATATTTCCATAATTTAGTTTTATATTGCAATGCAATATATATTGCAACGCACAAAAAGGTGATTTATGGATACAAACTTTATGAAAAATTTTAAAGATCTTACCGATTCAGCGATTGAAGCTTCAAAAGATCTGGAAACCATCAATTCTTCAATGATCGAAAAATTCGCTGAAACCAACATGCAACTTGCCACCTCCCTGATCGAGGCCGGAACCGCAGTAGCAGACGGGCTATCAGAAACTAAAGAAATACCGGATGTAGTATCAATTCAAACTGGATTTCTTGCAAAATACAACGAATCAATATTCGACGCTGCAAAATCCACGGCGACCATTATGAATAATGCTCGGTCTGAATATCAGGGTTGGTTTGAAAAAGGAATTGAAGGATTAAAAAGTTCAACGGAATTGGATACTTTTTACCCATTTACAACTGAAAAAACAAAAAAAACCACTAAAAAAGCTGCAAAAACAGCCTAAATCTTATCAGAAATGTCCTGGCCGAGCCATGATCCAATAGTTCTGCCAGGACTTTTCTCACCCTTCCGACTGACATACATACCTATATGCCCACAATCAAATCCAAGCTCTGAATAGTTGATTTCACCATCGAGAAGGCGAGATAATGCCTGGGATGATTCAGGGGGAACAAGCCTATCTCTTAAACCGTATAAATTCAAAATTGGAAAATTCAGTTTTGACCCGATCTTCAATTCATTACCGTTCACTTTAACAATACCATCTATGAAGGAATTCTTGATATAAAAAACATCTATAAATTCGGCCAAAACCGATCCGGAGACATTTGGACTATCCCATCTCCAATTTTCCATCAAATAAAATCGTTCTACGAATTCGGGATCTTTTTGCCTCTCTAGTAGGGTCAGATATTTTTTTTGTAAATTTGAATAGGGCGCAAGCATATTAAAAAATGAGTTCAACATCGAACCGCTTATGTAGGGTATAGACTTTAAAAGATTAAGGTCTAAATGATTCAAAATTTTAGACATCGTATCTCTTTCTGTTTTAAAATCTATTGGAGTAGAGATTAAAGCTAAACTGTTAATTTCGCTTTTATGTTTGAGGGCATATAATAACGAAAAAACACCTCCCTGGCAGAGTCCGACCAAATTGATATTAGAAAAATTAGTTAAAGCTTTTATCGCCTGTACACACTCATCGATGAAACGAAAGGAATAATCGGCCAACGATAATTTTTTTGCTCCGGAACCAAATTCTTTCCAATCTAAGAGGTAAATATCATGGCCCGATTCGAGCAAATCACCAACAAATGACTTATTTCTCTCAAGATCGACAATTGTAGCTCTATTAATTAATGAATAAACAATTAAAATTGTTTTGAAGTATTTTTGTTTTGAGCGATCGACTTTTTCATTTATTGATTGATAACGATATAAATAATAATCCTCTTGTTCACATACTAAATTGCGATTAAAAGGAGGTTCTCTACTACTTGATGGGGTTTTTGATCCTAAGTCGCTAAGTCCATCAGCTATGTCTCTACATTCATCCAAAAATTTCTTTAATATGTCATCGTCCATTTTTTCTGTATAAGGATGATTAGAATTAATTCGACGAAATGATTGAACTCGAATATTTCAACCATTTATTAATAATTGAGCCTAAATTCTTAGAAAAATTTCCTAAATGAATGTCATCGATATAATTGTTTTCTAAATAAGTTAGCATTGCATTCACAACCGGAAACCTCGTATTTTCTCCTGAAGATTTAATTAAGCTTCCCTCTAAGAGATTAACCAAATAAGTATTAAAAACAATTCTAAGCTCCTCACCATCCTCAACTCTATCTGAAAAATTATTAATAAATTGATTTAATGAACGCTCATCATAAATCTCTCCGGCCATAATCTTGTTTGCAAGGAAACCAAATAAAATGTGTAAATCAACACGCTGATTTTTTTCAAACTTAGAATTTATGAGTTTTTCAGTCACTTCTTTTTAAATTAACTGAATTTCTGTCTTTCAGTTATTAGGTTTTTAACAACCGCCGAATCTGCAAGGGTACTCGTATCGCCAAGTTGCTCAAATTCTTGGGAGGCAACTTTTCGTAGTATTCTTCGCATAATTTTACCAGAACGAGTTTTGGGAAGTTCTGGGGTCCATTGGATTATATCTGGAATTGCTATAGCACCAATTTCCTTCCGCACAAGTTCTTTTAAAGCTTTTTCTAAATCTAGGTTAGGGGAAACTGAACGCATCAAAGTCACATACGCGTATATCCCCTGTCCTTTTATTTTATGAGGATATCCGACTACAGCTGCTTCTGACACGTCTTCGTGAAGGACAAGAGCGCTTTCAACTTCCGCGGTTCCCATACGGTGGCCAGACACATTTATCACATCATCCATCCTTCCTGTGATCCAAAAATAGCCATCGCTGTCTCTCCTTGCGCCATCTCCTGTGAAATAATACCCTTTGAAGGTTGAAAAATAAGTATCAATAAATCTTTGATGGTCATGATAAACTGTTCGCATCTGACCAGGCCATGATTTTTTAATTGCAAGCGCACCAGTAGCTTCACCTTCTATTTCTTTTCCCTCTTCACTAAGAATCACGGGGTGAATGCCAAAAAAAGGCCTTGTAGCAGACCCCGGTTTTAATTTAGTTGCACCAGGCAGAGGAGTTATTAGAATCCCCCCTGTTTCTGTTTGCCACCATGTATCAACAATGGGGCATTTACTTCGACCAACGACCCTAAAATACCATTCCCACGCCTCAGGATTAATAGGCTCGCCGACTGTACCCAGTATCCTAAGCGATTCTCTATTAGTCGAATCAACAAACTCATCACCCTGACCCATTAGTGCCCTTAGTGCTGTGGGCGCAGTATAAAAAACATTTACACCGTACTTGTCTATTATTTGCCAACATCTGCTAGCATCTGGATAATTGGGAACACCCTCGAACATTAAAGTAGTAGCACAATTTGCCAATGGCCCGTAAACGATATAACTGTGTCCTGTCACCCATCCAACATCAGCAGTACACCAATAAATATCATTACTCCTATGATCAAAAACATAGTGATGGGTCATCGCTGCATATAGAATGTAACCACCGGTTGTGTGGAGAACCCCTTTTGGCTTGCCCGTGGAACCAGACGTATAAAGAATAAAAAGAGGATCTTCCGATGACATTGATTCTGGTTCACATTCAGCTGATTCCAAACTAACAGCATCGTAGTACCATACATCTCGTTTTTCTACCCAGTTTATATTGCCTCCAGTCCGATTAACAACAAATACAACTTTAACGTCAGGACACGATAGTAAAGCCGAATCAACATTATTTTTTAAAGGTATAACTTTACCGCCTCTTAGACCCTCATCTGCTGTAACAACAACACTGCAGCCTGAATCAAGGATTCTATCCTTCAAGGCATCTGGAGAGAAGCCTCCAAAAACAACAGAATGTATCGCGCCGATCCTTGTACAAGCTAACATCGCTATCGCAGCCTCTGGAATCATTGGCATATAAATTGAGACCCTATCGCCCTTTTTTACACCACGTCTTTTTAATGCATTAGAAAACCTGCAGACCTCCTCATAAAGTTCAGAGTAGGTAATTGTTCTGCTTTCTTCAGGATTGTCGCCTTCCCAAATAATGGCGATTTTTTCGCTATTATATTCCAAATGACGGTCAAGACAATTTTTTGAGACATTTAATTTTGCGTCTACGAACCACTTAATCTCAGCCGTTGCAAAATCCACATCAGATACGTTAGTCCATAATTTATCCCACGTTATAAACTCGCGAGCTTTATCTGACCAAAATTGATCGGGGTCAGCGATCGATCTGGCGTAATCTGCTGCATATTGCTGTTCTGTTAAATGAGTATTTTCAGAAATCTCCGGAAAAATAGGATAAAGCTTTTCCTCTGTCATACGATATAGTCCTCCCTCTTTACGACCCGGCATCAAAATTTTAAAATTGATAAACTAGTACTTAATGGTGTTAGATTTGGCGGTCTAAGTCTAGACCCTTTTATCTCATACGAGATAAAAAATTTACAACATATTAAAAATATAGGAAATTCAATTGGAAGACAACAAATTTGGCCAACACGATGCAGAGCTGAAATTAGGTTTAACCGCCGTATCTAGTGCGAGTAAAATAACAAGAAAGATTCAAGCTTCACTTTGCGCAGACGATATTTTAACAAAAAAAGACAGCAGTCCCGTAACCATCGCAGATTTTGCCGCACAAAGCGTGATAAATGGTGTAATATCTCATAATTTTTCGAAAGACATTAATATAGTCGCGGAAGAAGAGAGTGCAAACCTTAAGGATCAAAAAATTATAGCTAGTATACTAGCTTTTGTTGAAGGTTTTCTTGAAATAACAACTGATTCTCGATTAAGAATTGCTATCGATTACGGGAAAGGTAACAGAAACCCTCAAAAATTCTGGACATTAGACCCAATAGACGGCACAAAAGGGTTTATTCGCGGTCAACAATATTCAATTTCTTTGGCTTATATAGAAAATGGCGAAATTAAAGTGGGTATTTTAGGTTGTCCTAATTTAAACCCTGATTGTTCGGGTGACCCTGAGGAAGTAAATGCTAGAGGCTCACTACTATTTGCAGTCAAAGGTCTCGGCGCTTGGAGTACATCTCTCGACAACCCATTTTCTGACTGCCAACCGGTTTTTGGCAACAAGAAGATCCCACTAGAAAAACTAAGGCTATGTGAATCAGTTGAGGCAGCTCATTCAAAACATAGTCTAACCAAAACCATACTAAAATCTCTTAGTATACAAAATAAATCAATAAAACTAGACTCACAGGTAAAATATGCCGTTGTGGCCAGAGGACAGGGCCACATTTATTTAAGAGTTCCCACATCTGATTACTATAAAGAAAAAATATGGGATCATGCTGCCGGATCTATAATAGCCGAGGAGGCAGGATTGCGGGTTTCAGATATCAACGGAAAAAAACTTAATTTTAGTTGCGGTGATGAACTTAAAAACAACAAAGGAATTGTATGCACTCATAAAGAACATCATGAGTTAATTATCAGATCTATTAAAAACTATATATAATCTTCGTAAGTTATAAAGAGGTAATATAAATGAGCTTTGATGTTGATATTCAAAAATTTAACTTCAATAAAAAAACATTCTCTGGCAAGCGAGTGCTCATAACCGGTTCTGGCAAGAACGGTGGTTTGGGCCAAGCACTTGCACTCGGATCACTTCTAAATGGGGCAAAGACCGTTGGTATTCTTTTTCATAGTAGCTATCGGGATGGGTTTGAGATGGTTGACGCCATGCGAGCTCAAGGATTTGATGTTTTTGCAATGCAAGCAGATGTTACAAATACTAGAGATTTGTGGGCTTCAAGAGGCTTTGTTAAAGAGCAAATGGGTGGTAAAGGGCCAGATATTCTTATTTGTAATTCGGGACTAAGTGAAGCGGGATACAGATTTGGCCGTGCCTTACCTGAAAAAGAAGGCGAAAGCAGAAGGGAGAGAAGAGCGCGTGTTCGTCGAGACTTCATAGAAAGACTCGATGAATCAAAACAAGTAATGGAAACTAAAATTGATGGATTCATGTATATGAGCCATCTATGGGCTGGAGAAGC
>JAYYOR010000035.1:0-3532 GCA_036130055.1 Pseudomonadota bacterium | reverse complement strand
TAGATACGATCGGAATTAATTATACTAGAAGTTACGCTCAGAGATTTGGGTATGAAAAAAAGCTTTTGCCTAAAGATTTGTCATTAGCATTGGGATCGGGGGAGTTGACACCGCTAGAGTTAGCGACCGGATATGCAACGTTTGCGAATGGTGGTTTTCGGATAGAACCCTTTCTTATACCTACCATTAAAGATTCGACCGGAAACACCATTTTTAAAGCAAATCCTGTTACGGTGTGTTTGATGTGTGAAAAACTAGGACTGGGAATTGATGGCGAGCCTGATAGTATTGAAACATTATTACAACTTGAGGATCTTCCTCCCAATAAAATGGCCGAACGCTCTATTGACCCCGAAAACGCCTGGATAGTCAGCTCAATGTTGAGGGATGTAATTAAATATGGCACAGGTAGGCGCGCGTTGAGCTTGAGTCGTAATGATATTGCCGGGAAGACCGGTACAACAAATGATCAACGAGACGCTTGGTTCTCAGGTTTTAATGAAAACGTGGTTACTACGGTCTGGGTTGGTTTTGATAAATTTGAGCCCTTAGGACGAAAAGAAACAGGCGCTCGATCGGCTCTTCCTATTTGGATTTCATTTATGAAGGATGCCTTGGCAGGTACAGAAGACCGTGTACCTGAGAGACCAGAGGGTTTGATTTCAGCATTGATAGACAAAAAAACAGGTGAGCTTACCAATGTTGATAATCCTGACAAAATGTATGAATTCTTTAGGCCGAAGTATTTACCTAAAAAAGAGCGCGGCGCAGCTACTGGTGGGATCACCGATTCGAGTAAGAACTTGTCTGTTGAACCAACACAAATATTCTGATCATCGCAGTTCGTTAAAGATATGATTGCTCAAAGTTGTATCAAAGTTGCGGTTTTTTCTCCTATAAGAGGTATATTTGATTATTTACCAAATGACGCAAGTGTGGCCTTGAAAAGAGGACAGCGAGTTCTCGTTCCTTTTCGGAATTCTATGAGGGTAGGGTTAGTAATTGAGGTTGCAGACAATCTCCACGAATCCAGATTTTCGTTAAAAAATATAAATTTAATTTTAGACGAGCAACCTTTAGTTTCAAAAAAAATGATCCGCCTAGCTGAATGGGCATCGGGCTATTATCACTATCCTTTAGGCCCGGCAATCTCGCATTTATTTCCACCATATTTGAGGAAAAACAAACAAATAAATAGTGCTCCTATATTGGAGTGGAGAATCTCGATAGCTGGCAAGAACGCAATTTCAGGCGGTCAAAGATTGGGTAAAAGTCAAATTAAAATATTTGAAAAACTTCGAGAGCTTGGTTCTGCAACTACCACTAGACTTAAAACTGAGCTCAGTAATATACATGTAAATCCTGTAATTAAGAAGCTTGAAGACAAAGGTTGGATTGAAAAACAGCCTCAAAAGATTCGCAAAGTTACACCGTGTGTGAATGAGATGAATTTAGTAAAATTAAATAAAGAGCAACTGGATGCTGTATCTTTCATTAGGCAAAAGAACAAAGATAAGAAACCGATTGTTTTAAATGGTGTTACTGGTAGCGGTAAGACTGAGGTTTATATTGAGTTGATAAGGACGTGCCTGGATGCGTCCAAACAGGTCATTTTATTGGCGCCCGAAATCACACTTGCGGAACATTTGTTCAAGAGATTAGATAGTGTCTTCCCCGGTTCCGTTGGGATTGCGCATTCAAGTTATAGTGAGAAAAAAAGGCTAGCTACATGGCAAGCTTGTAAGCAGGGTGAGCTCAACATTCTAGTTGGCACCCGATCAGCCGTATGGACATCAATGCGAAACTTAGGCTTGATAATAGTTGACGAAGAACATGACCCGTCTTACCGCCAACAAGATGGGTTTATGTATAGCGGTAGGGATACTGCAATCGTAAGAGCTAAATTCGAAAATGCTCAAATATTATTGGGTTCAGCTACCCCATCTCTCGAAACGATTAGAAATGTAGAGCTTAAAAAATTTTCGCAAGTTTTTTTAACCAAAGGTGCGGTTGCCCCCAAGCCGCCTTTATGGGAAATTGTTAATTTAAAAACGGTCGAAGCTAGAGATGGTTTGACCCATCGGTTGCTAGATAATATATCTGAAACGCTTAAAAAAAAAGAGCAAGCCTTATTGTTTCTTAACAGAAGGGGTTACTCTCCAGTCGTCATTTGTAATAGTTGCGGATATAAGCCAACTTGTAAAAACTGCGATTGGACAATGGTGTATCATAAATCACTCGACTTAATTCTTTGTCATCATTGTGGCTATACATTGTCAATGAATCAATTAAATTGCTGCACAAAGAAGAAAATGAGACCGATAGGTTTGGGTACTGAGAGAATACAAGAAGCAATAAAAAACTATTTTCCGGAAGCAATTGTAGAAAGAGTAGATAGCGATATTGGTTTGTCAACTACTGAAATTCATGGTTTATTTAAAAAAGTATCCGAGAGAAAAATTGACATCCTTATAGGGACACAAATGGTTGCCAAGGGTTTAGATTTTTCCGGAATCACACTGATTGGCATATTGAATTCTGATGGCGCCCTTTATTCGGGAGAGTTTAAAGCAGAAGAGAGATTTGCACAGTTGTTAATTCAAGTTTCAGGAAGAGCTGCTCGTTCTATAAAAAGAGGTAGGGTTATTTTACAAAGCGAACATCCTGATCATCCAATAATTAAGAAAATAATTGATCACGGCTATCAAGGGTATGTGTCAGCGACGCTCAAAGAAAGAAAAAATCATAACGTCCCACCTTTTAGTTTATTTGCTTTGATTAAAGCAAGTTCTAAACAGGAGGGAAGGGTTAAGGTATTCTTAAAGCTTATTCACAGATTACTAAGTGCTAATACGTTACCCACTGATTTAATAATTAGCCAGGCGGTGCCTATGACCATATATAAGAAAGCTGGTTTATACCGTTCCGTTATCATCATAAAAAGTCACTCAAGAATCGAAATACAAAATTTAATCGCTAAGAAAATTAGTGAAATTGAACTTCTTTCAAAACAAAATAAAGTGAAATGGTCTGTAGAGCTTGATCCAGAAGGGATGTTATAATTGGATGAAAATAGTGTCGATTAAACCGTGAAGGAAAAAATTAAAAAAATAATAATCGAAAGTGCGGAATCGTGCCTTGAGGGTTTCGATATTTCGAATTTAGAATTCAACGTCGAAATTTCTAAAGGTAAAGATTTTGGAGATTTTAGTACCAACCTTGCTATGATCTATGCCAACAGAATGAAGCGCTCTCCACAAGATGTTGCAAATTCTTTGACTGAAATTTTGAGAAGAAAAAAAATATTCTCAAAAGTAGCGATTGCAGGCCCTGGTTTCATTAATTTGTCTTTGGATTTTAGGTTCGTAAACAGTTTTGTATCCGAGACACTTGAAAAGGGAAGTGCATATGGCTCAACGAAGAGAGAAGCACCCCTTAAGGTAATTTTAGAGTATGTATCTGCCAATCCTACAGGCCCAATACATGTTGGCCACGGTCGCGGTGCTGTAATAGGTTCATCTCTTGCGAACAT
>JAYYOR010000034.1:0-19919 GCA_036130055.1 Pseudomonadota bacterium | reverse complement strand
TTTTGAAGTAAATAATAATGCAAAAAGATCGTTTTTCATTTTTTACATCAAATTTTGCTAATTTACCAAATATAATTCTACAAAAAATAAAAACGTATTTATTATCAAAACGTTGTCGATTAGGACATGGATCGAAATTTGGGCCAGAGGCTGATGTAAATAATAATAGAAAATCCGCTAAGTACATTAATATAGGTAAAAACACCTATTGCAGGGGACGACTATTATTGTATGGCCATGGTGGACAAATAAATATAGGAGACTTTTGTTACATTGGATTGAGAACTGAAATATGGTCTATGCAGTCTATTCAAATCGGTAACCGTGTATTAATAGCACATAATGTAAATATTCATGATGGCACCGCCCATTCCAAGAATGCTGAGGAGAGACATGAACACTTTAAAACTATATTTGAACAAGGGCATCCAGAATCTTGGGATAAAGTTCCAGGCGTATCTGCAAAACCAATAGTAATTGAAGACGATGTTTGGATAAGTTTCGGCGCAACTATTTTACAAGGCGTAAGAATTGGTAGTGGTAGTGTCATTTCCGCAGGCTCAGTTGTCACATCAGATGTTCCCTCTGGAATGGTTTATCAAAATAAGATCCAACCCTACATCAAACCGCTTGAATGATTTAACCATTCCTTGTTACTTGTAATATTTAAATTGACTAGTAAGCTTATCACTGACCCTTTTTTTCAATATTATTTGATTGCATAGTTTATTCCGTATTAAGCTCCGCACAGCGATCTGGAAAAGTTTCAATTAAATCTTTCAAGGGTTTCGAAAAAGTCGGCTTCCTTGTCATAACTATCGATCGAACAGCACAATTATTATACAAAGCTTTCATCGCTACTACTTTAGCGTCCCAGGTCTCATCATCCATCAAACCTTGTTCGTATTGGTAGAAATCGTTTTCATATAAAAACCATGCTATATGTGAAGTATTGCGCAAAGCTATCTGCTCTAAACTCAAATCGGTTCGCGATTTACCCTCAAAATAAACTGATTGAACATCAACTCCGATGTCATTCATTGATAAAATCACCGTATTCCCAAGTGCTGACCTAGCTTGTTGTTGACCCGCTATTGCAATTTTTTGGGTTTGTCGCATTTCCAATCCGACAAATATGAGAGAACTAATAATACCTAGCATCCCGATAAGTTGGACAACAGTGTTATTGTTTATTTTTCCCATAAGTTAAAATACTCCCTACAGAATATTATCATTTAAAGATTAGATAGCCGGACTTGAACGATGACGGGTTCTTTGTTCAAAGGCAAAAGCTTTTGAACAAAGAATATTTTCGGAATATGGCGCGCCCATAAACTCCAAACCCACTGGTAAATTTCCCGCAAACCCCGCTGGCACTGTCACTGCTGGAAGCCAACTTTGCGCCGCTATAAGGGTATTGGTGGGATAGGTAAAAGTAGTCCACTTCCCGTTATCTAATTCAGCTCTGCTTGGCGCCGGAATGCTAGTAGTAGGATACATAATGACATCGACATTGTTTTTCCCCATCTCATTAAGTATCACTCGCTGAAATTCCTGACAAGCAACATAACGCTCGAAATAATCTATCTCTTTTTCGGGATTGTTGGGGCCATTAGCTAGCATTTCAAATAATTCAAGAGAAGGATGGTATTGTTTACTATTATAAATCTCTTCAATAGATTTGACTGGTGTTGATCGGCTTGCAAGAAAATTATCTATATCATATTTTGATCGAATCACATAAAGAGAACTTAAATCAAGATAGTGCTCCAAATTAGGAATTTCTATATCAATTACGGTTGCACCTAAACTCACAATATCTTCGATTGCTTGTTGGATAACTAGACCGACAGAATTTGCACTTTTATTTTCAATATTTTCTAATACCTGATGTAATACTCCTACCCTGCACTCTTTAAAGGCGTCTATAGAAACCTCATCTTTAGAGAGAAGTTTGCCAGAGATAACAGCTGTCGATGTGAAAGGATCTTTAGCATCAAAACCAGCAATTATATTTAAAACACGTATCATGTCTTCTACTGTGCGACACATAGGCCCGGCAGAGTCCTGAAACTTAACCAGTGGAGACATCCCATGCCTGCTGATCAGGCCTGGAGTTGGTTTTAATCCTACTAGGTTATTGAAAGAAGCAGGCAACCTCACAGAACCTCCAGTATCCTCACCAATACCGACAGTCGCAAGGTTAGCCGCGACTGCGATTCCGGTACCCCCACTCGATCCTCCTGGATCATACGCCAAATCATACGGGTTTTTCGACACCCCGCTTTTCGACGAGTATCCGAACCAAGATGTAGCAAAATCTGGCATGGTTGTTTTAGCTAAGATAATAGCTCCAGCATCTTTTAACTTTGATATAATAGTTGCATCCTCTTTTGGAACATATCCATCCATAGCAACTGAACCAAAAGTGGTCATAATTCCAGCCGTTTCAATTTGATCTTTAACCACAACAGGTATTCCATGAAGCGGGCCATATAATCTTCCCTGCGACTTTTGATAATCATCAAGTCTTTTTGCTTCCTGAAGCGCTCTGGGGTTAATGGTAACTATTGAATTTAATTTTGGACCTTTACTATCAATATTTTCTATTCTATCCAAATATCCTTGTACTAGCTCAGTCGTAGTAATTCTACTTGACATTAGTTCTGAATGAATTTTTGAAATGGTCGCTTCTTTAATTTGAAAACTCATAAATATCCCTATCTAACAATTCTATTTTATTCTTTTTCTGACGCGATTAGCAAACCGTTGAATTGCTTGGTATTCTTAATCCATTGAGTTGGCTTTTTTCAATAACCAAGAATTTCATGCTATATTAATCTTACATCAACAAGGTTAACAAAAAACTAATTGGCAATAAATGAAATTACTAAAACGCTACTTCCATTCTGTAATTAAAATAGCCAAAGAAGCACTAAATTCGAGCAGTCTATTTAATAAAATATTAAACATACAGGATCGTTTGGTGGCGTCTATTAGTTTTTTTTCTACTCGCAATGAAAACCTTAGCAACATATTGCTACTGCAAGGACGAACTCTAGCAATAGAAAATTCCAAAAGAGCTCCTTTTAATAATTTGAATGAGGCCGAATTCAAGGTTTTCTCACAGTCTGGCGAAGATGGAATAATACAATACCTTATTCGAGAAGCAGAGATAAAAACTGAGGAAAAAATTTTTGTAGAATTTGGAGTTGAAGATTACTCCGAAGCCAATACCAGATTTTTGCTGATGAATAACTTTTGGAAAGGGTTAATTATCGATGGCAGTCAACGTAATATAAAAAAAATTAGGAAGGATAATCTATACTGGAAATCAAATCTAACTGCTATAGACGCATGGATAGATAAAGACAATATTAATAGACTCATTGGGGAATCAGGCTTCTTGGGTAAAATTGGCTTATTAAGTATCGATATTGATGGTAATGACTATTGGGTCTGGGAACGAATTAACGTTATTGATCCAGTTATTGTGATTATTGAATGGAACAGTGTTTTTGGTTCACAACATGCCGTTAGTGTACCCTACTCGCCAAAATTTGATAGAAAGGAAGCTCATTATTCGTGTTTATACTGGGGGGCTTCGATGAAAGCATTCGAAATATTAGGGAAACAAAAAGGCTATAAATTAGTCGGCTCTAACAATTTTGGAAACAATATTTTTTTTGTGAAAGAAGAAAGAATTGGTCGTTTGACACCAAAGATAACGGAAGAAGCCTATGTCTTGTCCCAATTTAGAGATTCGAGAAATCAAAAGGGCGATTTAAATTATTTAAGTGGAGACGCTAGATATAAAGAGATACATGAGTTACCTTTGATTGAAGTCGAATCAAATTCAATAACATCATTGAAAGAGCTTAATCAGTAATTATAGGTTCTACGTGAAAATAATTTAACGATATTGATGATATCATTAAATAAAGATTTAATCTGACTTACGTAAGCTTTAAAAGTAGAGGACAATTTGATTAAAGTAAAAGTTGATTTTAATATAATCATACAACTTTTTGGTATGGTTGGCATTATTGGTTCGCTGATTTTTGTTGCAATGGAAATCATTCAAACCCAAAAAATTGCAATAGCTGGCCAACAGCAAGGAAGAGCAGCATTGGGAATGAAGATTATTGAAGGCTACAGTCTTAATAATATTGATTTTCAATCGGTATTTTTTGAACTCGATAAAGACAAAGAGCTTAGCAATCAGGAGATAGCCCACCGAAACTCCGTACATGCGGTTTGGTTCTTATTTGAAAATGATTTATACCAATACAAACAAGGGCTGATGGATGAAGCTACGTGGCAAGCCAAATTAATCGGGATGCAATGGATTTACAATAATTGTGATTTACGCGAACTATTTGATGCAAGAGCAAATATGTTTTCCGTAGCTTTTAGCGAGATAGTAAGGAATTTTCCAGACAACTGTAGCGAAAATCATACAGACAAAATCAAATAGAAATGCTAAAAGAAAAATTCAACTACGGATTCATAGTGCAGTTAATGGGTATCTTAGGAATAATAGGATCATTAATATTTGTTGGACTTGAGATGCGGCAAACTCAAAAAATAGCGATTGCTAGTCAACATCAATCCAGATCTGCACTAACCACTCAAACCATAAGGGCGATGGACGACAAAGGCATTGATTTTCAATCCGTTTATTTCGAACAAAAATACGACTATACTTTCTCACCTATTGAAATTAGTCATCGTAATGCCGTTCATTTAGGTTATTTTGTGTACGAGAATGATTTCTATCAATTCCGAGAAGGTCTAATGGATGAAACTACTTGGCACTCAAAGCTTAACGGACTAAAAAGTTTATATAAACAGTGCAAGATGCGTCCTATCTATGAAGTAAGAGCTAATACTTTTTCTGAAGAATTTCGTAATCTCATCGAATCATTTCCAGACACATGCCAGAATTAGTTTTTATTAAATACAGAATTTATTTATGATATTTTTATTTATTTTAGTTTGCCTATGGTTTTTTCTAATAAAACTGCTTATTCATAATAAAATCTTCGGAGCCGTACTGCCATTAGTGATAATTTCTTTTTTAATAATATGGACTTGGTTAAAGGCCATTTAAGTGATTAAAGCTTGTAGGATTGTTATTTCACTTATTTTATCATTTTTTATTCTATTTAAATATTTTTCTTCAATTCGCACACACCCTTCACTTGATACAAAGGCTTTGACATATTCAGGTTCTAGATAAAATCTTATCAATTAGGTTCTTGATCTCAATTTCGGTTTTTGACTCACAAACTCTGTCAATAAAACCCCGCTCACCTGTTAATTCGTACGTGTTTTTGTCTAATGATAATCGTTGATTACCACCTTTTTGTTTTAACGCAATTTTATCAACATAGACAGTATAACTAAATTTTTGATCTCGTTGCTTCAAAATTTCATTTTCGTTCATGACTATAGTGCTCAAATAAGCCTTCTTTCCTTTAAAAGAAAGAGCTACCGGATATTTAGGAGGTGAGGCTTGGTTTTGCATAGAGATTTTATCTTTTGCCTGCTCGTCAGCAATAGATGCGAAACACAAAAATTTCAAATTTAAATCCTTAGCTCCATATGCTCCGAAACTTATTGATGGCACCATTAAAAATGCTAAAGTTATTATTAGAAATACTTTATTCATCTTGGATCCTTATCGCTATATAAAAAAATTTACACTAGTTGTTAATGGTACCTTGAAGTCTATTTAATTTCTATATCCAGTAGTTTGCTTGAATTTTCGATAGAAATTTAATTTGACAACGCGATTAAAAAGCTTTCAAACTATATTAACTCTAAAAATAAATTTTTGAGGACAGTTCTGTAATAGCTTAGACGGTCAATCATAATGAAAAAAATATGCGTCACACCCAGAAATATTTAATTTTTCTTGCAGGATTAATCTTTGGCATCTTGATTTCTGCTTTTGACATTATAATATTTATTATCGGAGGTGTAATCGGCGGATTCTTTTCATTCATCAGCGCCGCGGGCTTGTTATGCATTAGAGCTAACTTTGTAAATTCTGATATATCGTCGATGGTTAGAAATTTTACTAACACTGAACGGACGTTAATTATAGCTGCTGGGCTAATCTGCATTTTTTTCATAATCTGTCTATTCAGTGACAAATCTTTTTTTTTAGGATTAGGGATATGCGGAATAATTACTACAATCTTATTAAATATTCAACGAGACGAATAAAAAAATCTTTTGTTCTTATGGTACTGAAACGCCCAGTTCAGAAAGAGTTTTTGCGGTCCACATTAAAGGTATCCCAATAATTGCCGTATAATCCTCGCAATTTATGCTCTCAAAAAGACTAATTCCCATCGAATCAAGTCGGCAAGAACCACAACTGTACAAAGGCTCATCAACGTCGATGTATCTAACAATCTGTTTATCGGATAGTTTGCGCATTTTCATTTGAGCAACGACCGTATTTATAAATTCCCTGTTATCTGCCTTTATAACCAAAGAAGTTATCACCTGATGTTCTCTTCCATTTAAAATTTTGAGCTGTTTAAATGCATTTTCTTTAGTCCTCGGCTTACTTAAAATAGTCCCATTAAAGCTAGTGATAGTATCACCGCTAATGATTATCGCTTGGTTATATTCGCTCGAGACCGATCGCGCCTTCAACTTTGATAGCTCTCTGGATAATTGAAGATGATCCTTGTAGGAATTTTTTAATGTGTCCTCATTAATTTGAGGAGTAATCGCTTCGAACTCGACCTTAAGTCTTTCTAAATGTTTTTTTCGAGAAGCTGATGCGCTTGCTAGAATTATTTTTTTCATATGAAATTGTTATGATAATAATGTTACTAGTGTAATTCTTATCACGAATAATAACAGCAATCATGATGTAGTACTTATTTAAAAATGACAAAAAAACAATCTTTTGGGGCTATCCTTTTGACAATTGGCGTAGTTTGGACCTACCATTCGCTTGCTGTATTTTTTATGTCACCTTGCACGCTATCCTTGCATTGTTCGGTCGCATTCATTAGGGCCTTTGTAATTCCTGTTATATTTATGATTTTAGGGGGCTTTTTATTTAAGGATTAAAATGTAATCAAAGCAATCCTTTATTTAGCCTAACTTAAAGAGATGCGTTTTGTATCGGTATCTTAGCATTCAAAAATACGCCGTCGTTCTGAAAGGCTAATTCGCGCATTAAGGTAGGGAACCTCTCGTCCAAACCCCAAGGGAATCCTATCCCATGGATTTTTGCGATTTTCTCACCATTTGACTGTCTAGGATTCATTCTCTTAACTTTATTGAGAATGTCATCATAAGAAGCACCAGTAAAATCATCTCCCATTACATAGATCGAAACTGGTTTTTTTGTATGGAATCTGAGCGCCCTTTCAAGGCCCTCGGCAGGACTACTATTCGAGTAAGGAGACCAGCTCCTAAGTTTTTTTACAATACGTTTACGAACTAAATTTGTGTCAGGTATCCAGCTAGCGGCATATCCCTCTAACAAATATTCGCCGTTATCGCTCATTACTTGAAATCCTTTTATCTTCGGATGTAACTCCAAAATAACATCAATTTGTTGGATCACCAGACTCCAATAACGCTTCATACTTCCAGAAGTATCGACAATAAATATAACGTGTTCTCGATCAACTGGAATACCACCAACAAAGGTAGATCTGATGGTCTTTGCCATACGCTCTTCAACTTTATTACTATTTGTTTGGCGACTGTTTAAATAGTTTCTTTTGATAATATTATTTGACCTTATTTTTTCCAAACGCTTTTTGGAAGCCGCGTATTTTTGTTCCAATTTATTAATTTTAACTTTAAGTTCACCTGTCTCTTTGGAAAATTCTTCAACCGACGCAGGAGTTTTATCTAGCTGATTTTTTTCTTGCATGAGAGATAACATAGGTTCTTTCGCCAAAATGACTAACATAACTATAGCGCCAAATCCGCATGAAATAACATCAAGAAAAGTTAAACTAAAATCTTGAGATTGTCGTTCTCTTTTTTTCATAAAAGCCAATTCCTAGATGGCGATAAAAAAGATCCACCGGCCTGACTCACCCATTTTTGGAATAACGGTGCACTATCGGGATCTCCTTCAAGCGGTAGCAAAATTACATTAATAACTATTTTAGAGTTACTCTGAAAACCATTAACCGCATTAATAAACAAACTCTTTCTACAATCACCATCGACTAAATTTGCCAAGTTTTTTCTTGAACCACAGCCTTTTAATTTATTTTGCAACTTATCAAAAACTCGACCAGACCAATTCGCTCCGGCCAAGGTAGGTAAGCCATCAGTAATCAGATAAATATCAGTTGGATCCATCTCAGTTTCATCGACATATTCAAGGGCTGCGGCAAGACTGGTTCCGTTACTTGGATACAATTTTTTTACATTTTGATTAAAACTTAACAACGCCGCTTTTTGGCTTTGCCATGATTTATCTGCAAACTTTATTTGGTCAGAGAAACCTATCGACCGAACTTCGCTTGTCTCAGGGGCATTCTCTATTAGCCACTTCCCAATATTTTTAGCCTGCCTCCATTTCGGTCCGTTCTTTAGATAATTTCCTGATTTATCGTCTATTCCTATAATAATATCGACAAGTTTAGAGTAGGACATAGATGCACTGGCATCAAGAATTATTAATATTTTAGCTCCTTTTATTGACAGCCCGATTAGCGAATTGGGAGCATTTTTTTGACCAGCAACTTCAGAAACACTCTTAGTTGGGATTGATAAATCCTCAACTACACTAAGCTCAATCTCCTCTTCAATTGATAAAGCCAAGTCCCGAGATATTTTATCAATTCTACTTATTAAACTATTTTCTTTTTCTTTTAAATCGTAAAAATCTGATTTTTCTTCTTCAATGATAGTGGTTGCTTTTGTGGCATTATCGTTTAATACATCGCTCCCTTCCTTAAAATCGAGAATAAAAAATAAAAGAATCATTGCACCAAGACCACATGCCATTATGTCGAGAAATGATAAAGAAGACGAATTTATCAGACGCTTTTTACGCAATGAATTACCTTGGCTTTTTAATTATACTTATTCTTTTTATCAAATATTTTTCGCAATATTCTTGCACTCTCACCAAGTGTTCGTCTTGCGCTCGACCTAAAAAGGAAAGCATTAACATAATTATTATACTTGCAAGCAAAGCTACGAATGTTGAGTTAAATGCCATACCTAAGCTCTCCGTCATAGGCGCGATTTTCCCAGAAACGGCCGTCTCAGCCTGGGTCATTGCAATACCAATGCCTCTTACAGTGCCCAAAAATCCAATGGAAGGTATTGCCCAGGCTATATATTTTACCAAAGCAAGTTCTGCTTCGTTTTTTACTATCAATGCGTCAAGGGCTGGTGTAATAGATTCTGATGCATTTTGCACACTCCCTGTAATAATGAATCGCCGAAGTGCGGAAGTAATAATTTTTATCAATGACGAATCAGTGACGTCTTCTGGCAAACTTTCCAGGCTTGTTAAAATCTGCTCTGCATCGTTACTTTCTGAACCTATATCCTCAAGTAGATCGACATCAAATAAGTACGATTGTGAAGAGGTTTCAAAAAATTTTGCAACAATTAAAAATATTCCCCAAAAAAATAGAATCATGCATATTTCTTGCTCAATGTCCTTAAAAATGACAAAAAAATTCCTAGGAAGCGAAGAGCCAGTATCAAGTGAAATTTGCTTCAATATTTCGACGTTTGGATCAATCCAAAAGACATAGAGGCTATGAATAACGATTATTATCGTCGCAAGCAGAGCAATTTGTTGTAAAATATTTTTCATTAAAATTACATATTGGCAGGGAAAGGAGTTGGCTGGTTTAAAGAAATATCACCAACAACAAACGCATTTATAGAAACAATCAACAAAAATAAAATTATAAATAAAACGAAAGATTTGACGATCACGTTCACATTTTTTTCCAATTAATTTATATACCTTGCTATACGGAATCCTACCTCACTTCGTGCTTCTTGTGAACTCTGTTTAAACGCTGCTCTCAATTCAGTCCACGAGGAGGAGGTATAATTTGAACCCTTAATGATATGGCCTTCACCATATTCAGGCCCCATATAATTTAGAAAAACCCTCTCTATATTTGGTGGCTCTAGCGAATAAAAATCATGGACCCATTCGCTGACGTTACCTGTCATATCATAGACTCCAGATATTTCCCGAGGAAAACTTCCTACTGGGGCTTCTTTAACATAATTGTCATTATATTTTCCTAAATGGACTTCAACTAACTCCTTGGCGGCAACATCAGCCAAATTACCCGCATCTTCAGGTACCACGTACTCATCTCCCCACACGAAGATACTCGGCTTCTTCTTGTTAGCGAATCTAGCAACATATTCCCACTCAGACTCAGAGGGCAGTCTATAGCCGAGTGATTTCCTATCAAAGCCTATGACTTTTCTTTTATATGTCCTGTAAAAAGGCTCAAATCCTTCTTTGTCACTCAACCAATTACAAAAAAGTGCTGCTTGTTGCCAACTAATTCCTACAACTGGTAGATCGTCACTGCGACTCGAGCCTGAAAACGCAGAAAATTGTTGATTTGTAATTTCATATTCAGAAAAATAAAAACTTCTATTGAAATCTACGACCCGTATCTGCTCGTTAGCCATTTGACCTTTTTGACTTCGCGGTGATCCGATACTGAATTTAGTTGGACTAAATTTTTTCATTTTAATGTCTAAAGAGTTTTTTATTTGATTTTGACTCACTGACAGTCGATGATCTTTTATTGATGTCAATTCAGCAAGATAACTATTGCTTGTCGATTCGTTTAATTCGACTCTTAGAGAATAAGGAACATAGCCCTCGGCCTTAAGCTCAATTAGGTGGCTCTTTGCAAGCAACCTTAGATTGACAGGCGTCTCTCCCATAAAGTTTTTGGAAATAAAAACTTTTGCCTTGGGCACAGAATTAATTCTTATAGTCGAGTAAGATGGCTCTAACTTAAATTCTATGTTTTTAGTTTCTTGAGTTAGCTGAATTTCTTTTCCTTGGTAGCCAGCAACCTCATACCTAATTAATGGAGTGGATGTTCTAGCCACCTTTATTGAATTCAATGGCGCAGTTGAGATCCCATCCAAATAAAGAAGGCCTCCTGCCGGAGAGTATTTCATTGAAATTGTTCGTTGCTGTTCGTCAAGCACGTACGTTTTTGAAATCTCATCAGTGACTCGATATAGTTCAAGACTTTCCGAACGCTTTTGAAAACCATTTTTTCGGATCTCTATCTTACGCTGACCCGCTAAAATCTCGGTCTCTATTGGTGTCATTCCTATTTTTCGACCGTCGACATAAAGATCAGCTAAACTAGGAATACTTTCTACTTTTAAATTAATTTTCTTTGGAGCAATTTCTAACTCGATGGTGTTGGAGAATTTTGGCAAAACAACAATCTTTTTGCTTATCGCAATATGGTAACGAGAATCAACCGATAAAATATAGTTACCGGGCAGCAATTTTAATGAAGGGTTATTTTTTTCAGACACTAATATTCCATCAATCTCCCAACGGGGAGAGGTAAGATTGACTTTGTGTTTTATCTCCAAGAGGACTTCATCATAAGCCATTTTAACTGTTAATTCTCTAGCCGTTGCATCACTTTTTACGCTCAAGATTTCATCTTTAAATCCAATTGAACTTACTTTAAAAGCCGCATATGAATTGGTTAGAAAAATTCTATCGCTAAAAACAAGTGCAGAACCTTCGAGAATTTCGATACTAAATGGCCTAGCTTCTAGTGGGGTAACAGTGACTTTAAAAGAAAGCTTCAAAAATATCCCTACAATAATGAAAAAAAGCAAAACTGAAACAAACACTGCGGTAACAAAAACTTTTTTAAGCCTCGACTTTTTTGCATCAAGTATCAATTTTTCAAATTTGTTCGCCACAATAGACCCTAATTATTGTTTCTTTTTCAACAGAAGGAATATCGATATCTAATAGCCTGTCTTTATGCCCCTTGCATTTCCCAATAACTCTGTATGTTCCAGGATTTAACGAAATTATTTTACTTGTTGTCGGCAACACATATCCAACGCCCTTAATTTCTATTTCGGTCTTTCCATCTGATAACAAGGTTATCTGATGGGCTATAGTAAGATCTTCTATTAACTTCTCAATTTCATTTTTTTTCTTCGATAAATTTTGACTCATCGAAAAAACAAAAGCATTTTCTTTGATTAAATTAATTGCGAATTTACGGACCCCGTGGTCAGATAGTCTCAGGGGATTTTCTGAAAATTTTTCAAGTTGAATTTTCAAGTAACTAATTTTGCGGGCAAACTTTAATTTTTCCGCAACCTCGTCGTCTGTAGGGAATAATAACAATGCATTTTCAAGATTCTTTTCAGCTTTAGTCCAATTGTCTTCGGCAATAAATTGTTCTGCTCTATAAACATAATAATCAAATTGCGCTTTTTTTGAGCTTAATTCGATTTCCTCTTGTAACACCACAATTTCATTTTTACTTGGATAAAGAGATTGAGCAAAGGCTAATTCTTTTTTTGCTCTTTGATATTGTTTCGTAGCCAAGTATTGTTTTGCTTCCTTAATGTGGCTGTTATATCTTTTAATGTCGTACTTTTTTGTTAAAACCTTTAATCGTCCCTCTTCATCAACAGTCAAACTAGCTAGTTTCCCTAATGCATTTAAGGCTTCGAATTCAGTCTCTATATCATTATTAGATCGAGCAGTGTTAATTTCTAAAACATAATTATCAATTTTTTTTAAATTTGTTAAAGTGCTCTGCCATTTTTGCTCAACAGCCTGGTGATCACTTATTTTTTTTAAACTTTCGAGATTACTTTGAAAAGCAGCAACATCTCTCATGATATATGCAGCTTTTAAAGATTCCACATATCCATTTTTTTTTCTTTCAATTTGCTCGATAAAAACTCGCGATTGATCAATCAGGAACTCACCTCGCTTTTGGTCTTCCCAAAAACCTTCACCTAAGGATTCAAGACGTTCAAGTAATTCGCGCGCCCTATTGCTATAAATATTCCTATTCTCTTCTACACCTGCGATTACCTGTAACTTTTTTTTGGTTTCAAAATAGGATAAAGCCTCAAGATTTTCATACTTATTAGGACTTTCCGCTTGTAATCGAGGAGAATACGTGGTTGTTTCATTTGTCTTACTAGTCTGTTTACTGCTTGCTGGGATATCGGGAAGAGAGATTATAAAAAAGCTCAGTACCAAAGCGATAAATGATGCTAAAAAAATCGAAAGAAAATTTTTTTTTCTTTTTTTTCTACCAGCAACATCAATTTTTCGATCAATTTTAATATTCAAAAAAATATTCAAATGTTGATTTGATATAAAATAACGTTGGGAGTTTTTTCTAGCTCATACAAATCAAGCAGGTACTTTCTCCAGACCTCATATTGTTCTGAAGCATCACCTTTAAATTCAATATTTTTATCTTCCATTTCCATTACTCGTGGAGCTAATTCAATATTCATAGAACTCCCCAATTCATTTAAGCTAGATTCATACATTTTTGCATCAGCTGTATCCTGGAAACTACTTGCCACTGCTGCGACTCCTGCTCCAGCCACCACTGTGCCTCCCAAAGCACTAAGGCTTCCTCCTGTTGAATAGGGATCAGCCGTAGCAGCCAGTGCTATTCCACCTGTTAAAGCGGCCAGACCAAGAAGCTTTTTTCCTAGACTTTTTTTCCGAGCTTCCTCTGCTGCTTTAATTTCAATAAAAGATGACTTCTGCCAGTTCAGGTAGTTAGGTGCCATCCTCATTGAAAATTTATCGTAATCTACCTGCATACTATCAACAAACATTTTATCTCTAATTCGTAATGCTCGTACTCGTTGCAGCATCTGATCTTTATCTGATGGTGCATAATTGATTCTTGTGACGGCGCTCGCTGAATCCAAATATTTTCCGAAATATTCAGGAGCAAAGGTCTCCGCAAACCTTAATTCTTCAATCATTTTTAGCGATGCCATTCGATCTTCAGACAAATTGGATAATGCCTGCGCGATTTCTTTAGCTATAATGTTAAACAACGGGTCATATAAATCATAATTTTCTTTATTTCTTGGATTATTCAAATCATAATCCTTAACTTCATACTTAAATTTTTTATTAACAAATATTTTCTTTTGGTCTATTGATGTTAAGTTCACTGCCAACGTGAGATAAGCACCATTAGATTTCATAATTTTTCCATCTACATAAAAATGAGCGGTAGCATTTTTTGTTGGCGAAACTTGAGCTATCTCGAATGCGTTTGTGTCCGTCAATGCATTTCGAAGTTTTACAGCAAAATAATTTCCCTCGGCTCTTCTTAACTCAGGCCAAATATTTTTCTTTTTATAATCTTTTGTATCGCTTGGAATATTAGGCGCAAATGGAATCACTAAAATAGACAATTGCCGCGAAAAATTAGTGCTCAAACGTTTTTTTTCAGTAGCTTGCGTATAATAACTCGCACTCGGTCCTACTGAGTAACTCGGCTCGGCTTTATAGCCGCCGCCAGTGTTACAGCCCTGGAGGAAAAAAAACAAAACGATTAAATTGCTCTTAAATAAAATTTTTTTCACCATTAAAGTTCCTCATATCTTCTCATCAAACTTTCTTTAACCATGGGATCCTCTTCCCGTTCGGCCCTCTCCCTTAATTGATTTTTGAGTATTTCTATATTATCAATATTTTTTAGCTTATCATGTGACCTACCTGATAAAGAGTTATTTTCTTTCGGTTCAGTCGCTTTATCATATTCATCAAAGTCAAGCGTCTCTAATATCAGATTACCCTCACTATTTATCGCCAAGGGACTCTCCTCTTTTTTCTTAAGATTTGAGGAAATAGACCGTGCTCCTTCAAAACCACCCGCCCTCTCTCTGTTCGGAGGATCATTGTTAGATGGTTCGCTTTTTAATCCTGCGGTTTCACCATTTTTATCACTTTTTGCAGATGAGTCATTATCTCCAGTTTGTTCTAATCTCTTTGACTCTGCTCCCTCACTATTTAAATTTTCTGTTGCGAGCGTGGCGCTATTTACCGTTTGTTTCGCTTTCTCATTATCAACCGTATTGTCTGTGCCTGATTCACAAGGTTTAAATTTTGACAACTGATTGAAGTACTGCGATTCAAGCTGCAAGATTTGCTCTTCTCTTGTTTTCGGAGAATCTCCGGTCATTTCACCTGCCCCATCAATTTCTACACAATTAGCCAAATTTTGATCAGCCCATGCGAACTGGACTGGTAACAATATAAATAATAGAATTGACAGATTTTTTTTTGTAACTAATCTAAAACTGTAACTATTCGATGTTGTATTTTTAAACCAAATTAACATAGTTAAGAAAATTTAAATAATTTGTCGTGCTTTATACTATTTTACATTCAATATATATTACGAAACTAACATAAATTGTCTTACTTTTAAGCTAAATAAAAATTTTCTAGCGTTTAGCCACTAAATTTTTTGATTGATTGTATGCAATAATCGCAGGGATCAAAGATACCACAAAGACACATAGCAACAAGAAGCCTAATATAGAAATAGTGTCTTCATTTATAATATTCGGGCTAACAAGAATACCAAACTTTTGCGTTAGATAATCTTGCAAAAAATTTATCGATAAGCTTAGGCACGACATTCCAATAAATATACTCGCAAAAGTTATCAAAAGCGATTCTAGCTCTATAAGCAAGAACAAAAACATTGATGGGGCCCCGATTATTCTTAAAAGCTGAATTTCGTAATATCTTTCCCTGATCGAGGATAACAACATTGCACTCAAACCCAAACAAGCAGCAATAAACACTAGTCCGGTTACCACAAACATACTATTTTCCACAAATCCTATAGTCTGCCATAATTCGGCTAAAGCAACACCGGGAATAACTGCAACTAGTGGCTCAATTTTTAAACGGTTAACATTATCCTGAAACTTGAAGGTCCTTATCTTCGATTTAAGACCCAACATGATTGCTGTTATTTCTTTTGCCCGAATTGAAAGTTCCTCGAAGTTAGTCGCAAGGATTTTTTGCTGTTGGTTAGGGTGCATATGAATCAACTCTAAACCAGCTAGATCTACGTAAACGGCTTGGTCAATCGGTGTCCCGGTTGGTCGTAAAATCCCAGAGACCGTAAAAGGAAAATTTTTATGAATAAGAAAACTTGCTTCCGAAATTCCATGCGAAAGGACCAATTTATCATCGATTCTATAATTCAACGATTTTGCCACTTCGGATCCTAGCACCACATCGAAAAGAGCTTGAAATTTCTGGCCCCTCGCAAAAGAAATAGATTGATCTTTTCCATATTTAATTTTTTCAAAATAACTAGGTATCGTACCAACCACGCGAAAACCTTTGTGTGAATCTCCTAGAGATATTGGAACAGCCCATTCAACATTTGAATCACGCGAAAGTTCTTCATAAGTACTGAACTTTATGTTTCTAGTGGGAGAGCCAACCCTAAAAACTGAATAAAGCAGTAAGTTTATATTACTGGTTCTACTACCAACTATTAAATCAACCCCAGAAACGGTATTGTAAAAATTCTCTTTTATTTGATGCCTTGCGTGTTCGACTCCAAGTAGAACATAAACACTTATACTCATTGCTAATACTGATAATGACACCGCAATTTTTCGACTCATTAAACTTTTTAGCGCTAAGATAAAAAACATAATTTAATGATGCTCAGCAGCTGCTATTCGGTTGAAGGCGACGACGTTTTCAAAATGATCTGATAATTTTATATCATGACTTACAAACAATAGAGACATCTTATTATTTTCAAATTTTTCTAAAAGCATGTTCATAAAATCCTCTTTGTTTTTTTCATCTAACGAAGATGTTGGTTCGTCAACAATTAATAAATTTGGTTTATTTATCAGTGCACGAACAATTGCTACTCGTTGCTGTTGCCCAATACTTAACTGCCACGCCGGTTTCGACAAATCGTTTGCATTAAAATTTAATTTATAAAATAACTCTGGAATTTCCGTTGTTCGATTTTTTTGGCCTCCAAAATTTTGAGCTAACCGAACATTCTCTAACGCAGACAGATAAGGAATTAAGTTGAATTGTTGAAAAACAAACCCAATATTTCTTGCTCGAAATCTATCCTTCTCCCTTGAACCCATCATATCGATCCTTTGGTCAAAAAGTGTAATAGATCCTTTCTGAGGGCTGGTCAAACCCGCAATAATTCTCAAAAAAGTTGTTTTCCCACTTCCCGATGGGCCGTGAATAAATATTTTTTCATTTTTCTCAACTTTAAAGTCATCAATCCTCAACGTCCAAAGACTAGAGTCAGATTCATAAGTGTGCAAAATACTGGATAACTTAATATGCATAATATTTTTTTTAGCATTAAAAAATTAAGTAATATAAAATTAATTTTCAATAGTATAACATTTTAAAAACTAAATTTATTAAATGGTCGTTGAATGATAATTAATCAAAAATTAGGCGAAACCTGTCTTCGTTTTCTGCTGTTTTTTTATGCTTTAAATGCGGTATCTAATGAACCTAATAATCAAAAATTTAACGAAAACAATCCTTCTTCTGCAAAACAATATAAAACAGTAGAATGGATCGACCTACTTCCAGCCGACGACTTAGAGGCGCTTTTAAATCCACCGGAATATATTACAGAAATTGAAGAGAATTCTCTGGAAGACACTATTGACAGCCGCCTTAAAAATAAAGCCAGAGGAAATAAAAACGACAGATATCAAGAAGCTCTACAATCTGAAAAAGTGGTCGAAGATATGAATGGACAGAAAGTTCGTATTCCAGGGTTCATCGTGCCCCTAGAATTCGATGACGAAGAGCTAGTAATTCAATTCTTTTTCGTTCCTTTCTTTGGAGCCTGTTTACATTTACCACCACCCCCTCCCAATCAGATAATCCTCGTCGATTTTCCAACTGGGATCCCTATCGAAACACTTTATACGCCATTTTGGATTTCAGGAAAATTAAATACCAAGCTGGTTGAGAAAAATATAGCAACGGCTGCTTATTCTATGAGAATGGATGTATATGAAGTGTATCGAGATGAATGATCAATTAACAGTCTTTTATTATGAGCATTGCTGCGCGCTATTACAGGCTTTAAAATTTCTATAGTGCGCAAAAACAAGCAGACAGGCACCAAATACCGTAATAATTTTTTCGTTAAGAAAACCTATTTCTTCAATGCCAAACAAAGGTCCTGCTGAAATAAAAAAAAGACCAAAAAAGGCAACGACAAAAAAAGAATACGTTTTATGAAGCCTGCAACCCATAGTCATGGCGACAACACTACTTGGTATCGCAAATAGTAAAATGGAAAAATGGAAATTCTCACCGTCCTGTTGAAAAGCCGGAATGAGAGGGAAAATGATAGCTAGTACTGGCCATACAAGGCAATGAATTGCACAAGCTGCGGATAATCCCATCGAAAAGAAATCTGTAAAAGAACGAAAAATTGTCATACTAAAGCTCCTTTTGCATAGTATCTGGCTTCATTATCTGATCACATTTCGAGCAAACACAGTCCATTTCAAGTTGCAGAGAGCGTAACGAAAAGCCAGCACTCTTAACTCTGCTTTTCAGAGCGGTCATCGTTTGCTGATCAACAGTAATTTCTTTAACGGAATCGCAATCATTACAAATCAAAAATTGTGATGACCCGTGTTTGTGATCACAGCTGATATGAGAACATGCCACATACTTATTTGTTAATTTTAGTTTATGAACTAAAGAATTATCTTCTAAAAAATCCAGAATCCTATAAACCGACATCGCGGGAATTGCCGCGCCACTCTTATCTTTTAAAATTTTTACCAACTCATAGGCCGACAAGGCCTTTTCAGAGTTGAGTAAACTCATCAAAATCTTTTTTCTTTTGGTAGTCAATTTTATATTTTGTTCACTACAAAATTTTTCTACATTTTCAATTGTTGAACACTTGCCCATAATTAGAATTGAATACTCTCATCGTTACTGGTCAAAACTTTATATCCCTGTTTTTGATTTGAAATCCATTTTGATTTTACTTTAGTCAAGTTATCAAAATATTCGAAGAGAGAAATTTTGATTTCCGAAGGAAAGGATGCTTGCTCGCAAAAAAATGAATAATTTGCTCTAAAGTCAAGATGACTTTCTGATTTTGTCTCCTCTGCTTCATGATGATGATCGTGATGATGATGTTTTTCTTCAGACATCAAATCACTGTCAACCGTGGTTTTTTTTAACGCGCAGTTTGCGTCAGTCAATTTAAAGATTTTAATAGGATCTTCTAAAAGCAATATCGCCTGCTTCGCGGCAGCATTTTCTTCCGAACTGTTTGCTTTATGCTCAAAACCTACTAGGTTATAAGCTGGAGAAATAAATTCAATTTCCAGCAGAGATTCCACCATTACGATATTTAGGGTTGCTTCTCCATGGATATGTGCAGCAGCGTCACTATGATTATGGTCTTCTTCACCATAACTTTTGCTAACAAAAAAAGCGAAGCAAAAAAACAACAGAAGGTGCGAAAATATTCGCGTGAATTTTTTATCTTTATTTAATCGCATATCCATAAGTCTTAAAAACAACTCTTAATGGATATGTTATAACATATCATATAATTTAAACAATCGATTTTAAATCAATCCACAATTGAACTAGTTTTTATTCCACACTCTGGCAAATCACCATTAGTAATTTTAACTGCCACACAAACTGTTTAACAAAAATAAAACTAAAACCCCATTTTTACATCAAGCTGAAGTATTTCCTGATCGGCTTTGGTCACATCATCTTGCGTGGCATAGAAATCAAGTCCAAGAGATACTCTTTTGTTCACTTTATATCCAACCGCAAACTCATGACCCTTGATTCC
>JAYYOR010000033.1:0-12420 GCA_036130055.1 Pseudomonadota bacterium | reverse complement strand
TTTTTTTAATTTAATCAATCAGAATATAGGAGAATAAATTGAAATTAGAAAATAAAATTTGTGCTGTTACTGGGGGTGCGAATGGCATAGGGTACTCTACTGTGATGCGGTTTTTAGAAGAAGGAGCCAGAGTAGTAATTGCAGATTTGAATGAAGAATTAGGCCACCAAGTCTGTGATGAACTTAAGGATAATGGCGACAAGAATTCAGTAAAATTTGTAAAGACTGATGTAAGGTCTGAAAGTGATATAAAAAACTTAATTGAAAAAACATGTGAATGGTATGGTGGGCTTGATGTGATTTTTAATAATGCTGGCGTAATCGGGGCGGTCGGACCAGTATGGGACCTTGATGAGGAGGATTGGGACTACACATTTGATGTGTTGGTAAAAGGGGTTTTTTTTGGCATGAAGCACGCCTCACGAGTTTTTAGAAAACTTAAACGCTCAGGTGTAATATTAAATACCTCTTCAGTAGCCGGGTTGAATGGTGGCTGTGGTCCGCTTGTTTATTCTACTTCAAAGGCGGCAGTAATTAATTTAACAAAATCTGCCGCAATACAATTAGCCCCAGATAAAGTCAGGGTTAATGCGATCTGTCCCGGATACATCTACACTGGGCTTACTATCCCAAAAAGCGATTCTATTTCTGAAGGGGCAGATAAACTCTCAATTCGCCAACCAATTCAAGATCATGGCAGACCAGATGATATAGCTTCTGCGGCTGTTTTTTTATGCTCTGATGACTCTAGATTCATTAGTGGTGAAGCGTTGGTTGTTGATGGTGCTTTAACCGCTTTGGGTCCAGATTTATGGAATAAAGCTGGTATCGCATACGAAAGAGATATGACGTCTAAAGTTCTTAATCGAGGGACTACTGGGGAATCTCATATAAAAAGGCCTTTAAATAAATCTTTATGATATTGATATTAATAAGATAATAGGCAAAAATAGTTCTTATTTAGATTTAGGAACGAACTATATTGAAACAATTAAGTTATTTCTTTATTTTTTTAGCATTTAGCCCTGCTATTTTTTGTCTGGAGACGGTAAACATTTATAGTTACCGAAAGCCTCAATTGATTAATCCGATGTTGGATGCCTTCACTGAGAAAACCGGGATTGAGGTTAATAGTATTTACGCAAAAAAAGGAATGCTCGAAAGAATAAAGAATGAAGGCCGAAACAGTCCAGCCGATGTAATATTAACTGTTGATATTGGTAGATTATCTGATTTAAAAAATGCGGGATTAACCCAGAAAGTCTCATCGCTTGAGATATATAAAAATATACCAAAAAATTTTCGGGACAAAGATGGACATTGGTTCGGTTTAACTTCTCGTGCTCGGGTTATTGTCGCTTCAAAACGACGAGTACCACAGGACACCCTTAAGACTTACGAGGATTTAGTTAACGAGCAATTTCGTGGTAAGGTTTGCACGAGGTCTGGTAAGCATCCCTATATGATTGCCTTAACCGCAAGCATCATAGCTCATTCAGGGTTAGATAAAGCAAAAAACTGGCTTTCTGGTTTAAGGAGCAATCTCGCTCGGAAACCTCAAGGAAACGATAGAGCACAGGTTAAAGCTATACACGAAGGTTTATGTGATGTGGCCGTGATTAACCATTATTATATGGCCACAATGCTATCGGATTCAGAACAAAAACAATGGGCTGAATCAGTTTATGTAATATTTCCTAATCAGGAGGGAAGGGGTACTCACATGAACGTTAGTGGGGCGGCCTTGGCTAAATATTCTCCTAACAGGAAAAATGGACTTGCATTGCTTGAGTTTCTCTCAAGTAATGACGGTCAAGAATTATATGCCAGTAAAAACAGCGAATATCCTGTTTCTGATAAAATTAAGCGTCCATTATTATTGGAGAGTTGGGGAGACTTTAAACAGGACAATAGTGAATTGAATAAAATTGCTGATAATAGAAAGTCCGCTTTAATGATCACAGATGCGGTTGGTTACAATTTTTAGACAATTACAGGTGAAAAATATTTTTTATCGTAATTTGTTTGTATCCGATAAATTTTGGTCTTTCGGGTGTGCATCATTATGTTTATTTTTAATGATGCCTTTGATATCTGTTCTATACTTAGCTGTTGAATCAAATTGGGACGTTTGGCAGCATCTAATCGAGACTACTCTTCTCCGCTATTTTGAAACAACAGGACTCTTATTAATTGGTGTTTCAATAATCATTTTCCTAGTTGGGGTTGGCACAGCTTGGTTGGTTACAATGCACGATTTTCCGCTAAAGAATACATTTGAATGGCTTCTGATTTTCCCTTTGGCTCTTCCTTCGTACGTAGTGGCCTATGCTTATACGGATTTATTAGAATTTTCGGGAGTAGTTCAGTCTAATCTTCGTTATCTTTTTAATCTAGGGGCGGGGGACTATTGGTTTCCAGATATCAGGAGTTTACCAGGAGCTTGTCTCGTAATGGGTTTTGTGCTTTATCCATATGTCTACTTGCTCGCAAGATCGGCCTTTTTGGAGCAATCTGTAAGTGCACTTGAAGCCAATCGAGTTTTGGGGGGAGGCCCTCTCAATACCTTCCTGCGTGTGGCTTTACCAACAGCCCGTCCCGCTATAATAGTCGGGATGTCCCTTGCTTTAATGGAAACGATGAATGATTATGGGACGGTTGATTTTTTTGCCGTGCCAACATTAACAGCTGGCTTAGTAGACGTTTGGTTAGGTATGAACAGCTTGTCAAGCGCTGCTCAAATCGCGTCCTTGATGTTGGGTATCGTAATTTTGTTGCTTGTAATTGAACAAATAAGTAGAGTAAATCAAAAGCTCTATCAGCAAGAATCAACTCGTTTCAGTAAGTTGCCGATCGTAAAATTAAAAGGTGTGAAAGGTAAGTGCGCTTTTGTTTTCTGTGCGATACCAGTAATGATAGGTTTTATTATTCCTTTCCTTATTCTAATAAGATTATCAATTATTTACTTTGAAAAAACTTGGTCCGTTGATTTTCTTTCCCAAATAGCAAATAGTATCTTGCTGTCGGGTATTGCAGCTTTTTTAGTAGTTCTATTATCACTTTTTTTGGCCTATGGAAAGCGATTAACTCGAAATCCAGTTTTGATTAAAATAATCTCAATTTCTAAGTTTGGATATGGGATTCCCGGAGCGGTTATTGCCATGGGAGTTCTAATTCCTTTTGCTTTTTTCGATAATACTATTGATGGGTGGCTAAGAGCTTATTTTGGGTTCTCTAGTGGACTTGTTTTGAGTGGTTCGATAATCGCAATTATATTTGCATATGTGGTAAGATTTTTGTTTCTCGGGTTAGGGCAAATTGAATCGAGTCTTGAAAAAGTATCTCCTACAATGGATATGGCTTTTAGATCTTTAGGCAACACCAAAATAAGAACTTTGATAGGTTTACATTTACCGATACTTCGGGGTGGTATTTTAGTGGCGGGCATATTGGTTTTTGTTGATTGCGTTAAGGAATTACCCGCTACGTTAATTTTGAGACCTTTTAACTTTGACACTTTAGCGATTAATGTTTATCAGTATGCATCTGATGAAATGTTGGGAGAGGCAGCTACGGGTTCTCTTATAATCGTGTTTATAGGTTTATTACCCGTTATAATACTAAGTAAATTAATTACAAATTCTAGAAAACTATCCAAAAAGTAAGATGTCAGTACCAAAGGCACTAAGAATTGAAAACATTCAATGCGAATATGAAAACCGATTAGTCATTTCAGATATTGATTTTGAAGTTAAGAAAGGTAGCCACGTGGCTTTACTTGGACCAAGCGGGTGCGGAAAGACCACAATATTAAAAGCTATAGCGGGTTTTATTCACTTAAGTCGTGGGACAATTTCTATAGATGGAAAGATCGTTTCTAGTGAAACTCATTTTATATCCCCCGAATATAGGAGAGTTGGAATGGTGTTTCAGGAGCATGCGCTTTTTCCTCACTTAGATGTAGAAAAAAATATAGGAGTGGGATTACGAAATATTGATTCCAGCTTGAAAACCAGATTAATCGAAAGTTTCCTAAAAAAGATGGGGTTAAGTGCCGAACGCTATAAATATCCGCACGAGCTCTCTGGTGGACAAGCGCAACGGGTAGCTTTAGCCCGTTCACTAGTTTGTGACCCGGTTGTTATGCTTTTAGATGAGCCCTTTTCTGGTTTGGATGAGGATCTTAGACAAAAGTTGAATGCGGAGGTCGCTATCTTGCTTAAAGAGCGTGATATTACCTGTATTATGGTTACCCATGATCAAGACGAAGCTTTTGCTTTCAGTGATAAAGTCGGTGTGATAAACAAAGGACGTTTGCAGCAATGGGCATCTCCCCATGATATTTATCATGAGCCGAAAACAAAATTTGTAGCAGACTTTATAGGTGAAGGGGTTTTTCTCAAAGGAATCTTGGATAAGGATTTAAGCTTGGTAACAGATTATATAACCCTAAGGAATCATAAATTTAAAGACTCTCATGCGGGCGCCACGTTTGACATACTTCTAAGGCCTGATGACATAATTTTTGATCCTCTTAGTCAAAATAAGGTTAAAATATTGTCTAAGATATTTAAAGGGTCTCAGACCCTTTACCACTTGCAGGCGGAGGGTAAGCAAAAGATTTTAGCCCTATTTCCTAGTCATTTTGATTTTGCGGTGGGAGAGGTTATTGGGGTAAGGTTTGAAATCGTTCATGTAGTCGCATATAAGCAGTGATTTTTAAAATCAAAAATCTCCAGCTCTGATACTAAAAAGTTTAATTGAGCATCATGGTTTTCAAAAATAATATCATCAAATTGTTGAAACGAATAGGCAAGACCAATTCTAAAAGGCTTTGGGTTTTTTTCAAACCATTCATCATAAAAACCACCACCGTAGCCCACGCGACCTCCGGTTTTTGAAAAAGCGATCACTGGTGCCAATACGATATCAATTTCTACAACCTCTAATCGCCTATCCAAAATTTTTTTTGACAGCGGACTTTTTGAAAAATCTAATTTTTCATTTGAAATGTCTACTGCTATCATCTCGCGGTTTTCCCCAACTCTTGGGGTCGAAATTTTGTAATTTTTGCTCCTGAGTTTTGAAATTATTTTTTTCGTGGATACTTCCCCTTTGAAGGATTCATAGATAAAAACGGAATTTCCTGGGATGGTCTCAATTAATTCGACCGATTTTTTATATATATGTTCATCGAATAGATATTTCTTATTCTTTTCGAGGCTAGTTCTTTTACGTGATATTTTGTCTCTTATAGCGTGTTTATTATTATTCATTTCGATGTAATTCCAAAAACTAAGCCTATTGTGCCCCCAAAAACAGCACCCCAAATAACAAGCCAACCTAAATGTTGTTGGATCATTCCTTGTATAATTACTTTTACTCTTCTAGGCGACAACTCACTCAGCTTATGGTCAATAATCTTTATAATATCGTTTCTAAGTTTATCGATGTTATCTTTTTCAGATAGTTCTCTTTTCTCAATTATTTCCACTAAGATCTGTTCTACTTTTGAAACGAGAGGTTCTTTTATCGGCTCGAGAATCTTGGTTCCCCCAAACATTTCAAGGGTTTTACTAAACGAAGAAGCTTCAATTACTTGAACAAAGGACTCAAAAATTTGATTTTTATCAAACGCAGTGCTCACTTTATTGATTGCTTCCTCTCGGATATCATTGTGAATCATTTCAATATTTTCTTTGTTAAAAAACTCTTCTAATATCAGTTCTTTAATAGCCTTTTTGAATTCATCAAACCTTAACTCGACGACTCCCGAGCCAAATATAAAGGGAATTTTTTCAAAAAGCATGTGGATCGCCAGCCAATTTGTTACGCCGCCCGACAAAGCAAAAATTCCGATAGAAAAACTAACCTCGGCAAATGGCGTTTCTAAGAAACTAAAAAATATAATTCCTAGTGCTATTAAATTAGAGATAAAGGGTTTACTCATAAAGTTACGAAAATTGATTTTCTGATTTCACTATTTACAGCTCGACTTTTGTGACCGTGTCCTTCAGTATCCTCGACAAGTAATATGTCGTTCGGTCCGAATATTCTTGTCTCCCCTGTTCCAACTTCGATTTCTACCTCCCCTTCTAAAATAAATATATATTGTTTTTGAGGTGCATTATGCCAATCATAGTCGTAATCTTTTGGAGTGATCCGAAAGATAATTGATTTAACTGTTTCTGGGTCTGATAGAAATCCAATTTCTCCTTTGTCGTTCAGTTCTATACTAATCTTTTCGAAATAGGAATCCCCGTCTTCATTCGCTGCTATTTTAGTGCCATCAATAAAAAAATTTGATACTGTCATATGGTTTCTGGTTTGATAAAAATTCTATTTTAAATTTTTAAGGTAGTCTTTTAAAGTTTCTTTTTTGAAATTGACCGGACACCATTTTTCGACACTTAATTTGTGTTTATAGCAGTCTTTTACAACATAAGTCTGACATTCATAAGTGTTTGAACACGTGCTGACCCTAAGTTGGATTCTTTGATACATGGGTCCCTCGTAATCGTCTAGTAGTGATAGGTCTTTGCCGTTTATATCTAAGATTATCCTCCCAGAAACTTTTCCTTCTTTGTCATAAAATATACCCGGATACTCTGCTCCCGAAAACTTTCGTATCGTATAATTTTCTAGTAGTCCTGTGATTGATAAATAATTTTTTTTTACTATGACTGATAATATTTCATCAAACATAAGAGTTCCATAGGTAAATAGATTCATTTTATGCAGATAACAAAGTTCTATTTATTAATTAAATGGACTCCGTTTTTGTTTTAAAATTACTAACAAGGTGTCGTAAAGCCTGATAAGAGTAAAAGAAAAGGAAGCTGAAAACTATTGTTGATAGTAAAGTCTTTTTAAAAAATGGAAAACCCATAACGACACACTCTAAAAGACCATTTATGTTAGGAGGATAGGATTGTCCCGTTAGAATATTAATTCCACCGGAAATGAAATAACCAAAATCCGAGATCCACCAGTGACAAACACTAACAAAAATTGCTCCTAATATTATTCTGCCCATTGAAATTTTTCGGATTATTGCCGAACTTGCGTATACGCAAGTAATTATTGAGCCGTAAACCCAGAACCAACCAGGATAAAATAAATCAGAATTAGCTATATTTATCGGATTTAGACTTAAAAGAACATCACTTAAAAACAATATTAAAATTGGCACAAGATATTTTAATAGCGATCCTGTAATATGTGCCCCCGCAAAAAGTGCTATTGCACATAGTGGGGTAAGATTGGCGCTGATAATGTCAGCACCAGGCACCACTAACGCTCTGTAAAGGCCTCCGACTAAAATGACAAAAATTGCGATAAGTAAATTATATTGATCTTTCATTATGCATCTAGCCAGTATTATTTTGTTTATTGTCTCTTTAATAACCTAAATTGACATTTTATATTAGAAATTTATTTTCTGATATACTAAATTTTTAAAAAATGACGAGAATCTTTTTGCGAGCAGAAATAATCGGAAGAACCTGTAATAACCTTGCTATCAATGGCTTTATTTTTGGCGAAGGAACCCCTCAGGTTTTAATTATTGGAGGTGTTCATGGAGATGAGAAGGAAGGAGTGGCACTTTCCTATGCTCTAATGGCCGAATTTATCGTCAATTATACTTATTCCTTTGCGTTGGCTATTGTTCCTTGCTTGAATTTAGACGGATTCTTAGAAAATACAAGGCAAAACTCAAATGGTGTTGATCTAAATAGAAATTTACCTACCCGAGATTGGTGTGGAGACTACCAAAATGAGCGTTTTTATCCTGGAATATCAGCCAATAGTGAACCTGAAAATATTGCCTTGGTAAAGTTTATTGAACATTATCCATTTAGTTTCATAATATCAATGCATTCTTACAAAAAAGAGTTATTGAATATCAATGGTAATTGTGAGCCGGTAGATAAAGCTTTGAATCAAGCAATAGGTATCAAACTTGAGAGGGACATGGGTTATCCGACCCCCGGTTGTTTAGGCACTTATTCTGGATTGGAAAGAGGAATTCCAACTATTACTTATGAATTATTGAAGGGCTCTAATATCTCTGAAATTCGAGACCGCCATTTGAAGCCAATTGTGGAGTCCGTTCGATTATTAGATTTTTGATAAATTAATTGGGTGATTTTTTTTCAATAATTGCTATCATTTTCCGCCCCTTCTTATCCAAGTGGTCGATCCGTATGGGGAGCCAGTTCAGCTCAGGAGCTAAATAGACAGTATCTTCTTTTTTTGAATTCTTCACTTTTCTGTATAGTACTAATGTTGTGAAGTTTCCTAAAGGTGTTTTGATATCTTTAAAGCCTAAATTCTCTATCTCATATTTCTCGATCTCATTTTGGGCCGCAATAAAAAATTCTAATTGTTCTTGCTTTAGAGAATATTTTCCATTACCGAAGTCAAGCATTAGTTGTGCTTGGTAACTGAGCTTATCTTGAATTGTTGTATTTTCAGTAGAAACGTAACCATCTTTTAAATCAATTCTTTTGACTGTTGTGGCTTGATTTTCAAACTTAAGCGTGAAGTTTTTTCGTTTTTCGGTTGTTTCTCGGAGGTATGAAGAAGGAATTAGTTCTTTTTCTACTATTTGACCTTCGCTTAGTTCATATAATCTACGTTTCAAGAAAGATGTTACACCAGTAGTTTCGAAGGTTGATTCAAATTTAAATTTATCACCCGTTATTTCAAAATTTCGTGAAATTTTACCAACAGTGATTATTCCCTTTTTAATCTTATATTCAACATTAAATCCATCTAAAGTGTATGCATAGTTTGAAATGAGCATACCAGTTAGAAGAACTATTTTTGTAATTTTAAAAAGCATCTTACCTTTCATAAGTTGAACTCTGTCAATAATAGAAAATTAATATATAACTTCTTCTACTAGAGGACCCGAATAATGAGATTCCCAATACTCATCATTGATCTTTTGGCAAAATTCCCTTGTTGGTTTTCTTAGGGCTCTTCCATCTAGACTGGCGACGGGTATTATTCCACCGGCAGTAGACGTTAAAAATATTTCATCCGCCTCTTTAAGTAATTTCTTCTTTATCTTTCCGATTTTAATATCAAGCTTCATGCGGGAAGCGATTTCAAGAACTGTTTTTCTTGTAATTCCCTCAAGAACACCTTCTTTAGGTGTAAATAGCGTATCTTTTTGAAGAATGAAAATATTATAGCCTGGTCCTTCCGTGAGGTACCCCTCTTTGTCACAAAGGACTACAGCGTCGGCGTTTCTTTCATAAGCCTCGTAAAGCCCTTTCGTTAAGTCTGCCCAGTGAAAGTTTTTTACTTTAGGATCGACTGATTTTTGATCTATTCGAATGGTTTCTTCAGATACAATTAAGTTAACTCCTTTATTGTATTTTTCTTTATCAATTACCCATACGTATGGTATTGCGTAACCATAAAAGCGGTTTTTAAGTTTACTTGGATTCCTTTCTCCAGGCATCGGAATTCCCCTGGTGACAATCATTTCAACATAAGAATTTTTTAATCCTGTGTGTTCTACAAGCCTATGCAAGATCGGCTTCAATTCTTTCCATTCAAAGGGAGGGGATAGCTTTATTGAGGTGCAACTATTTTTAAATCTTTCTATATGGTCGTCGATTCTAAAGAATTTACCATCCCATACCGCAACAACATCGTAAGTGCAGTCGGAACGAGAGAAACCAAAGTCTGTGATTGGCACAGAAGCATTGTTAATTGAGACATATTTGCCTTCTATCCAAGCGCAACCCTCTGGGAACATAGCTTTTTCTTGAGAAAGAGAAACTGTTGAACTCATAAGAAGACCTCCTAAACTAAACGGTAATAATATATTAAAAACTTAGGTAAATCAGCACAAATATTAGCTTTGTATTTCTTCTTTAGTGACGATGGGTCTTAGTTGATAGAAAAAATTAAATTACCATATCCTAGAAGAAACAATGGTAATTGTAGCCCAAAATTTACTATTATGGCTTTTTCTCTCATTTTAATTCCAGCAATAGTCCATCCTAAAGCGCCGACACCATGTATCAATATATTAAAGGGGAAAATATTTAAATTTGTAAGTAGGATTCCAAATAACACAAGAAATGTGCTCGTCCATTTTAAAAGAAGAATCAATTCTAATCTCCCGAGGATAGTTTTTCTTGAGACTAGAATAACCTGGAAATAGTTTTTTGATGCAAAAAAAAGCCGTCTTTATCTCATTTTTTTTGTGAGGTTGCTTCGTTCATGGCGGCTAATCTCATTTTTTCTGCTGCCCGCTGCGCACCTTTAGCCGTTTTATATTGTTTCTTTTCGAATAATTTAAGTGGTTTTGCTCTATCAGCGCATAACTGGCCAACGCACCATTTTTCCCCTGGTACCACTTCGACTGCTACAAAAAACCCCAGCATTGGGCCAACCTTGTAGTTATTAAAGGCATATAATACTTCAGCGAGATCACTAAGTTTATCGACATCTAATGGATTCATCACTGACGCTTCTAATTCAGAAAGAGGTTCCCTACGGGTCGGTAGCACATGTTTGCCCAAGGGTGTCGGATCAAAGGGCATAGACGAACTTCGGTTTTTATCTTTCACTGGCTTCTTTTGGCTGTTTGATTAAGGAAGTTCTCCCGGTTTCAGGAACCCTTTGATTACATTCTCCATTATCTTTGACACGTTGTTTTTATAATTATTGTGTGAAAGGCTACCGCACCAAGCTAAAGAGCCTGGAGCAAATACTGCTCCGTTATTTGGGGTTTTGTAATAAATCATATCAGCTCTGACCATTGGGTTTTCATCGCCTCCTCCATAATATCCTCTGCAAGTGAAATGAATTTCTTCATTTACTTGCATCATAAGATCGGTGTGGCCTTCTGAGCGAGCTAACAGAAATGCTTCATGTGGAGTTCCAAATTCAAGATCGTAACGGTCGATTTCTAAACCGGCGGCACCCCCGCCTACTAGACCAAAGTCCCCAATTATTTCGTCTCGTCCGATTCCTTTGAAGATCCATTCGCATTCTTTTCTTTCAGAATCAGGTTCCCTTCTGTAATAACTTGAAACATCAAACCCGTAAGCTGTAAAGGTCAATCCACAAACTTTTGTTGGAATACGTCCTCTCGCTCTCCACATTCCTCCAAATTTCCCATCGAAAGCATTGTTATATTCTCCTGGGTTTGCAGTCCACGCGCGAGTTCCAGCTTCACCTTTCCTAACTTCTATGATGTTAGGATTGTCTGGATGATACTCACTGACCCAATAAAAGCCATCTGCGCCGAGATAGAGCCAACGTCCTCCAGATTGTTGATAGGTCTCATAGGCTCCTAGCATACTTTCTGAAGAGTATTCTGGATGACTTCCTGTCAACACAACTTGGTATCGATTAAGGAGATCGACTCCCTCTCTGTCTAGATCTTCGTCTGTGTGAACATCATAGTTGATGTTTTTTTCTTCTAGCCAATCCGTTAGATGCAAATCTGCATTAAGTTGCCACAATGAAGGGGACAACCAATGTCTATACTTTGGTCTCATATTTAAGATTGGCCTTAGTCTTGAAGAGTAACAAACTCCGCTACCATCAGAATGGCACGAATATGTTGATAGACCATACTCACGGTGCTCATTTAGATAAAGATCTGATGCCTGCATAATAGGCACCCTTCCTGCAAGAAGCTCAGCTACTACAGAATTAGTTGCTAAATTATCATTGGAGTATGCCATATAAGAATTTGTTGGGATTATTAAGCACACTTTTGCGGTGGCTTTTCCTTGCGGTGGCCTTACGAAAAACGGTACATAATCTTCCGTCTCTGGACTCTCTATTCCCTTTATTCGAAGCCTTGCCCCATAAACACCACTTTTTAATTTAGACGGGATTTTAAAAGTGAAGCTTTCCTCCCATCTGGCATCATCGATATCGTCATCATGGAAGTGTATCGCGCCATACTCTTCTGGCACATGATGATAGACGATGTCGTCAGCGGTCCAATTGTAGCCTGTCATAGCTCTTGCTGGCATATTAATTATAAAACCATTTAACTTACTGCTTGAAGTATCGATAATCTGACAACTAGCAATTTTATCCGTAATATTTGCGTGAAAATCCCATGCGCCGATAACTTGGTTTCGAAGATAACCATCGCAGCCCGAGATTCCCCTTGTTAAAGTATCTATCTCGTTTTTTTCGAGAGCTTTTTTTGCGAAGCGCGGTCGATCTATTTTTCCATTATAAACTTCATGTTGCTCGGGGAGGGGGAATGGCTCGAGGGCCTCTTTATAGTGCCCTCCGCAAATATGACGTCCTGATTTAATATTTTTGGTACTGGCAGCGATTAGTAAAGGCGCCTTGTTTATTCCCGGTTTGATAGTTACAGAACCTGAGGTTACGTTTGCGGTAGAATCCAGTGGGTAAAGCATAGAC
>JAYYOR010000032.1:0-17450 GCA_036130055.1 Pseudomonadota bacterium | reverse complement strand
TGATGGAAATTTTACATATAGAGACACCAAAATAGACCTTAGTTCTATTGAGTCAACGGCGCTTATGACGGTAGAAGGTGAAAAGGATGATATATCTGGTATTGGTCAAACACAGGCAGCCCATCGGCTATGCACGGGCATACCGAATGAGATGAGAGCGGATTATATTCAAAAAGGGGTTGGTCACTACGGCGTATTTAATGGGTCTAGATGGAGAAGTGAGATTGCTCCCCGGGTAAGGGATTTTATAAAGACGCATTCAACATATTAAAGCAAAGCTTTGAGGGAGGTAATTAGATGGCTTATACGGTATCGGTAGAAAGAGAAGTCGAATTAACCAGGCAATTTGTATTCGATGCTTTAAATGATTTCTGCGGAATAAAGAAGTTACTGCCTGACATGATTGAAACAGTTAACTGCAGTGGGACTGGTATTGGAATGATGCGTCATATAACTTTACAAGGGGGAGGAAAAGTTGTCGAAAGATTAGAGATTAGCCGAGCAAGCGATTTATTTGGCTACTCAATAATTGAGAATGACGCGTTGCCACTAACGGATTACTTCGCTTTTGTCTCGCTTGAATCAAGTAATACTGACAAAACTAAAATACGCTATCAAAGCAATTTTAAAGCAACAGGCGAGAACACTCAGGAAATGACAGCGATGATTACCCAGCTCTATAATTCTATTATTGATGGGATAGTTGCATTAAAATAATTAGTCTTATTTCCTGCCTTTAAATTTCGGCATAACTTTTTCGGAAAAGAGTTTAAGCGCTTTGGTTCCTAACTTAGGGTCTAATCCAGGATACTGAGTTCCCATAATCAAATCTGTGCAAGTAAAATCGGTTTGAAATTGAGAGAGCTTTTCGCACACTTGGTCCGGTGTTCCAATCATAAAATGTTCAGCAAGAACAGAGTTCCTCATATCCTCAGGCTTAGTAACAGGAAGTGGTGCATTATCTCCGGCAGCGTCGTTAGCCTCTGATAAAATATCATGATAAAATTCAATTAAGTGAAATAAGTGTTCTTGACACTCTTCCCAAGCTTGGTCCTCAGAATCCGCGCAATAAACCATTCTGAGTTGGGCGATCTTGTAGTCCTCAGGATTTTTTCCTGATTCTTTAAGGGCGCAAAGATAATCTGGAGCAGGATCTGGGCCAATAGTTGCCATTAAATGGTAGCCCATTTGGGCCGCCTTTTTTACCGCTTTCGGGCCGCGTCCCCCAATCCAAATCGGTGGATGGGGTTTCTGTACTGGTTTCGGCGATAATTTTGCTTCAAAAGTTTGAAAAAATTTGCCTTGGTGGGTAACTTTTTCTTCTTTAAACAAGCGTTCTATTAATCTGATGCTTTCTCTGGTTTTTGGCCCGCGTTCGGCTCGGTTCATACAAAAAGCCTGGTATTCATGATACGAATAACCCTGTCCCACTCCAAATTCGAACCTTCCATTCGAAAGTATATCGACGTTAGCCACTTCTTCAGCCAGCAATACCGGATGTTGATACGGAAGAATTACAATAAATGTTCCGACTTTGATTTTTTCGGTTGCCGTCGCGACGGCTGCGGCGGTGGTCATAAGTGACGGGTTATAGCCGTCTTCAGTAAAATGGTGTTCTGTTAACCAAACATTGTCGTATCCAAGCCGCTCACAAGTTTTAATTTGCTCTAATATCTGTTGATAAAACTCTGGAAATGGTCTTCTCCATTTGACCGGATTCCTGAAATCTTCCATAAAACCGAAGCGCATAAATCTCCCCCTTTTTTAAAACGATCTAGGTAGGCCCAACACCTTTTCTGAAATAAAATTAAATATCATCTCTCGACTGACTGGTGCTATTCTAGGAATCATGACTTCTCTCATCAGTCTTTCCACATGATATTCCTTAGCATAACCCATTCCTCCATGAGTCAAAACCGCTTGTTCGCACGCATTAAATCCCGCTTCAGCTGCCAGATACTTCGATGCATTAGCCTCAGCTCCACAATCTTTGCCAGCGTCGTATAGAGCAGCAGCTTTAAATACCATTAAATCAGCAGCTTCAAGTTCCATCCAATTTTTTGCTAATGGGTGTGCTATTCCTTGGTTTTTACCAATTGGACGACCGAAGACTTCGCGATTTTTTGCATAATCGACAGCACGATTTAACGCTGCTCTGCCAATCCCAACTGCCTCGGCCGCTATCAAGATCCTCTCCGGATTCAGCCCATGGAGAATATAATGAAATCCCTTCCCTTCGTCACCTATTAAATCCTCTTGAGGTACTGGCATACCGTCATAAAACACACTATTCGAGTCAACTGCCTTTCTTCCCATTTTTTGAATTTCTTGGATTTCAACATAATCTTTATTAAGGTCTGTATAGAATAGCGAGAGCCCCTCTGTCTTCTTTTTTACTTTATCTTTTGGAGTTGTTCTTGCTAATAATAGAACTTTATTTGCTCGTTTGGCCATTGAAGTCCAAATCTTTTGGCCATGGATTAGATACCCATCACCTGATTTTTCGGCTCTTACTTCAAGACTGGTGGTATCTAAACCCGCGTTTGGTTCGGTAACACCAAAACATGCGTTATCCTCTCCCCTAATCATGGGGGGTAGCATTCTTTGCTTTTGCTCCTCAGTGCCAAACACGACTATTGGATGCAGGCCGAAAAGGTTTAAATGCACCGAAGAAGCGCCAGTATAACCGGCCCCAGACTCCGTGATTGTTTGCATCATTAATGACGCCTCTGTCATGCCTAGTCCACTGCCTCCGTATTCTTCCGGCATAGCGATGCCAAACCAACCCGCATCGCAAATTTCGGTCACGAATTCTTGAGGAAACTCACCACTGTTGTCATGGTCTAACCAGTAGTCGGGTGAGAAGTTATTGCATATTTTGGAAATCGCTGTTTTTATGGCAACTTGGTCTTCATTTATCGAAAAAGTCATTTCTTATCTCTTTAATTACTGTTATTGGTCAATATAATTCTATATCCTACTATCTTGAAGAGTTTTGAGCAAAAAAAGGAAAAATTAATTGATTGAATCAATATCCGTCCAAGAGAACCAATTTAGACTTTCAGAACATCACTCGCTAATTTTCGAGCAGGCGAATAAATTTGCGAAAAAGGAATTGTATCCTCTAGCTTCAAGGATGGATGCTGATGAATGGTGGCCAGAGGAAATATTCAGAAAGATCGGGAGCGAGGGTTTCTGTGGTATAACCATCCCTGAAGAATTTGGTGGACAGGGTTTGGATATTCTTGCGAGTGGTTTAATAGCGCAGGCTATGGGGCGCTGGAACTATGCTATGGCATTAAGTTGGATCGCTCATGAAAATCTTTGCCTAGACAATTTATATAGAAACTCTAACGATGAGCAAAAAATAAGGTATTTACCTGCGCTATGTTCAGGGCAGCATATTGGCGCGCTAGGACTTACCGAGCCAGGAGCAGGCTCAGATGCTTTAGGAGCCATGAGCACCACGGCAGATAGGCAAGGAGATGTTTTTATTCTTAATGGTAGAAAGATGTATATTACGAATGGTCCAGTCGCAGATGTATTATTAGTTTATGCAAAGACAGCAAAGAATTTGGGTAAAAAGGGGATTTCTGCCTTCATCGTCGAAAAGGAATTTCCTGGATTTTCAGTAGCGCAAAAATTGATGAAGATGGGTTTCAGAGGTAGCCAGACAGGCGAATTAGTTTTTGATAATTGTGAAGTTCCAGTTGAAAATCTTTTGGGAGAAGTTAATGAAGGTGTTGGGGTGGTTATGAGCGGACTTGATTTCGAACGAGCAGTGATAGCACCAATTTGTGTAGGGATGGCTGAAAGAGCTTTGCAACTTAGTTTGGAGCACGCGTCGCAACGTAGTCAATTTGGTAAAAAGATATCTGATTTTCAAATGATTCAGTCAAAGTTGGCTGACATGTACGCTGGATTGGAAGCGATGAAAGCTCTCAATTTGAAAGTGTTGAGTCACATTAATAGCGCTACAAGTCAAGAAGCGGGAAGGGGAATGATTCACGCAGATACAGCCACTTCCATTATGTTTTGCGCCAATATGCTGAATTCCATCCTTGATGAGGCAGTTCAAATCCACGGAGGCTCTGGCTATATCTGGGAATCTGAAATAAATAGGCTCTATCGGGGTAATAAACTTCTGGAGATTGGTGCCGGCACCACTGAGGTGAGAAAAATGATCATCAGCCAGGAGTTACTCTCACTAGGAGATGTCTTGTAGCAAAACAAACAAACACAATTTTGTAGGTGCGTTAGAAGAACGCTTGGAGACCTGTTTGAGCTCTTCCTAGAATCAAAGCGTGTATGTCGTGGGTGCCTTCATACGTATTTACTGCCTCGAGGTTCAAAACGTGTCGAATGATATGATATTCGTCTGAAATGCCGTTTCCGCCCAACATGTCTCTGGCAGTCCGTGCTATGTCCAAAGCCTTCCCACAATTGTTCCTTTTTATTAACGAAATCATTTCAGGGGCCGCTTTTCCTTGGTCTATAAGTCTGCCAACTTGTAACGCCGCTTGATATCCTAAGGTTATCTCTGTTTGCATGTCCGCTAGTTTTTTTTGAACAAGCTGATTAGCCGCTAGTGGTCTTCCAAATTGGCTTCGGTCAAGAACATATTGTCTGGCTTTCTTCCAGCAAAATTCTGCTGCTCCCATGGCTCCCCATGCGATCCCGTAACGGGCTCTGTTGAGACAACTAAAAGGTCCCTTTAGACCTGTGACATTTGGCAGTATGTTCTCTTCTGGGACGAAAACATCCTTAAGTACAATTTCACCTGTAACAGACGCTCTTAAAGAAAACTTCCCTTCAATTTTTGGAGTCGATAGGCCATCCATTGACCTCTCGACAATAAATCCTCTTATTTGCCCCGATTCTTTGGCCCAAACCACAAATATATCGGCAATCGGGGAGTTTGAGATCCACATCTTCGCCCCATTAAGTACGTATCCGCCCGGAACCGTCGAGGCAGATGTCTGCATGCTTGACGGATCAGAACCGTGGTCTGGTTCGGTGAGACCAAAGGCTCCGACCTTCTTGCCTGAGGCTAAATCTGGTAAGTATTTTAGCCTTTGGGCTTCCGTTCCGAAAGCGTAGATCGGATGCATGACTAAACTGCTTTGGACGCTCATTGCGGACCTATAACCTGAATCAATCGATTCTACGTTCTTTGCGATCAACCCATAATTTACGTAACTGAGGCCGGCACCACCATATTCCTCTGGTATTGTAGAGCCCAAAAAGCCATTTTCTCCAAATCGGTTCATAATTTTTCGGTCGAATTTTTCGTGTCTATGGGCCATTGTGATGCCTGGTAGAAGTTCGCCTTCGCAAAAAACTTTAGCCGCATTATCGATTATTCGCTCGTCCTCAGAGAGCATTTCTGAAAGTAATAGTGGGTCCTCCCATTTAAACGACTGTTCCGCGCTTGAATTTGAAGTAGGTTTGGTATTTTTTGCCAGAGTTGCCATTAGAATTCCTCACTATTTCGCCCGGTTTGCATGATTAGGCGGGTTGAATTTATTTGTTAAAAGTTGACCTTGTTAACTCGATTATTCGTATTTTTTAAATATAGATACTATTTCCTCTCGTAAACATTATATCATGAATATCTGTAGTTGGAGAACTTCAATGATATTGTTAAAATATAATTAACGGTCAATTTACGAGTTGAAATGGATTGATAGATCATTTGCAGGAGTTTTTATGAAAATCTTAGTAGCTGTTAAAAGAGCGATAGACTATAACGTTAAAGCCAGACCTAAAGCCGATGGGTCAGACGTGGAATTATCTAACGTTAAGATGTCAATGAACCCTTTTGACGAAATTGCAGTTGAAGAAGCAGTTAAGCTTCAAGAAGCAGGTTTGGCGACAGAGACGGTGGCCGTTTCAATTGGTCCCAAGCAGGCCCAGGAAACATTGAGGACTGCAATGGCGATGGGAATAGATAGGAGTGTATTAGTCGAGACTGAATCTAATGTCCAACCATTATCTGTGGCAAAGATTCTTGCAAATATTGCAGAAAAAGAATCGCCAGACATTATCATTCTGGGCAAACAAGCAATAGACGATGATTCTAACCAAACCGGGCAGATGTTATCAGCCTTGTTAGGTTGGTCTCAAGGGACTTTTGCATGTAATCTTGAATTCGAGCAAGGTGCCGCTATTGTTTCTAGGGAAATCGACGGAGGAATACAAACCCTTAATTTAAAACTACCTTCGATAATAACCACTGATTTACGATTGAACGAGCCACGATACGTTAAACTCCCTAACATAATGAAGGCGAAGAAAAAACCGCTCGAAATTCTAACTCCAGAAGAGATGGGCGTCGACATTACCCCGAGACTTGAATTGTTAAATGTAGCTGAACCTCCAGATCGCAAGGCTGGCGTAAAAGTCGAAGATGTTGGTCAGTTGTTGGACAAATTAAAAAATGATGCAAAGGTGATTTAAATTATGAACGTATTAATAGTAGCTGAACACGATAACAAACAATTATCGATTGTTACCCAAAGTGCAGTGACGGCAGGCCAACTTCTAAATGCTGACAAGCTTGATATTTTAGTAGCCGGCTTTAACTGTGGCGAGGTTGCTGAGGAAGCCTCCCGGATAAAAGGTGTATCGTCGGTAAAACTTTGCGATTCTGAATCACTTAAAGATGGCTTGGCTGAGAATCTAGCGTCTGTTGTGGTGAAAGAAGCTGAAAGTTATCAATTTATTATCGCTGTTTCTTCGACTAGTGGGAAAAATTTTATGCCGAGGGTAGCGGCCTTGATAGATGTTGCTCAGGTGTCTGATGTCATTGAAATAGTTGACCAAGAAACTTTTAAACGCCCTATGTACGCCGGTAACATTATAGCTACTGTTAAGTCGAAGGACGATACCAAGGTATTAACTGTAAGACCTACAGCATTCGAGCCGACTGGTTTAGTTGAAAGCGAAGCCGCCATAGAAAACATTAGCGCGCCAGAGAGCCTGAAACTTTCCGAATTCGTTAAAGAGGAGTTGACCAAATCCGATAGACCTGAGTTGGGAGCCGCAGAAATTATTGTATCCGGGGGAAGAGGGGTAGGTAGTTCTGAGGACTTCGCGATTATTGAAAAGCTTGCCGATAAATTAGGGGCTGCGGTGGGCGCATCACGGGCGGCCGTCGATGCGGGTTACGTGCCAAATGATTATCAAGTTGGTCAAACAGGTAAAATAGTTGCTCCACAATTATATATTGCTGTCGGAATTTCTGGAGCAATTCAACATCTTGCGGGAATGAAGGATTCAAAAGTGATCGTTGCGATTAATAAGGACGAGGAGGCTCCTATTTTTGGCGTAGCAGACTACGGCTTGGTGGGTGATCTTTTTACCGAGGTCCCAGAAATGTCTGAGCAATTATCTGAATAGTACAAGTTTTGATTCGTGGTCGAGGTAATTAAATGACAGACAGAGAAGTAATGGATTATGACGTCGTGGTTGTCGGCGGAGGGCCAGCTGGTTTAAGTTTTGCGATCAAACTCAAGCAACTCAGCATTGAGGCAAACAAAGAAATATCTATCTGCTTAGTCGAAAAAGGTTCAGAAGTTGGGGCGCATATATTATCTGGTGCGGTGATAGAAACTAAGGCTTTAGATGAATTGATTCCGGATTGGCCTGAAAGAGGTGCCCCATTAGAGACACCAGCTAAGACAGATAAATTCTACCTTTTGACGAAACAACATGCGATTAGATTACCAACCCCCCCTCAAATGCATAATAAAGGTAACTATATAATTAGTTTAGGTAATTTATGTAGGTGGCTTGGAGAGCAAGCAGAAGAAATCGGAGTTGATGTATTTGCCGGCTTCTCCTGTTCTGAACTTTCCACTAATTCAGATGGAACCATTAAAGGGGTTATAACTGGCGATATGGGTCGAGCCAAAGACGGTAAGGAGGGCCCAAACTTCGAGGCTGGCATTGAATTGCGTGGCAGACAGACAGTCTTTGCAGAAGGATGTCGAGGCTCTCTTACAAAGAAACTATTCGAGAAATTTCAATTGAGAGCTAATTGTGATCCGCAAATTTATGGTTTAGGCATAAAAGAGGTTTGGGAATTAGATCCGAGCAAATTCGTGTCAGGTCAAATCACCCATACCGCGGGGTGGCCGATGGATATGAGCACCTATGGAGGCTCGTGGATGTATCATTTTGGAGAAAATTTACTTTCGGTCGGATTCGTTTTGGGCTTGAACTATAAAAATCCTTATCTTAGTCCCTTCGAGGAGATGCAGAGATTTAAGACTCATCCAAAATTCAAAAGCCTGTTTGAGAATGCAAAAAGGATATCTTACGGGGCGAGGGCCATAAGTGCGGGAGGTATTCAATCGATACCAAGATTGTCCTTTCCTGGCGGCTTAATCATTGGGGATTCAGCTGGATTTTTAAATGTCCCAAAAATTAAGGGCACTCATACCGCCATGAAGTCAGGAATAATAGCAGCCGAAAGTGTTTTTGCCGAAGCTCTCAACGGCTGGAATAATAAAGAGATAACTAGCTTTGAAGAAAATCTGAAAAAGAGTTGGCTCTGGGATGAGCTTTATAAGGTTAGGAATATAAAACCCTCCTTTAAATGGGGACTCCTTCCTGCGATGGCCTACTCTGCAATTGATACTTATATTTTTCGTGGTCAAGCTCCGTGGACATTCACAAATATTTCAGACCATTCGCAAACAAAAAAAGCAATTGATTCAAAAAGTAAGAATTATCCCAAACCTGATGGCATAGTTACATTTGATAAGCCGTCTTCAGTTTTCCTCTCTAATACTTACCACGAAGAAGACCAGCCCTGTCATTTGGTATTGAAACAACCAGAGATGGCAGTAAAGAGAAATTTTAAGGAATATGCGGGACTTGAGCAAAACTACTGTCCGGCGGGAGTCTATGAATACATTGGAGAAGGTAATGACGCAAAGTTGCAAATTAATGCTCAAAATTGCGTTCACTGTAAGACCTGTGATATCAAAGATCCGGGGCAAAATATAAACTGGTGTCCTCCAGAAGGGAGTGGTGGCCCAAACTACTCAAACATGTAAACTTTGCTGCTAACGATATGCCAAAGATCAATTTTAAAAATAGCAAAGGTCTTATAAAGACCGTAGAAGCAAAAATTGGCTGGTCAGTCATGGAAACCGCCTTAGAGAACCAGATCGCCGGAATACTAGGAGAGTGCGGGGGAGGCTGCTCATGTGCAACCTGCCACGTCTACGTTGACCCGGACCTGCATAGTAAAATATCGACTATTTCAGAAATAGAAGAAGAAACCTTAGACTTTGTGGACAACAAGGTTGACGGTAGTTCAAGGTTATCGTGTCAGATAGAAGTCACCGAGCTACTTGAAGGAGCTACTTTCAATATTCCAGAGAATTAATCAACGTTAGATCGAAAATGATTCTAATTTGCGGCAAAATACATATCATTTTGCTTACTATGCTAGTACGGACAACTTGTTAATATTTGGAATAACCTTCGTCGTATCTTTCTCGTTCGTCAAAAAAACCTTTTTTTAGACCAATAGAAAATACGTCAGCAGCTTTCAGGTAGAATTTATTTTTTAGTAAGAGTTCATAATAAAATTTTGTTTCGTAGCGGTTTATTTCAAAATTATCATGAATAGTTTCCCAAATATTCATATGTTTATCGTGTTCATTAAGTAACGCGTAGGTGTAGGCTAGACGTCTAAAATTTAATTTAACTGGATTATTTAATACTTCAGTTTCTATAATATCTAAAGCAATATCGAACTCACTGTTACCTATATGGGCCAAAAATTTTAACTCGTTTATTTTTTCAATTTGAGTTTTGGATACCAATTCTTCTTCGTTAATAACGGTTTCTAAGATCTTAATTGAATCATTAAAATAACCGAAATCATAAAGTAATTGTCCTTCTATTATTCGTAATTCAATATTTCCTCGGTTTTTATTGATTACCTTTAATCTTGATAGAATGAAGGTCTTTTGGTTTTTGTTTAGATGATCGTTAGAAAGACTTTTTAGCGCTTCTCGGTAAAAATTAATAGGTATTCCATCGATTTTACAAACCAGTATAAAACTCTTGTTGGCATCCACAAATTTTTCTAAGCCGCGTTGGGCTGAACCTAATAAAAAAAATAAGCTTGCTTTTTCAAATTTGTTAAGATTGTTTCTATCTATCACTGACTCAAGCTTTTGAAACGCTTTTTGAAACAGTTTGTTATGCATAAGTTCCTCAGCCTTCAAAATGACATTGAGCGTGTCTCGGGAATAGCTTTCATTTGAAGTTTCTTTAGCGATATCAGCTTTTATAAAGCCAAAGAACCCTGTAACCAATACAATTATTAAACAATAGTTAGTTTTCGATAATTTTATATACAAATTTATTTCTCACCTGTTCAACTCTTTGAGGTTTACCATTTTTAATTCGTGGTTTGTAAATAAACGACTTCGCGGCTCTCATTGAAGTGCTTTCAAACCAAACATCACATTTTGATTCGACAACATTTACTTGAGATACCCGTCCATCTTTTTCAATGGCATATTCCACTAAACAGCTTCCTTCATAACCTCGCTCAAGTGCGCTTTTTGGATAGTCAGGTTTTGGTTTGAATAAGGGGAAATAGTCGCCCTCCATTGATAGAATTGTATTTTGAGATAAAGACTTGATCGTTGGAGAGATCTGTTTAACGGGGCTATCAATAGTTCGTTTTATCTTTTGAGCTTGGGTCCTTTCAGAATCACTATTTTCTGATTCCTCTATTATTTTTTTTTGAGAGTTAGCAACCTCACCTGAGTCATTTTGCTTGGCAGAATAAATCTCGAGTGCACTAATAGACACTAAAGATTTATTTTTTTTTTCTATAAAAATTAGATTTCCAGCTAACAAGAACAAACTAATTGTTATTAACAACGAAATAAAAGAAATAGCGTATTGGTCCTTAGTTATGATTGTATTAACTCCCACTTAGTTTCTCTCGGTGCTTATAGATATTTCCTGAATGCCAACCGTTTTTGCGGTATCAAAAACAAATACAAAAGTTGACAAATTACTATTTTTATCAGCTTGGATGATCAAAGAGGTGTTTGGATTAGCCGCAAATCTCTGTTCTAATTTTGTTTTTAGGACTTTTTCTTCCATCAATGAGTTTTCTATATAAATTTTATTTTTTGAGTTGATTATTATTTTCATTGGATCTTTTAGCCCGTGAGACTGAGTATTGGCATTTGGTTTCTCAATTCTTAATTCGTTATTTTCTATGAAAGTTGTAGTGAGAATAAAAAAGATTAAAATAATAAAGCTAACATCAAGAAGTGGAGTAAGGTCAAGCTTGTCATCATCTGATACTTCGTTTTTATTTCTGAATCTCATTTTGCCAGTTGCCTTCCTTCTTTTAATTTGACTCGCTGTTCAAATATGATTAGTCCAATTAACCCGGAAATAGCAATTATAAGGGAAACAAGAGTTGGCACAACTACTCTGGGTAGGGCGAGGCTTACTTGCGTAGCTCCGGTGCCGAAAAATTCAATGGCTTTGAAAACGACAACCATTCCGGTCGTGCTTCCAAGTAGCCCAACCAATGGACATATAGATATAAGGGCACGAACTATTGTGTGGTCGTTTTCCAAGGCACGCGATCTATTTCTTAAAGAGTGATTGGGAGAAATTTCAACTATTAGCCCTCGGTAGTAAAGAGAGATAAGTTTAAACCAAATTAAAAAACCCAGACCAAATATTACAGCCATAATCAATCCTCCGTTTTCGATTATATAAAGCAACTTCGATAATTGGTTTTCTAAGAGTTCACTCGTCATTTTTATTTATTAACAGATCATAAGCGATTTGTTCTAGGGTTTCTTCTATTGTTTTAACTTGGTTTGAAAGGAAGGTAAAAAGGAATAGGGAAGGTGCAGCAACAACTAAACCCAAAATAGTTGTCGTAAGGGCTTGGGATATGCCAGCCGCTACAAATGTACTATCGTTACTTCCCGTTAGATTTATTGCTTGGAAAGTAACAATCAAACCACTGACAGTCCCTAATAAGCCCATCATAGGCGAAATCGTCGCTATGAATTTTATATAGTCTAAATTACCTTTTAAGATAGTAGTCTGCTTATGTAGAATCTTGCTAAGAAGCAGCTCTTTTCTTTGGTTGTCATAGTCAGTTTCGTTTTGGGCATAGTATTCGGCAAATATCAGGTTTTTTAGTTCACATTGATTTTTGAGCAATCGACGGAATTTTCTTAGTTTCACAATATGACGAAAGCCAATAAATAAGACAATTAAACCGTTTACTATGATAAGCTTCCCGATCACACCTCCCTGACCGATGAATTGTAAAATAGAAAAGCGCCTTTTTTCTACATGAATGCCATTCTGCTCAATTTCTTTTTTTCCTACTGCGACTCCTAGCGGTTGTACTTCATTTGATGTTGAAATTAAATTTTTAAATGAATCAAGAATCTCTGCGTTTGCTAAACCAGTTTCGTGTGGTTGGAAGCCATTTTGATGAGAATATGAGAAAAAGCGGCCTTCCGATATAAAAATTCGGTCAGAAATCACCAAGACTTCGTCCGATAATTCTGTTGTAGTAATTATTTGGGAGCTATGAAGAGCGTTGAGAAATTGTTCTAGATTTTTTTGTCTGGGATATCCTTTATGGCTAGCTTTAATTAACTTCTCATACCTATCTACTCTCGAATTTAGATTATCATTCAGCTTTATTTCATCTTCGATTTTTTCTCTGATCGTTGCTATTTGATTATCTAACTCTGTCAATTTATTTTTAATTAAAACTTTTTCCAATTCTGCTTTTTCAATTACCCTGGATTTGATCGCCTCCAGCGAAGACGTTTCTTCTTGTGTGGCAGAGGACAAGTGATTTACAAAAATTAGAGCTATTATTACTATAATACGTTTAGGGCTCATGTGTGAGACTCGCTAATTCGATCGGCAAAAGCACGTAGGTTTTGGAAAGGTCAGCTGTTATGACGTCTATAGCTTTTTTAAAGTTTTTACCATAGGTTTTATAATTTACTAACTTCCATTTTGAATCTTTTAGTGAATAAAAACCCGTTAATTTTTTTTCCTCATTTATAAAGTAATAGCCAACTCTCCCTATACTAAAAGTGGTTGCGTTTGTTTGTTCGTTGTTGAGCATTATCCCTTCGTTCCTAACTTTATCTATTTGACAAATATTGATCTCATTATTTAGAACTTTAAGGTATTCTTCAAACGCTGTAGATTTTAACTTTCCTTTCGAAAGTTTGCCACGAAGTTCTGAGACAATCTTTAATCTCCGGTTTCGTTCGAATGGATAGTCTTGAAGAATGAATCGGTATAATATTCCTAAATTTCTCTCTAATACTTTTATGAGGATGTCATTGAGGGGTTTTTCTCTATTTGTGCTAAAAGTTAGGACTTTAATAAGATCATTTTTTTTTAAATTTAGATCGCTCGTAATTTCTTTGTAAGCTGTCAGCTGCTCGTTTAAATTTTTTATGGTTTTAATTTTATTTTCAATTTTTACGGACGACAAAGTTCTTTCCATTATTTTTGACCTCTGGATCTTATGGATAATGTCAATATCTGAGGTTTGTGAGCTAGCTGACATGCACAGTGCAATCCAAATGAAGGGTATTGATGTTAAAGTAAATAGCAATTTAGATATTAGCAAAGAGGAAAATTTTGCTCTGATTCTAGACTCGAGCCGGAGGTCGGTTTTCATGTTTATGGATTGTAGCAGCTATGAATTGTTTTTAAGATGTTTTGTTTTTTAATTGATTTACTTATCTAACTATCTTTCATTAATTATTTTAATTTGTTGTCTCGCCTATTCTCGATCGCTTCGGCGAGATTGTAAAGAAGAGGTTTTGTCATTTCCCACGCCATACAGGCATCGGTAATACTCTGCCCGTATTTCAGATCATCTTTGGATGTCAGTGCTTGATTGCCCTCCTCAATGAAGCTCTCTAACATAACACCACAAATATGATCGTTTTGTTTTATTTGTTTTAAAATTTCGCCTACAACTTTCGGTTGATTTAAATGATTCTTTCCACTATTCCCATGACTACAATCGATCATAATTCGTGAATTTAAATTACTTTCGTTTAATTTATTATGTGCTGTAATAACACTTTCTTTATCAAAATTGATTCCATGATTTGATCCTCTTAAAATAATATGGCAAGTTTTGTTTCCTTTTGTGCTGACTATTGCTGCTAAACTTTGATCTGTTACTCCTAGAAATTGATGTGAGTGTCCTACAGCCTTCAGTGCATCAACTGCAACCTGAACATTCCCATCTGTTCCATTCTTGAACCCTATAGGCATAGAAAGACCAGAAGCCATTTCCCGGTGGATTTGAGATTCCGTTGTTCTTGCTCCTATGGCTCCCCAGCTGATGAGATCAGCAATAAATTGAGGCGTAATGACGTCTAGAAATTCAGTCCCACATGGTAGGCCGAGTGTATTAATGTCGATTAAAAGTTTGCGAGCGATTCGAAGTCCATTATTAATATCAAATGTATTATCTAAGTGAGGGTCATTAATCAGTCCTTTCCAACCAATAGTCGTTCTCGGTTTCTCAAAGTAAACTCTCATAATTATTAGTAGGTTGTCATCTACCTGCTTTTGTAGGTCTGAAAGTTTGTTTGCATAATCGATTGCCGCGTCGCAATCATGAATCGAGCAAGGCCCAGTGACAACGATTAGTCGATCATCTTTTCCTGTGATTATGTTTTCGCAGTTCTTTCTACTAACATCGACTAGTTCAGACGAGGCAGCCGAAATCGGGATTTCTTCTTTTAAAATTGTAGGGGATATTAAAGGTCGGTAGCTATTTACTCTGTTGTCATAGGTTTCTTTAAACATTTGTCTTTCTATTCCTAGAGATTTTCGATCAACTTGGACGCAAATTCGCTACATTTCACCTCGTTCGCATCATCCATCAGACGAGCAAAATCATAGGTAACAAATTTACTACTTATGGTTTTGTCCATAGTTTTGATAATTAGATCGGCAGCTTTATTCCAACCTAAGTATCTAAGCATCATTTCGCCGGATAATAATACAGAGCCAGGATTGACTTTATCAAGGTTAGCATATTTTGGAGCGGTTCCGTGTGTAGCTTCAAAAATCGCGTGACCGGTCTCATAATTCACGTTGCCCCCAGGTGCTATCCCGATTCCACCTACTTGAGCTGCTAGAGCATCTGATAAATAGTCTCCGTTTAGATTCATTGTTGCTATCACGTCAAATTCTTTGGGGCGTGTCAGTACTTGCTGTAGCGTAATATCGGCAATGGCATCCTTTACAAGGATTTTTCCTTGGCTTAATGCTTTTTCTTGTTCAAGATTGGCGGCTTCAATTCCGTTTTGCTCTTTGGTTCTTTCCCATTGCTCCCAGGAGTATGTTTTATCGAAAAATTCTTTCTCTGTATAATCATAACCCCAATTTCTGAAGGCTCCCTCAGTGAACTTCATTATGTTGCCTTTGTGAACAAAAGTGAGACTGCTTCTATTATTTGATATTGCGTAGTTTACAGCCGCTCTTACTAAGCGCGTTGTGCCCTCATGTGAAATCGGCTTAAGCCCCATGCCTGATGTTTTAGGGAATCTAATTTTCGCGAAAGAATCTGGGAAATTCTCTTCGATCAATGAAAGAAATTTTTTGCATTCTGCGGTACCTTCCTCAAATTCTATACCGGCATAGATATCTTCTGTATTTTCGCGAAATATGACCATGTCAACATTTTTGGGTTCTTTTACAGGAGATGGGACCCCGTTGAACCATCGAACAGGCCTAATACAGACATACAAATCTAAAACTTGCCTCAATGTTACATTTAATGAACGAAATCCACCTCCTATCGGGGTCGTGAGTGGCCCTTTGATAGCAACCAAGTATTTTTTACACATTTCAAGAGTTTCACCAGGTAACCACTGTCCGGTCTGATTGAATGCTTTTTCGCCGGCAAGGGCTTCTATCCAATTAATCGTTCTTTCATTGCTATAAGCTTTTTTTACCGCGGCGTCTAAGACCCTTCTACTGGCCCGCCAAACGTCTGCGCCGATGCCGTCGCCTTCTATAAAAGGAATAGTAGGATTATTAGGCACATTTAATTTTCCCTTTTCGATGGTAATGATATTCTCATCTTTGCTTTCGATGTCTGAAGAGGTCAAGTTCGTTTTCTCCGAATTAATATAATTAAAAAGAATATAGTATACCAAAAGACTTTGCAGTTAGGCTGTAAATTTTTTATATTCTTATAACATAAATCAATATATGAAATCTCATTCCAAAATTAATTAGAATGGATAAATTGAGAATAAAATGAAGTTACTTCTAGTTGGCGCTGGGTATCTAGCTCGCCGTATTATATCTGATAATCCCAATCATTCTTTTATCGCGTTGCGAAGAAGCCCTTCTAGTGAGGATCTGGTTGAAAAAGCTGAATATGGTTATGTTGACCTATTTAATCTGAATAAAACTTTTGTTAAAGAGGTAATCAGCATATTTGACGGTTATGTCATCGTGATGTTGAACCCTAGTTCATACATAGGCGCCGTCGAAGGATCAATCGCAAATGTTGCTCGTCTTTTTGATCAAAATCTTCTTAAAAAGGTAATTCTTGTGTCAAGCACGGGTGTATATTCAGATGGATATAAAAATATTATTGATAATTCTTTCATCCCAACACCTGTGAATACCAGGGCATTAAAATTAAGAGCCATTGAGACAGAGTGGTGTGAGCGATTTGAAGATGTGGTTATAGTCAGACTTGGAGGTCTTTACTGTTCCGAACGGGTAGTGGGACTAAACACTTTGCTCGCAGGAGGCATGATCGATGGTGATGGCCAGGAGTCATTGAATCTAATCCATTCTTCCGATGCTGCGCAAGTCATATTAAAACTATGTCGTAGTCAATTTAATGAGGGCACATTTCTGGTTACCGACTGTAACCCTGTTCGAAGATATGACTATTATAGCTATATAGCCAAACTTTATGGAACTAAACCTCCAAAATTTTCCAACAAATCAAGAAAGTCGTATACCTGTAAAGCTCCAAGTGTCTGGAGCAGCTTGTGTCTGGAACCTAAATATTCGAATTATATTGCGGGTCTTGCTTGAAAAATCGAACTATTAAATTCTTAGGCTTGCATGCCATAATGCTGATATTCGGGCCACTTTCAAATCAAAGTTTAGCCTCAAGCGATACCAACGTTCATTTCTTCAGTGCACAAAACGATAAGCATCTTGTTTCTTTTTTTGTAAAAATTGCTGAAACTATTAACGACAAGTCGGTAGGCCTTTCCGATCAATCTAGTCTTCAGTCTATGGAGGGATTATTATTGACCTTTAACGGTGAGGAGGAGGTAAGAAGTTGGACGAAGTGTATGAAATTTCCGATTGATATAATTTTTTTAGAGAAATATGGTCGA
>JAYYOR010000031.1:0-74061 GCA_036130055.1 Pseudomonadota bacterium | reverse complement strand
GATCAAATTCACTGATATTTTCTATTTCATCATCAAATAGCTCCAGTCTTATCGCACTTGTATCCGACTCGGCAGGAAAGATGTCTATGATATCTCCTTTGACCCTGTAACAACCCCTTTCAAGTTCAACTTGGTTTCTCCTATATTGTAGTTCAGCAAGCCTCCGCACAATAGTCCTTTGGTCAACTATATCGCCGCGACTTACGTGGAGCACCATCGAGTGATACTGTTCTGGCTCACCTAGACCGTATATAGACGAAACGGTAGCCACAATAATTGTATCTTTACGCTCTAACAACGCTTTTGTAGCCGACAACCTCATCTGCTCGACATGAGAGTTTATAGAGGCATCCTTTTCAATATATGTATCCGAAGCTGGAACATATGCTTCAGGCTGATAATAATCGTAATAGGAAACAAAATATTCAATCGCATTGTTGGGGAAAAAACCTTTTAACTCTCCATAAAGTTGCGCGGCTAATGTTTTATTTGGGGCTAGAACTATGGCAGGCCTTTGCAATTGTTGCGCTATATTGGCGATCGCAAAGGTTTTGCCAGATCCAGTTACTCCAAGTAAGGTTTGGTACGATAAGCCCTGTCGCAAACCCGTCGTTAATCTTTCAACAGCCTCAATTTGGCCTGCTCCCATTTGAAACTCAGATTTGAGATTAAACTTTTTTTCCACGGACATTAAGGCTCCTATATTGTCTATTTTGACTTAGAACAGCAGAAAAACAATATTTTTATAGATTAGTATACGTTTCGAGTGGTTTAATTGTTTTATAAACAGTCTTTTATCGCTGCATACTATTAGATACAATAGACATCAATCCCCGGTAGCTCAGTCGGTAGAGCGGGTGACTGTTAATCACTAGGTCGGCGGTTCGAGCCCGTCCCGGGGAGCCACTTTCCTATGGTGATTTACCTAGATTTATCAATCCCCAGTACAGAATCAGTTTGATGGTCAATCAATGCCTCAAGTCCTAGAATGATCCCGGGGTAAAATAATCTTACTTTAGCGTTCTGGTTTTGAAAAAGAATTCTCCTTTTTCTCAAAAGAGAGCGATACTCTAACAAAGTTTCAAAAGACCGAGGTTCGCCACTATATCCCACCAAATAGCTTAAATCCTGAGTAATTATTTCAGAGAGCAGTGGATACAAATTTTCGTTTGATTCGCCATCAGCCAACCTTAGCAATCTGACAGCTTCTGTTTTATTACCTTGTAATAAATTTAAAATTCCGTTTTGATAGTTCAAGATAATGATAGATTTCCTGTATTCCTTATTACCATCATAAATTGAAAGAGCTAAGTTACTACTTTCAATAGCTTGATCATAAAGCCCGCTACAAATTTGCGACTTAGCCAAACTTTCATATTGAAGCGCTAATCTTTCAGAATCAGATGGGAGATTATCCTCGAACCATGATAAAGTTTGATTAAGCAATTTAGTTGAAAGTTTACAATCCCCTTTTTCTTTTAGAGCCCTTGCTAATATGGTCTTAGTAATTTGGAACTCTGGCGATTGTTCACCCAAACCTTTCTCTAAAATCTTCAATGCCTGCTCTATAAGCATAATCGCTCTCTGTGGCACATGATGTAGGCCGTAGCCCGCCCTCTCCAGAAGGATGTTTCCTTTTTGAGCCACATAAAGGCCCAATTGCCAATTTTGTAAATTAGATTGATTTCTCGCTAAGACGATCGCTTTGTCAATAAAATACTCAGCGTGATCGAAATTATCAGACAATTCCTTAGATGCTGGCCTTAAGTTATTTGAGCTAACATATGAATGTGCCATCCTAGAGTATAATTTTGCAAGCCCTGGGTGATTAGGACCGAGAACCTTAACACGCTCATTTATAACTTTTTCAAGCAAAAACCTTTGCCTCTCATACAAATGAAGATCTCGAGCTTTCCTCGCATTTTCTAGGAGTTCGTAAGTTTTTTCGTTATTTGTCTTCGAAGTCATCAAAAAAGCGAATAGAAAAAAGTTCAACAGAGAAAATAAGACTACTATTTTTTTCAATGTAATTCTGTAAAAATGAGAAGAAGACACGTAATTGTTGAGCTGCCAAAAATTTATTATTAAAAATCAAAAACTATTTTATGAATAAAATAAAGATTCTACCAGAAGAAATTGCAAACAAAATTGCAGCTGGAGAGGTTATTGAACGACCTGCTTCAATAGTTAAAGAACTCGTTGAAAATAGCATCGATGCTGGTGCAACGAAGATAAAAATAGAAGTTTTCAACGCAGGTGTCGACGAGATAATCGTATCCGACAATGGCTCGGGAATTGGCTTCGCTGAATTGCCACTAGCGATTATTAGGCATAGTACAAGTAAAATATTAAGTGTAGATGACCTGACCAGGATTAATAGCCTTGGCTTTCGAGGAGAAGCGCTTTCAAGTATCGCATCAATAGCCGAATTAAAAATCATTTCCCGTCCAGCCAGTCAAGAATTAGGAGGCAGCATCACTTCCCTGGGTGGCTCTCTCAGTAAGCCAATCGAAAACTGCGCAAGCAATTTTGGCTCAGTTTTCCGAGTCAAAAACTTGTTTTTCAATACGCCCGCCAGGAAAAAATTTCTTAAAACGAAGGCAACCGAAAACAAAAAAATCAAATTAACTTTCATGAGGCTTGCTTTAGCCCACCCGCAGATCAATTTTCAATATATAAATGATGGCAAAACAATCTATAATCTTAAACCGATCGGTTATAAAGAAGAGGCTCTTCGGTTTGATAATTTTAGCGATCGAGAATTTTCCGAAAAATCACTTTTCTTTGCTGGGGAATTATCAAATATTTCGATCTACGGATGGCTATCACGACCGTCCATAGGAGGGGCACCCAGTGATTTACAGCCAAAATTTGTTAATCGCAGATTCATAAGGGATCGAGTAATAGAACAAGCAATCAGATTGGCATATAGGGACATAATGTTTGGCAAACGCTTACCGCCATTTCTTCTGTTTATAGAAATAAATCCAAATATAATTGATGTAAATGTTCATCCAACGAAAGAAGAAATCAAATTCTCGTCCCCTCAGATTATTTCACAACTCGTGGGGAGAGCATTCCAAAATACTTTACGTAAAGATACCTTTAAATCCCAAATTAATTCTGATGAGTTCAAAATAACACCTGATTTTCCAGAAAAAAGTCAAAGTACTCAATTCACTATCGCAACCAATAAGCCGAAAATGGAGAATTTCTACAAAATCAGCGAGAAAGAGAAAACTAATACTAGTAGGATCGATTTGTTCCATTCGGAAGCAGCTAATCTTGGAACGGCTATAGGACAAATCCACTCCACCTTTATTTTATCCCAGAATAATACAGGTATAGTGATAATCGATATGCATGCGGCCCATGAGCGAATAAATTATGAACTATTAAAAAAACAATGGGAAACAGGCGAAATTCAAAAACAAAAAGCCCTTTTCCCAATTGAATTTTTTATGAATGAGCTCGATTTAGAGGAGGTCGAACAGAGAAAAGAAAAATTGTCCCAATGCGGATTTGACATCGACAGGGTCGGGAAAACCACCCTAAAAATTGATGCATATCCAGCAATATTTACGAAGAAAGGGATACTTGAAGCCGCATCGGAAACGATCAATAATATTTTAAAATTCGACAACTCAGCGAAACTTGAGCCTCATTCATCAAAATTTCTAGCGGATATGGCATGCAAAGCATCTTTAAGAGCCTACGATAGAATAAGCATTGAGGAAATGAATAATATCATTCGAAAAATTGAGACCACTGAAAACAGTGCTTATTGTTCTCACGGCAGACCGGTCTGGCGCTATATGTCTATCAAAGAGCTCGATAAACTCTTTTTACGCGGTAAATAAACAATTTATTTTATAGCGTCTCGATTAAATTTAATTAAAGCCTCTAGGGCCGATTTCTTTTCTATTAGACCATGGTTCTTTTTCACTAATCTCTCAAGCTCAGAAAGCGCATAAACCGCTGAGGGATAGTCACTATTTGAAATTAAAAAAAGCCCGGCATCATATAAATGCTGGCCAGATTTGTCGATAGAATTTTGGTTTTCATATATAAAAGCAAGTCCCATATGAGCAGAAACATTCTTCTCGTTCAAAACCAGAGCTTTTTCAAAATTAGACGCGGCTTTATTCTCTTCCCCAAGGCGTAAATTAGCTATTGCCAAACCAGAAAAGTAATCACTCTGGATATCATCAATCGCAATCGCCTTCGCGAAATAAGCTTTCGCGGATTTAAATTGCTCTTCTGCCAAATCAATTTTTCCAGATAAAAAGAGGAGTTCGCTATCGTTCTCATTTTGAGCTAGCAATTGGCTCGCAATTAGTTTGGCCTGGTCATAATTCCTAAGATCTATAGCTTCGCGCAAATCAGACTTACCAAATCTTGAATTCCTGTTTTTAGAAGAAGCAATTGTATTTAATTTTTTCTCCACAACATAGTTCACATCTAGATACTGAACAAGATTTTCAATCAGTTTTCTGCTTACAGAACTAAGAACTTGGATAGCGACCTCTTCTTTTCTGTTTTTCGAAGCGAAAAAAATTCCCGTAACGGCCCCAACCGGAGTAAGAGGAATCGCGCCAGCATCACTTTTTGTTCTCTCTGTCCCTGACCAAATAATTTGTCCTTGGCGGTCGAATAAATCCAAACGCATTACTATTTCTGTTATTGAATATGCTACAAAAAATCTATTTGAAAATTCTAAAATCTCGCCGGTAATATAAAAATCGCAATCAAACTTATCTAATAACTGCGGAACATCAAAATTACCATATTTTTTTATTGCTGCATCCGTAACAGATAATTCAATATCTTTGAATCTAAAGGGGGACAATTGTCCATAAATCGAACGGCGACCAATAATTTCTTTTTTTAAATTTGGAAAACTTAATGGATCAGAAAAATCCTTTATTTTGCCCACCATTATACAAGGTTTCAATTCGGAAGTTCTCGGCGGGTTATAAACCCCTCTTAGATCTGGCTTTTTAACAACTTTTTTCTCGGAAAAATTAGAGCACCCTACAAAACAGAATAGCAATAACAATAAATTCAATATTTTTAAACAAACTGGACTAAACAATCTCTCTACCCGATCTTGTCTCATTTATTTCAATTAACTTCGATCCTGCAAATTGCTATAATCGACCGAAATAAGTTAATAGTTTAGCCACTCGGTCTTTTTTTTTGTAGTATTTTAAAATAATTTTGGGAGTGATGGTGACAAAAAACCAGCTATCTTTCTACCCTGCGTTGATGGCAGGCTTTTCTGTAGTTTTAATATGTGCAAATTTTATTGGTCCAGCTAAGGTGTGCCAAATAGATTTACCCATAGCCGTACCAGTCTTAGGTTCAGTTCTTATCTTCGGCGCGGGAAATATTTTCTTCCCGATAAGTTATATTTTCGGCGACATTTTGACGGAGATTTATGGATACGCTAAAACCAGAAGGGTAATTTGGGTTGGATTTTTTTCAATGATTTTTGCAAGCACGATGGCAGTAATAATCATCAATCTACCACCTGCTGAGACTGAACCGCACAACCGTGTTCTACAACCCGCATTAGAACTTGTTTTTGGTTCTACTTGGCGCGTGGTGCTTGGGTCAATCCTAGGATTTTGGATCGGCGACTTCATCAACGCATTCGTGATGGCTAAAATTAAGGTTATCACAGAAGGTAGACACCTTTGGTTTAGAACAATAAGCTCGACGATTTTTGGACAGGCTGCTGATAGCTTAATCTTCTATCCGATAGCTTTTTGGGGGATATGGAACACTGAGACAATAATTAATGTGATCTTGTTTAATTTCTTCTTCAAGGTGTTCATAGAGGTGATCATGACTCCATTCACTTATTTCGCAGTTATGACAATAAAAAAACATGAAAAGATAGATTTTTATGATACAAATACCAATTTTAATCCCTTTTCATTAAAAAATTATTGATGAGATTATAAAATTTGTTTTTTAATCCAATCAACCAAGGACTCATTGATGTCATCCGACTCAATGCCCAGCGCAATATTAGCTTTTAAAAAGCCAAGTTTTGAACCACAGTCATATCGCGTTCCATTAAACTCATAGGCATTGATGATGTCATATTCTAAAAGTTGAGAAATTCCGTCGGTTAATTGAATTTCTCCGCCGCTACCTGGACCCAGATTATCTAAGATTTTCATAATTTTATTAGATAGTATATACCTACCAACCACACCAAGATTACTAGGGGCTGTTTCAAAAGATGGTTTTTCTACAATAGTCTGGATACTTCCGATTCGATTCTCGAATCGATCGGTCTCTATAACGCCGTATTTACTTATATCTCGACCTTCAACTTTTTCAACTGCAAGAACAGACTTTCCAGTTTCATTGTAAACATCCATCATTTGGCCCAAACATCCTCTTCCGGGAGAATGAATTAAGTCGTCTGGAAAAACGACTGCGAAAGGCTCATCTTTCACGATGGGTTTGGCACAAGACACTGCATGGCCTAACCCTTGAGCTGTAGCTTGTCTAATAAACATGCAGTTCACAGTCGAAGGAACTACATTTTGTACTGATTCGAGTAAAACTCTCTTTTCTTTGAATAATAATTCAGCTTCTAGCTCGTAAGCTTTATCAAAATGATCTTCAATAGATTGCTTATTTCGGCCAATGATAAATATTATATCTTTAATTCCTGCCTGCACTGCTTCTTCGGTAGCATATTGAATCACCGGCTTATCGACGACGGTAAGCATTTCTTTAGGACATGCTTTAGTAGCGGGTAGAAATCTAGTTCCAAATCCCGCTGCAGGAATAATTACCTTAGATATTTTTTGCATTTTTTCTCCTAAATAAAATTATGTCTAAAAAAAACCGGTAGCTCATAGATTAAGTATTTTATCATCAGTCGCAAACATTAATTGTTTGAATTCATTTATCGACCCGTGCAAAAGTAGGAAAAACCGTGGCACTCTACAACCTGACGTTCATAAATATTTCGAAGATCGATAAAAACATCGCCTCGCATTGTGTTTTTTAACTCAAATAAATCAAGGCCCCGATACTCATTCCATTCAGTAAGGATAATCAAGGCATCGGCCCCTTCCGCTGCCGATGCCATGTCCTCACAAAAAGTTATTTCTTCTGAGAGAACATTTTTGGCTGCCGCGAGACCCTTTGGATCATGTAGCTTCACTTTTACCCCGTCCTTTAACAACTTCGGGAGTATTTTTAATGCGGGAGAGTCACGTATATCATCCGTTTCTGGTTTAAACGTAACACCAAGTACACAAGCTACCTTTCCTTTTAGTTGAAATGCAAGCGCCTCTTCTATCTTTCTATAAACCATTGATATTTGTTTCTCATTAGCTTCAATTGTTGCTTTTACAATACCCAGATCATGGCCATTTTCTTTTGCAAAGGTTAAGAGTGCTTTTGTATCCTTAGGAAAACATGAGCCACCGTATCCTGGGCCTGGATGCAAAAATTTTGGACCAATTCTTCGATCCATTCCCATACCTTTTGCAATATCGTGAACATCTGCCCCAAGTGTTTCGCACAAATTAGCAATTTCATTTATGAAACTAATTTTTGTGGCAAGAAATGCATTAGATGCATATTTTGTAAGTTCCGCACTTTCAAGATTCGATATCAAAATAGGCGTTTCTCTTAAATTTAAAGGCCTGTATAGCTCAATTAATTTTTCCCTAGCTTTTTCGGACTCTACTCCAATTACCACTCGGTCAGGTCGCATGAAATCAGATATAGCTGCGCCTTCCCTTAGAAATTCTGGATTTGATGCCATATCAAAATTGGCATTAGGATTCTGATCGGTAATAATTTTTTGCACCTTTCGGGCCGTTCCAACCGGAACTGTGGATTTATCAACGATTACTGTATAGCCGCTTAAATTAGGCGCAATTTGCCTTGCTGACTCGAACACATAACTAAGATCGGCTACACCATCGCCTCGACGCGTTGGTGTCCCAACGGCTATAAAAATAAGGTCGGCGGTCCTTACAAACCTATCCAACTCACTGGAAAATACCAATTTCCCCCGATTAACATTCCTCTTGACCAATTCATCTAGACCAGGCTCATAAATAGGCAACTTGCCATCATTTAATTGTTTGATTTTATCAATATCAGAGTCAATGCAACTAACATTTGCACCGAATTCTGCAAAGCATGAACCGGAAACTAATCCAACATAGCCAGTTCCGACCATCACGACTTCCATATTTTAGTGCCTCCGTATATTTGTGATTATCAGTCGTTCGTTAATGTTTTAATATTAATTTTTTTTGCAAAAATCAAAATTACATTAGGTGCTCAGCGTTCGATAAAATCATCCATTTCTTCTCGGCATCAATCATATCGCCGCTGAGACTTTTTTTAATTTATGCGATAAAAATCTTTATACCATTCAACAAATTTTTGAATGCCCGCTTCTAAATCTATCTGGGGGCTATAACCAACTTTTTCACTTAATAGTCCTATATTAGCGTGGGTATTGTGGGCATCCCCTGGTTGCTTAGCCTTTAGGTTAATGGTGGCTTTTCGTCCTAAAGTGTCTTCTAGTATTTTTATCATTTCAAGGAGTGCGACGGAGCGCCCATTCGCAATATTAAATATTTGATGAGGAACATGGTCTGGGTTATCAGAACCAGGAAAGTTAACCTCTGGGGCTTTTTTCAAAGTCGCCGTAATACCAGCAATTATGTCATCGATATAAGTAAAGTCTCGCTCATGATTCCCTTCGTTAAAAACATCGATTGGTTGATTGTCAATTATTTTTTTCGTAAAGAGAAAAAGAGACATATCAGGTCGTCCCCATGGACCATAGACGGAAAAAAATCGTAATCCAGTTATCGGTATGTTGTAGAGACTGCTATAAACTCGCGCCATAAGTTCATTCGATATTTTTGTAGCACCATAAAGAGATAGAGGTCTATCGACACTCTCTTCTTCGGAGTAAGGCAAGATGCTATTAGCCCCGTAAACAGAACTTGATGAAGCATAAACCAAATGCTGAACTTCACATTTTTTGCAACCTTCCAAAATATTAAGAAATCCATTTATGTTTGATTCAATATAAGCATGAGGGTTGACCAAAGAATATCTAACTCCCGCCTGAGCGGCCAGATGAATGACTGTCGTGGGCTTAACTGTGTTGAATAACTCTCTAACTAAAAACCTATCTGAAATATCAATCTTTCGAAAATCAAAAAAGGGATGAGCTCCTATTCTACTTAATCTCGCTCGTTTGAGAGCCACATCGTAGTAATCGTTAAGATTATCTACCCCAATCACTTTCTCTTCTTCGTGCAAGAGCGCTTCAGCCATATGAAAGCCAATAAAACCTGCTGCTCCTGTAATTAAAGTAGTCATCCGAGCAATTCCCTCCCAAAAGAGACCATGATGTTCAAGTTTAACATAACAATTACCGCAGAATTACCTCAACGAAAGATTAATCTGTTACTATTTAATATCTTGAAACTAAATTTTAAGTAAAATCTCTTTTAAAGGATAAAAAAAGTGGAAAAACAACCAGAAGGACTCGATTCATTTTCAATCGATACAGATAATTTATACAAGGAAGAATCAATAACTGACCTAAAAGCCGCTACAATTAGAAAAATGGTCCCTATCACCGTTACCGGCACAGTTGATGAGAATAGACCGGTGAAATTTATCGGAGATACCACCCTAATGACCCAAATGGGCCCAATTCCAGTACAATTCCCAATCGAGGCAGATAACCTTGAAACAGCTTTCAAACTTTTCCCTGACGGAATCAAAGAAGCTGTGGATAAGCTTAATGATAAAGCTAAGGAAATGGCTAGGGAAGAAGCCTCAAGAATTGTAGTCCCTGGCCAGCAGAATCCACAGGGTATAGCACCAGGAGCCGGTGGGAAATTTAGATTAGATTAACAAACCTCGAGTACATTGAATTATAAATATAACGTCAGAATAAATGGCTTGAAATTACAAAGGGGTTTTAAAATTATCCTGTCTGGCTATAATCTCCATGTAGATTCAGGACAAGCCATCAGGATAACGGGGCCAAACGGATGTGGAAAAACCTCGCTTCTACGGACACTAGCTCGTTTAAACAGAATACATGATGGCGAATTGTCTGTTGTTAGTTCGAATGGTAAAATAAGACCGCTTTCTCCCAACCTTGTAAATTTCATTGGCCATAGCCCTGCAGTCGCGTGCGATCTAACGATCACGCAAAACCTAACGTTTTACTCGAAAATAACTGAAGGTAAAGCTAAATACTATTCGATTAAAGATACACTAGAAATATTCAAGATTCGAACACCATCTCAATTAAGTAAAAACCTCTCTGCAGGTCAAAAGCAAAAACTTTCTCTTTGTAAATTACTTCTTTTTAAAGCACCAATTTGGGTGCTTGATGAGCCTTTTAATAGTTTAGATGTTGACGCACAAAAAACACTTGAGGACCAAATTTCAGACCATCGCGAGAAGGGAGGGATAATATTTTTAACCAGTCATCAAAAGTTTAACCAAGAAGAAAAATTTAAAGTAATAAATTTAGAAAGCATCAGATGAAACTGTTTTTAATATATTGCAAATATGAACTGCTTCGTAATTTTGCGAACGCAACGACTGTTCTAAATTCTATTTCTTTTTTCTTACTTATTATGATAATAAGCGCGATATCGGCAGGTCCGAGTTTTTTTTCAGATAAAACATTATTAATCAGCTGCATTTGGACGGCTGCTGTTTTATCGTGCGTTTTAACACTAGATGCGATTTTCTATAAAGATTTTAGCGATGGCACTGCCGACCTTCTAATTTTATCCTCTACCACACTAGAAATTGTTGCTCTAGCAAAGGCCTTTTCATTCTGGGTAACAAACTGCTTCACTATAATAGCAACAGCTTGCTTGGCATTTCTATTGCTAGGTTTTGACAAACAACTAGTCATGAATTTTCTTTTATGTATCACTCTGGTCACTTTAACAATGAGTCTTATTGGTGTTGCATTAAGCGCATTAACTGCCAATTCGAAAGGGGGTGGGCTTTTGTTGACTATTTTGGTTTTTCCTCTAATGATTCCGCCAATTATTTTTGGCACCAGAGCGTCCCTAAATGCGTATAACAGTATTAATTATTCAAATGAAGTGTTGTTTTTGCTAGGTTTCTTTGTCCTGCTACTGTCAACTTTACCCTGGGCAAGTGCAGCTGCAATAAAAACGAGAGTACATTAAAAATGTTCAAATTGATAAAAAATTTTCTCGCCTTGGAATCCTTTTATTTTTTTTCAAGACGAATCCAAAAACCCTTACTGATCTTTACTTTAGTTGTTATTACAGCAGGGTTATATGGGGGACTGTTTGTAGCCCCAAAAGATTATCAGCAGGGCGATGCTTTCAGAATAATTTATGTACATGTTCCAGCGGCATGGCTATCCCTTTTTGTGTATATTTATATGGTTCTGGCGGCCTTTGCAGCGCTGGTTTGGAGACTGAAAATCGCTGAAATAGGAATAAGATCTGCCGCGCCAATCGGCTTCTGTTTTACCGCTATCGCATTAGTAACCGGTTCAATATGGGGCAAACCAATGTGGGGAACATGGTGGGTCTGGGATGCTAGATTGACTTCTGAACTAATCTTGCTCCTCATTTATGGCGGAATAATAGGGATCTCAAATAGTATGGAAGATATCAGAATAGGATCTAGATCAGCTGCAGTGGTCACCTTGATTGGCGCAATAAATATTCCGATTATTCATTATTCAGTTGAGTGGTGGGCAACGTTGCACCAGGGACCGACAGTTTCAAAATTCGATAATCCATCGATAGAAATTACTATGTTGATCCCGCTAATTATAATGACAATCGGTTTTATTGCTTACTTTATATATGTTTTGATGATTAGAATGCAAAGCGAGATAATTCGTTATGAACGAAACTCAGGTTGGATTCGTAAAGAAATTAGCTAGATTCTACAAACAGGGGCTTCATTTTGCAGTATTTTGATTATATTTTCAGTGCATTCGCCATCACTTTAGCGGGTATGTTCATTCTCGCGGTAGCATCTCATTTTAATTTGAATAATACAAAAAAAATGCTTACAGAGATAATCCAAAGTAAGGATGAAGATGAAAAAAAGAACTAACCGCATGATTGCAATATTGTTTGGCATGGGCGGAGTCGCCGTTGCGATTTATTTAATTTTATCTGCGTTTGAGCAAAATCTTATGTATTTTTACAGCCCAACGGAAATAGCGAATGGGGAAGCTAGAGATAGAGACTCATTCCGACTTGGCGGCTTAGTTGTCGAAAACAGCATTGTGCGCTCTGTAGATTCTCTAGAAGTTTTTTTTGACATTACTGATTTAAAATCAACCCAAACTGTCCGCTATGAAGGAATCTTGCCAGACTTATTTCGTGAAGGACAAGGGATCATAGCCAATGGGTCACTGAGTTCGGATGGAACATTCAGAGCCTTCGAAGTTTTAGCGAAGCACGATGAAAATTACATGCCTCCCGAAGTGGCCGACTCGCTCCACATAGAAAACACCAATGGTGCCCAATGATTCCAGAACTTGGTGCTTTTTTCTTAATATTATCGCTAAGCCTAGTGCTATTTCAGGTCGCTTCCTTGCTGGTTGGCGTTCTTTATGATTCTCCCATTTGGATCAATTTAGGGAAAAGAGCCTTATACAGCCATGCGTTGTTGATAGTTTTCTCGTTCATCATTTTATCTTATTGTTTTGCCTCAAACGACTTTACAGTTAAATATGTCTCAATGAATTCCAATACCTTGCTTCCGCTGCAATATAGGCTTTCCGCAGTTTGGGGTGCTCACGAGGGATCTTTATTATTATGGATAATGATATTGGCCCTTTGGATCGTTTCGTTTGCGCTTTTCAGCTCCAATTTGCCCCCGAAATTTGTAGCATGGACGTTGATTTTTGCAGGAATTATCAGCCTAGGGTTTCTATTATTTTGCATATTCACATCAAATCCTTTTATAAGACAAATACCACCCCCGTCAGACGGCGCTGACTTGAATCCATTATTACAAGATTTTGGGTTAATCATCCATCCCCCGATGCTTTACATGGGTTACGTTGGCTTTGCAATTTCTTTTTGTTGTGCTCTAGGGGCATTGATGATGAAAAAATATACTAACCAGTGGGCGATCTGGGCCAGAAAATGGACGCTTCTAGCTTGGGCATTCCTTACTATGGGGATAGCTCTTGGCAGTTGGTGGGCATACTATGAGCTTGGTTGGGGAGGATGGTGGTTTTGGGACCCGGTAGAAAACGCCTCACTAATGCCATGGTTAGTAGGAACAGCATTAATCCACTCCTTAAATGCGACGGCTAAACGAGGAGTCTTTGCTGGGTGGTCCCTTTTACTGGCAATATCTACATTCGGATTGAGTCTGCTAGGCACATTTTTAGTTCGCTCTGGCGTTTTGACATCAGTGCACGCCTTTGCAACTGATCCAACAAGAGGCATTTTTATCCTATTATTCATGGTAATTGTTGTAGGCGGCGCATTTTTAATTTACGGAATTAGAGCAAGTAAAATTTCTGGTAAAACCTATGCTTTTGCTTCTCGAGAATCATATCTATTACTTAACAGCGTGGTATTGAGTGTAGTAACAGCAACAGTCTTACTTGGGACGCTGTATCCACTTGCCATAGATGCCCTCAACTTGGGCAAAATATCAGTAGGCCCACCCTACTTTAATGCAGTGGTTATACCGATAATGGCTCCTCTATTAATATTTCTAGGCATAGCACCTATGACAAGATGGCACCATGACAATTGGGGCGCAACTATAAAAAAACTTCGACTACCACTCGTAGGGGCTATAATCTTCTCAATGGCTGTACTAATTATGCTGGTTGAAAATCCAACAATAATGGCTGCCGTTGGTGTGTTTTTATCTTTTTGGATAATAACAACTAGTGCTGCTACTTTATTGCATGGAGAAAACAAAGTTGCTTTAAGACGATTTGATGGAGCAATCCTTGGACGTACGCTTGCTCACATAGGTTTCGGACTCTGCGTAATAGGAATCACTTTAGTAAGTTACTATGAAAGTACCTCTCACTTGAAAATGAAAGTTGGTGATAAGACACAACTTAATGAATACAATTTCAAATTCGCCTCGCTAGACAATGTGAAAGGCCCGAACTTCGACGGTGTTCAAGCTGTATTTGAAGTAAGCAACAACAAAAAGACATATCTTGTTGAAATTCCCGCAGAAAAAAGATTTTATAAGACCCGGGGGATGACAATGACTGAGGCTGGGATAGAGGCAGGTTTATTGAAAGATATTTATATTTCCTTAGGGGAGAGGATTGATACAAATGCTTGGAGTGTTAGACTAAACATAAAACCCTTCGTGAGGTTCATTTGGCTTGGCGCAATTCTTATGGCCATTGGTGCATTGCTTGCGATAAAAAGTCTACCGAAAAAAGTTTTAACATGAAAAAAAAAATTTTCTTTGTCGTTCCACTCGTTCTTTTTTTTATAATGGTTGGATTTTTAGTTGTCGGTTTACAGCTCGACCCTAGAAAAGTCCCTTCTCCTTTAATAGGCAAAAAGATTCCGGAATTTGAACTCTTAGAGTTAGACAACAACCGTTCGGTTATATCTAACAAAGACCTTCCCTCTACTCCCTATCTACTAAACGTTTGGGCGTCATGGTGCCGAGCGTGTCTAGAGGAACATGATTTGCTTAAACAAATATCAGCCTCTGGCTCGATGCAGATTGTTGGCTTAAATTACAAGGACAAGTTCTCAGAAGCAACAAATTGGCTTTTGCGATACGGAGATCCATTTACTAAAAAAATATATGACCCTGAGGCCTCGCTTGGGCTGGATTTGGGGGTTTATGGTGTGCCCGAAACGTTTTTAATTGACGCGAGAGGAACAATCGTTTACAAACATATTGGGCCATTATCCCCTCAAACATATAAGAACTTAATCGAAAAACATCTGACAAAGAAACAATGAAAATTTTTAAAACATTTTTGGTGCTAAGCTTTATTATATGCACATTAAATTCGGGGGCGGAAGAGAAAATTTACTCCTTCGAAAATCCAACGCAACAAGAAATTTTTCAAAATCTTCTCGAGGAGTTAAGATGCTTAGTTTGTCAAAACCAGTCTCTTGCAGACTCAGCCTCTGGATTGGCCACCGACCTGCGCGACGAGGTTTACCAAATGGTTGGAGAGGGGAAGGCTGAAGGGGATATTAAAGCATTTTTGGTAGAAAGGTACGGGAACTTTGTATTATATGACCCTCCGTTAAATCCAAGTACAAGTGTGCTATGGTTTGCGCCATTCTTAATGACAACACTAGCGCTGGGATTAATATTATTTTTCTCTAAAAGGCAAAAAGCCAAATAATATGTTCTGGTTGATTGCACTACTTTCAAGTATTTCAGTAATTCTCATATTACTATTGCCCGCTGTTAAATCGCTTAAACAAAATACGTCCGAAACAAGCGCTGAGAAGCCAGAGGAAAAAGAAATTCGGAAACTACAAAATAAAGTTAACATGTACAAAATAATTTGTATTTTACTTGCTGTTCCTATTTTAACATTCAGTATTTATAACATGATTGGGCTGCCAGAAAGCATCAACTTACCAAAAATTAGTTCAAAGGATAATGCAAATCAAAACTTCAACTCAGAAGAGCATACAGCTCAATTAGAGGAGGTGCTTGAAAGGGATTCAAATAACCCGAAACTTCTTGAACAAATGACAAAAGTTTACATGGTCAGAGGTGAATATGAAAAAGCAGTTGAATTTGCAGAGAAAAGGGTTACGGTAAATCCAAATGACAGCGCCGCGCTAACACAGTTAGCGGATGCAATGGCAATGCTAAAGAAAGGTAATATTGATAACGAGGTGATGCAAATTTTAGAAAAAGCCATCAGTTTAGACGATTCAAACCCTGTGGCTCTCACACTGTCTGGAATCGGATATAAACAAAGAGACCAAACAAAAAAGGCATTGTCTAATTGGAACAAAGCGATTGCAAACCTGCCACTTAATTCAGAGTTGAGCGCAAGGGTTAATGAGCTAATCCAGAATACGGAAAAGCAATTTCCAAAAAAAACGCAGGCTACAACAACTGAAGCCGTTGCCAATATTAGGATTGAAATAGAATCTGATCTTCTTAAACGATTAAATCCAGAATCTACTCTATTTGTTTTTCTAAAATCCGATGAAAGGTCTCCTCCGCTTTACGCTGTCAAGAGACAAATACCTATTAATTTTCCTGCTTCTATTGTACTCAAAAAAGGGGATTCTATGTTGGGGAATACGAACCTTAAAAATTCAGATAAAGTGTACGTAGTTGCAAGAATAAGCCAAAGTGGCTCCCCGCTAGCCAATAGAGGCGACCTTGAAGGTAGAACCAATAGTTTCGCACCAACTCTGGAACCTCAAAAAATAGTAATCAATAAAATTTTATCCGGTGATTAAAAAAATGTTTTCTTTTAAACACGAAAAAAGAATGTTTCTAAAAAAATCCTTCCGTTTCCTCAAGGGCGTCATGTTTGCTAGTCCCTCATTATTTTATATAAACAAACTTGCAGCTAAACCCGTCCAAAGGATGCCCTCGAGTATTGAGGAGTACACCGAAGGAAAAATAAAAGATAATGATTTGATATCTGCGGAAAATGTCGGACAGATTGCTAGCCTATTAGACCCAGCAACCTTTAATGAAATAAGGAACGAAAATAGAAATGTTATGCTATCACCCGCCGGGCTTGAAGAAGATTATTATCCTCCGTACTTTCATAAAATGACTCTAGAAAATAAAGACAAATTTATCATTGATAATCAAAACAAGATTGTTTCAAAAGAGGGATTAAAATGGAGAGGTGGGCTTCCTTTTCCCAAATCGACAAAAGCAATAGAGATTGCTGCCAACCTTACACACGGCTCTAGTCGACATGATCAGGAAATAAATGCTATTAATGGCGCTCTTATTGATGACAAGGGAAGGCTTGATAAGAGTTTTGATATGGTCTTCGCTGAACAAAAACTAGATGGCATCTGTAACCCTATTATCAGTGAGGCTATCAAGGATAAAACAAAATATAAACATCTTCTAAAATATACTTCTGTGTGGTTTACCGCACCAAAGAATATTGAGGGTTTAGCTTTCACCAGTAAATGGTTTAAAGACCAAAATAAATTCCCTGAACTTTTTTCATTTAACCCAAAAACAAAACGGATGACAAAACTCGCTAATTTCAGAAGACTTAGTAGTTTAATCCCCAATATGAATTTCTCATTATCGGATAACTTCGGATTCGACGACCCGTTTGGTGTTTGGGGGAGATGGAACATCGTCTATACAGGGCCATTTCTTGTGTCCGCTCAGCATAACTGGAGACCTGACTTACCAAACTGGGACATACCGGTTACAGGGGGGCAAAGAGGTCAAACCTACTATTTAGTACGTAAACAATACATACCTAATATAGTCGTGGTTGACGTGAAACCGACCGGGTATCGCAACCCCTCTTTCATGAAAAAAAGGATTTATATCGACGGACGGAATATGACGCCAAGTAAAGTTTTATATTATGATCGAAACCATAATATAACAAAAAGCATTGAGATTGGGTATTCGCAATTAAAAATAGATCCCTTAATTCAGCCAACGATTAGAAATCAACCAATTTTAACAGACTTAAAAAAAGCAGACTGGAACTGGAGTTGGTACATGTGCAAAGACCATAGACGAAATAATATCAGTAGATTTCATTTAGCCGAGAGTTGCGCGGGAGGTTGGAGAACAATTTCCGATAATCTCAAGGACAATGGTGACCCCGAACAATTTATCGAAAAACATATGACTCAAAAAGGAATCCGTGAACTATTTAGCTAATCCCTTGGTAAAAGCAACCATCCATACTCCGATAATTACCAACAACGAGCCGTGGAAATGATAAAGCCGAAACTGATCGCCGAAAATTAATATAGAAGCTATTGCACCAAAAACGGGCATCAGGTTTATAAAAACTGATGCTTTGTTAGCTCCTACCTTAACCAAAGCCCGATTCCACAGAGAAGTTGCCAAAGCGGTTGGGAAAATAGCCATAAAGAAAATAATTAACAAAGCCGACGGATCCAACCAAAGTTGAATCAGCGAAGTCCCACTTTGAATAACGGTTAAAGGCAAAAGAATTAAGGTTGATGAAATTGAACTGGTTAACATTACTATATGCCCAGGTAACTGTAATTTCCACTTCACTAGATTAATAGTGTATTGAGAATAAAATAGAACTGCCGTCAAAACTAGAAGATCACCTGTGTTAAATTTAAAACTGAGAATTAATTTAACACTTGCTTCGGTTATCAAAATGAAAACACCGATCAAACCCAATAGAATACCTACATACTGCAACTTAGAAATCTGCTCTAACCCAACAAAAAGCGCAATTATTAAAGTAATGATTGGTTGCGACGCGCCTAGAAGGGATGCGTTAAACACTGTGGTTGATTCCACAGACCAAACCAGGAAGGTCGAGCCCATGGCAAGCAAGAAACCTAGAAGAAATAACTTGGCTAAATTTTCAAGAATTGTTTGCTTATAAATTCGGATTTGCGAAAAAAAAATTGTAAATAAAATTAAAGAACATAAAATCCACCGAGAAAAGCTCAGCTCGAATGGTGTCATGAGTCCGGCAGATGCCTTCGACACGACAAGACCGGAGGTCCATAGGAGCATTACAAAAACAAGTACTGAATAAGGATGGGCAAGCATTCTAATAATCAAACTGTATGATAAGTTAATCTCGTTGGACATTTATTATATACTACTCAGGCCGACTTAAAAGAGGAACAATTATGATTAAAAAAGGAATTAAGGATTTAGTAGAGGAAGCTGAAGCTAATATCGAAACAATGACAGTCGAAGAAGTAATTGAAGCTAGAAATGATGACAATACAATTCTCGTTGATATAAGAGATATAAGAGAACTCTGGCGAGATGGAACCATACCCAACTCAATGCACGCTCCCAGAGGAATGCTTGAATTTTGGGTTGATCCCAATAGTCCCTATTATCGAGCACAATTTGGTAGTGGAAAGAAGTTTATTTTTTACTGCGCGGGTGGCCTTCGGTCTGCCCTGGCTGCATATACAGTTAAGAAAATGGGCTTGGAACCGGTAGCACACATGGAGGGTGGTTATGCTAAGTGGGTTGAATCAGGCGGCGCTATCGAACCTAAAGAGCCGCAGATCTAATGAGAATTTTCTGGCTTCAGGATATAGCAACCCTGTTCATATTTACTAAAGTAATGGTCTATATCTGGATGATTAATCGGCCCACCAGATTTGTCCTCTAAAAGATTTTGCTCTGATACATACGCAATATAACTTGTCATCTCATTCTCGGCTAAAAGGTGGTAAAAGGGTTGATCTTTTTTGGGTCGGGTCTCTTCAGGTATCGATTCCCACCATTCTTCGCTATTGCTGAAGGTTGGATCTACATCAAATATTATGCCTCTAAATGGATAGAATCTATGTTTAACTACCTGTCCAATAAGGAACTTAGCTTTACCTTTACTATTCATCTTAAAAATTTCTTCTTTCTACGTTTGTTTAGTTCCGAAAATCAATGAATTATTCGAGTCGTTTTTGTAATTTTATCACGATTAACAATCAACCTCTCCCTCACTGCTTCCGATGGCGCATCCAAAATCGCTTTTTCTATATCTTGCAAGGCGTTTTCTTTTTCACCATAATTCAAAAATAATGACGCTCTTTCTATGTATAACTGAAAGTTGATGTTTTCCAGTAGAATCTGATAGCTACAGTATTCAATTGCTTTGCTAAAATCATTCTGACTTATTGCTAGTAGCCTTAGGTTGCTCAGCATTCTACTTACTATTTTTAAACCATTTGTTTCAATTAGTTTTTTAGGGTGAATATAATACATGCGGTTATTAAGAACGACATTAGTACCAACATCAATTGTCTTCAAACCATGTGGATCAATCAATAAATCATTGAACCTCAAAAGAAAATGACCAGGAAAATTTATTCCTTTAATTCCAAAACCTAGTAGATCACCAATGCCGATAATAACCATTGCTAAAGATATTGGTATTCCTTTTTTTTTGCGAAGTACATATTCAATAGAGCTAAGCTTTTTATCACTATAATTAATAGCTCCTTGAAAACCGCAATCTCGCAAACAATCTAAAAAATTTTCGGCATTATAATTAGCTTGAATTTTATTAGCTAAATCTTCTAATTGTTTGTGAATCCATAGCATATCAAGATTATCTTCAATAAGCCTTGTAACAAGCAATCCACCTTTAAAAATATCTTGATCTCCTTCACGGTAGTCTTCAAACATTTTTTTTAAAATTAATTCGGGCATTATTTTTTTTTATATAGGATTGCTTTATAATAACCTATCTTAACAGATTTCGGAGCAAGATTATGGCAGACCCGATTAAAGAAGCAAGCGACAATGGTTGGATAGCAAGACACAGAGATTTGTACCTTAAAGACGGTGAGGCCGGTCATATGTGGGATTCTGCAATAGCTGGCGGACCAGGGCCAATACCCACCCTCCTCCTATTTACCACAGGCAGAAAATCGGGAAAAGAGTCGATTATGCCACTTATTTATGGAGAGATTGAGTCGGGCGTCGTCATTATCGCGTCTAAAGGAGGCAACCCAAATCATCCAGGTTGGTACCATAACCTTATGAGTCAGAGCGAAGTTAAGGTTCAGGTTAAAAATGATGTATACAACGCTAAATTCCGTATTATTTCAGGAAAAGAAAGAGAAAACGTTTGGCAAATGATGGCAGAACTGTATCCTCCATACAACGATTATCAAGCTTCAACAGACCGACATATACCAGTTATAGCACTCGAACGAGCCTAGTTAACTAACTGCTGAAATCCACCTGTACCTGGGAAGCGATTCTATCGTCGAGCTTGACTCTCATAGTATTTAGCGCCATTGAGACTAAATTGTATTGTCCGACTGTAAAAACTAAATCCATCAATTGATTTTCTGAATAATATCGTTCTAAACTCAACCATGTTTCGTCTGAGATATATGAATGTTCATGTAGTTCATCGACGGATCTTATGATGAGCCGTTGCAGTTCAGTGAGCTTTGAACTCTCCCCACTTTTTTTTATTTCTTCAATAATGGTATCATCCAGCCCAACTCTTCGAGCAATAACAACATGCTGTGCCCACTCGTATTCACATTTACATAAAAAACCAATTCTTAATATAGCAATTTCTTTCTCTTTTGCTGGAATCGTTGATTTAAACAAGACATGATTAGCAAATACTAACCATCGCTTGAAAAGGTTTTGATGATTTAATAAGGTGGTAAAAATATTCATCACGGAGTTATCTTCTATGAAAGGCCTCATAATCTCATGATCTTTCTCATCCCAAGACGATTGTAACTTTGGATTTATTCTTGGCTGATTATTACTAATCATTCACATTACTCCTTTTTTGTTAAATATTAATCAAACGCTCGACCCATTCTGGTATGGTAACATCACTTTTACTTGCTAGCAGAGATAGCCTATCAAAAGTTGCGTTATCACAAGAAACGATACAATTCGATTTCGTACTATAAAAATTTACATATTGGTTAAAAACACATATTGCCGTATCGTCCCGTTTAATCTCTTGGTACACCGTAAACCCCGCGTGGTCTAGTTTATATAAAAAGGAATATACTTTAATATTGTCATCAAGAAAGGCTTCGGACAAATACCTTATATGGGCGGTTTTTACTGAAATTACTATATCTTTGATATTATTAATCTCAAACTCTAAAATATGCTTCCAATACTGATTCAAAGCTTCTTGAAAAACATAATGATAATACGAAACATTCATGTGATTGTTATGATCGATCCATGAGTTTTTAACTTTAAAATGACTAATGAACATTGCTACCTCGTTAAATGAAATTATAATAAAATAATGAAAGTTTGTAATTAATCAAAAGAGAGCAAATTAATGAAAGCCCTTTTAAGTGAAAAAATTAATGAAAAGTTTAAATTAAGCCTGAAAAGAATTGACATGCCCTCAATTGAAGACGATGAAGTGCTAATTAAAGTTGCCGCCTGCGGCGTCAATTACCCAGACACATTGATTATAAAGGATCAATATCAAATTAAACCAACTCGGCCATTCGCGCCTGGTGGAGAGGTTTCGGGAACAATTGTTAATAAAGGAAGCAAGGTAAAGGAATGGAAGGAAAACGATCGTGTTATCGCAATCACTACCTTTGGGGGCATGGCGGAGTATGTTTCCTGTAAAACAAATAAATTAGTAAAAATTCCAGACAAAATACCCCTTGTAAACGGAGCCGGCTTTCTTTTCACCTACGGAACTGCTTACCATGCGCTTCATGACAGAGGAAGACTAGGCCACAAGGAAACCGTTTTAGTTTTGGGCGCTGCCGGGGGAGTCGGTTTAGCTGCCGTTGAATTAGCCAAAGAACACGGCGCAATAGTGTTTGGTGCTGTTTCTGATGAACAAAAAAAAACGGCTGTTTTAGAAGCTGGGGCAGATCATTGCTTTCTATATCCAAAAGATATAGCCGAACTACCTGCAAAATTACGCTCAGGAGTCTTTAAAGACAACCTGACGAACAACAAACCAGATATTATCTTTGATATTATAGGCGGTGCTTATTCAGAGGCAGCACTTCGAACGATAGCCTGGGAAGGAAGATTTCTGATCGTTGGATTCCCCAATGGCATTGCAAAATTACCGTTGAACCTTCCACTACTTAAAGGCTGTGAATGTAGTGGAGTTTTTTGGGGTACATTTTTAGAAAAAAACCCAATAAAAGCCAAAAAAAATCATGATCATCTTGTTAAACTTCTTGAGAAGGGAATACTTAAGCCAAGAATTGAAAAAGTATTTGGACTAGAAAATGCTGAAAATACAATTGAACGGTTAGCACGTCGTGAAGCTATAGGCAAATTAATTATTGTTATTTCAGATGACTAGTTACCCAAGACTAGAGTAAAGTCCTTTGACGTCCTCTTGATAGGCTTTAACTAAAAGCTTATAAAAACTCGATATATCTTTAACACCACACAACTCACGAATAGAGTGCATAGCAAAAGTTGGGACGCCCAGATCAATGGTTCTTAATCCAATTTGTGTTGCTGTAATTGGACCGATGGTGCTTCCGCAAGGCATCTCATTGTTGCTAATAAAATACTGCACCGGTATTTTATGTTTTTCTGCAAGATTTTCAATTATTGAACATGTATCTGCGTTTGAAGCATACGCTTGATTGTTGTTTATTTTTACCACTACACCAGAATTTATGATTGGCCTATGATTTTCGTCATGACGTTCTGGGAAATTGGGGTGTAATCCGTGCGCATTATCAGCAGACACCAACAATGATGATGCAACCACTCTGGAGTATATTTCTGGGGTTTTATACACCCTACCTAATACGTCTTTAAAGAAATTACCCTTTGCCCCTATATAAGATTGACTACCTACTTCTTCGTGGTCGTTGCATATAAGTAACTTGTTATATTCACTTTTGCTATCTATCAGAGCCCGACACGCATAGTAACAACTTACTAGGTTATCTAGTCTCGCGCTAGATATAAAATCATCATTCAAACCAGTCACCGCTGGGGGTTGCGTATCATACAAAAATAAATCGCTACTAAGCACACTGAAATTTTTCTCGATTTTTTCTTTGTTTGCTATTTCGGATACGATTAAGTCCTTGAAGTCTTTTTCTCCACAGGGAAGCGACAAAATAGGGCTAAGCATTTTCTGCTTATCTATTGAACGCTTTTTATTAGCTTCACGGTCGAGGTGAATAGCTAAACTCGATAAGATGGCCAGAGGCTTTTTGCAATCGATCAATGTAGTCCCGATTTGATTAGACTTGGTTTTATAAATGACTTTCCCGGCTATTGATAAGTCTCTATCAAACCACGGATTCAAAAGTACTCCCCCATAAACTTCAGTATTTAGCTGTAAATAGCCAAATTTCTCTTTTGTAGGATTAGGCTTTAGTTTCAGGCAAGGACTGTCTGTGTGGGCACCAATGGCCAAAAAACCTGCATTTTCTTTTATATTATTCAATTCAAAAGCTAATAAAGATGATCCACCCCTAATAATGAAGTATTTTCCATTCTTTTTTAGGGACCACTTTTCTCTTTCAAACAACTCCCCATAACCAGCTTTCTTCAGCATTGTTCGCAAATTTTGAGCCACATGATAAGGTGTTGGTGAGTTTCGCAAAAATACTAAAAAATCGGAGACTAGTTTTGTTTTCATAATTTGCTTATATTACCAAATATTTGTTTAAAAACTAAAAGTTTGTATAGAATAGAAACCAAGAGCCTCCCTACTCCGTAAATTCGATATGAGTGCTAGTATAAAAAAGTTAGAAGATTATAAACCCTCCAATTTCTCAGTATCCGAAGTTTCACTAATTTTTGATATTCAAGAAACTAAAGTTGTCGTTACATCAGACATGAGTTTAGTCAAAAGGAACGAGAACGTTAAGCATCTTTATCTAGATGGAGATGAACTCCAAATAATTGATATAAAGATAGATAACAGACAATTAGATAAAGGCGAATTCATTTACGAACAGGCTTGCCTAAAACTTCCTGCAGATAAGGCTGCTTTTACAGTACAAACTAAAGTCGAAATCAATCCCTATAAAAATACTCAGCTGGAGGGTTTATATGCTTCCCAAACAGGTTTATTCACCCAATGTGAGGCAGAAGGATTCCGTAAAATAACCTTCTTTTTGGATCGGCCAGACGTAATGGCTAGATATAAGACAAAAATAATCGCTGATAAAAATACTTTTCCGGTATTATTAGCAAATGGAAACCTTAGTTCAGAAGGTGTCACCGAGAATGGGAAACACTGGAAAGCCTACTATGATCCTTTTCCAAAACCCTCCTATCTATTTGCCCTAGTGGCAGCAAAACTGGAGCAAACCACAGATTTTATTAAAACTCGGTCAGGAAAAACGGCGGAACTTTCAATTTTTGTTGAGCCCGGAAAACTTCATCTTACCTCTTTTGCGATGGACTCCCTAAAAAACTCCATAAAATGGGATGAAGATACTTACGACCTGGAATTGGACCTAGAGCAATATAAAATAGTCGCAGTAGGCGATTTCAACATGGGTGCAATGGAAAATAAAGGCCTAAATATTTTTAATACTAAATATGTCTTAGCAGATTCTAACACGGCCACCGATAGAGATCTTATGATGTTAGACAGAGTAATAGCACATGAATATTTTCATAATTGGACCGGCAATAGAGTTACCTGTAGAGACTGGTTTCAATTGAGTCTGAAGGAAGGGTTAACGGTCTTTAGAGACCAACAATATGGCGCTGATCGCTATTCCCATTCCGTCACTAGAATTCAAGAAGTGCGGCAATTACGAAGCATTCAATTTCCAGAGGACTCTGGACCGATGGCTCACCCAGTAAGACCAAATCAATATTTAGAAATCAGCAACTTTTATACGTCCACTATCTACGATAAAGGCGCTGAGCTAGTTAGAATGATCCACACAATTATCGGGAATGAAAACTTTCAGAAAGGTATGAAACTTTACTTTAAAAGGCATGATGGGCAAGCTGTTCGCATTGAGGAGTTCCTATCTGCTATGCGCGATGCTTCAGGAAATCAGTTAAAAAATTTTGAAGAATGGTATAAAACTAAAGGTACACCATGCATTAAAGCAAAAGTTTTATATGATAAAGCGGACAAAAAGGTGAGGCTAACCTTCCAACAAACAAATCTAAACGAAGGGAAAACAAATAGGCCAATTCCAATTAAATTAGGTCTGCTTGATCACGAAGGTGCGTCTATGAATATAAATAATTATAAGATAATCGATAAAAACAAATCAATCTTATTTATTCTTGATAAAGAAATAGGTGAGCTTACAATAAATGATATTTCCTCCAAACCAATCATATCAGTTCTGCGAGATTTTTCAGCTCCTGTCAAGATGGAACTCGAGTATGAGGATGCCGAACTTGTTGCGCTGGCCAAATTTGACCCGGACGACTTTAATCGTTGGGAAGCGTCACAAAAATTAGTCACCAAAACTATAATAGATGGTATAAAAAATTATCCTAATACCCAATCGATCAGCTCTCAAAACCTTTATATTTCGGTACTTCGTGAAAATTTGGCTGAACATCAAAGCGATGCGTTATTTCTATCCGAAATGGGCACAATCCCCAGCGAACAATACATCTTAGAACTTTTAGGCTCACTCAATCCCGCAGATTGCCACGAGGTAAGGAACAGGCTCCGGTTAGAAATTGGCAAACAACTACTAGAATCTTTTTACTCAATATATAAAAACCTTTGTAACAACAATGATAACGATTTCACTCCAGAGGGAATTGGTAAGCGCGCTCTGAAAAACCTCGCATTAAATTACCTTTTAGAGAACAACGAGGATGATTTTTTTGAGCTAGCACTCAGTCAAGTGAAAAATTCACAAAATATGACAGACACAATGGCGGCTTTCAATGGACTAATGAATTTCCCCTGCGACCATCGACAGGAAGCTATAGATTGGTTTTATAATAAATGGAAATCTGAAGAATTAGTTCTAGACAAATGGTTTACTGCTCAGGCACTATCCAGACTGCCAAACACTTTAGAAACGGTTGATAGTTTAACAAAACATAAAAAATTTGATATAAAAAATCCGAATAGAATGAGATCCCTGATTGGAGTATTCTGTCATGCGAATCAAAACCAATTCAATAGAATTGATGGGAAAGGTTACCACCTTTGCGCATCCTACGTTTTAAAACTCGATACTATCAATCCTCAAATTGCTGCAAGGCTTGCCCGAGCTTTTGATAGCTGGCGTAAATTTGGAGAAGAGAGAAAACAACTTTCAGAACAAAGTTTGGTATTCATTAAAAATTCTAATTGTTCGAAAGATTTAGCCGAGGTAATAGATAAAATAATGGGCTGAACCTAACTAAACTTTCTTATCTTTTGATTCTTTAATTACTTCCTCTGCAATATTTGTCGGACATGGCGCATAATGGGAGAATTCCATTGAAAACTGACCACGTCCCGAGGTCATCGTTCTTAAATCTCCAATATAACCGAACATCTCACCAAGCGGCGCATCTGCTTTTACTCTAGCACCTAAGGAACCAGTTTCTTGTGCTTTTATGACGCCCCTTCGTCTGTTAAGGTCTCCGATCACATCTCCGACATGATCTTCGGGTGTAAAAACATCAATCTTCATAACTGGCTCCAAAAGTTGAGGAGATGCTTTGGGCAAAGACTGCCTATAGGCCGCCCTCGCGGCGGTCTCAAAGGCAACGGCAGAAGAATCGACAGCATGATAGGCTCCATCCATTAAGGTTACCTTCAAATCCTGCACAGGGTAACCAGCTAACACTCCTTCCTCGATACAGAGTTCAAAACCTTTCTTCACCGCTGGCCAAAATTCTCTTGGAACATTTCCGCCCGTAACTTTTGATTCAAACTCAAAGCCAGTTCCTACGTCACCTGGCTCGATTACGTAATCTATTTTTGCAAATTGACCGGCGCCCCCTGTTTGCTTCTTATGGGTATACTCATCACTAATTTGCTTCGTTATTGTTTCCCTATAGGCTACTTGAGGTTTCCCTACTTGCACTTCACAGCCATGAGTTCGTCTTAAAATATCGACCTTAATATCAAGATGTAACTCGCCCATACCCTTGATAATAGTTTCATTACTTTCTATATCTGTTTCTACCCTAAAGGACGGATCTTCTTGTACCATCTTTCCTAAGGCAATACCCAATTTCTCCGATCCAGCTTTTTCTTTCGGAGATATGGCAACCGAAATCACCGGATCTGGAAAAACCATTGGCTCTAAAGTCGCTGGATTTTTTTCATCAGCTAATGTATGGCCGGTCTGAACATTTTTCATGCCAAGAACCGCAACGATGTCTCCCGCCCCGGCGACAGATAGCTCGTTTCTTGAATCGGCATGCATTTCCACGATTCTACCTATTCGCTCGGTCTTTGTGGTAAAAGTATTTAAGACATTAGTTCCTTTTTCTATTTTACCTGAATAAATTCGTATAAATGTGAGAGCCCCGTACCTATCATCCATTATCTTGAATACCAAAGCTCGCAATGGTCCATCAGGATCCACCAAAGCAAAGTTTCCGGTCTCATTACCCTCTAAATCAACCTCGGGTTGTGGTTTGACTTCTGTTGGGTTCGGCAAATAATCTATTACTGCATCCAATACCAGTTGCACTCCTTTATTTTTAAAGCTTGAACCACAGTAAGTCGGAAAGAAATCAAGATTTATAGTTCCTTTTCGTATGCATTTTTTTATAGCTTCAAGGTCGGGCTCATCACCATCAAGATATTTTTCCATAACGTCATCATCTTGCTCTACCGCCGTCTCTATAAGTTTTTCCCTGTACTCCTCAGCCTTCTCAATTAGATCTGAGGGAATATCTTCTATATTGTATTTAGTTGGGTCACCCGAATTATCCCAAACCCAAGCTTTTCTTGTGAGCAGATCTACAACCCCACAAAAATCATCCTCAATACCGATAGGTAATGTCATCACTAAGGGCTTAGCTCCTAAAACACTCTCAATTTGCTGAGTGACTCGGTAAAAATCCGCCCCGACCCGTTCTAGTTTATTTACGTAAATGATACGCGCAACCCCAGAATCATTGGCATATCGCCAGTTGGTTTCAGACTGAGGCTCTACTCCCCCTGACCCACAAAACACACCTACCCCACCATCGAGGACTTTCAAAGAGCGGTAGACTTCGATTGTAAAATCAACATGCCCTGGGGTATCAATAATATTAAATCTATGGTCTTTCCAAAAACAAGTGGTAGCTGCAGACTGAATGGTAATCCCTCGCTCTTGTTCCTGCTCCATGAAATCAGTCGTAGCTGCGCCATCATGGACCTCGCCAATTTTATGAATTTTACCTGTCAATTTGAGGATTCTTTCCGTCGTTGTAGTTTTTCCTGCATCAACGTGGGCAAAAATTCCTATGTTCCTGTAATTACTCAGGTCGCTATTCATCTCATTCATTCCTTTTCATATTATAGATAGTTTATATCGATAGTTTTTTGTGGCCGATGTAGCATGTCCACTATCGCACTTGAGAGTCACATCTAATTAAAATTATAAGGATGTGATTTTAAACATTTAACGAGCATTAGGGAATATTTTTTTTAAATTTTCACTTATTTTTTATAAATTGGAACAAATAATAACTTGAATCTACCTTACTTGACCCTAATGTTTAAAAAGCCTCGTCTTAAACTAGATTAAAATCCTTGAACAAGTAACAAAATTTTTTGATAAAAATACGCTCTTGTCTTAAATCTACACTTTTTAATTTTTGTGTTTGGCAAAAATTCCAACCTAAAAATTTAACCAAATCTTACTTTTTTTATTAATTCTTATTAATTAGTAATTAAATCGGAAATCTATTCAATGTTCTTAGACAGGATGTCCCTCCCTCGAGTGATCGTAATTTTCTATGCTCGTAATGGTCCATTCCGTAAAGTAATTTAAGCAACTCTTTTCGATAAATTTCCAGGAATTGATTCACAGGAAGCACTAATTCACGCCCTGCCTTTCCTACTGTCATGAATGGAACTTCATTTTTTAAGCAAATAAAATTAGCATTCATTAAATAACCAAGGTTTCTTTCAAATAAGCCAAATGAGCTGAAACTATATTCTGATTTTGCTTCCCCAAAATTAATAAAAGACGATAGCTTGGTAAAGTCATTTGTTATTTGCATAATAAAACTTTCTTTAAATTTAAATTCTTTTTTTAAAAAACTTAACAAAGTACCAAAACATATCTTAATAAACGAGCGAGACTCTGAAAGACCCTCATAATTTCTCAAACCTGGCTTTTTTAAGCTTCCAATTTTTTTTAAGCTCCCAATTTCAGTAAACAGAACTAAATTTGTTCCTTGAGGTCCCAGGCTAAAATACTCAAGTAAAATTTTTAGACAGTGTTTGGATTCCATTGCCTCTGAGAGTAAGAATTCATCTTTTAACCGGCTAAAAAGTATAGGAACAAAGAGGAATCTTACCAACCCATAAACAGTAACATCGATAAACCTTTCCAGATTACTGGATGCAAAAAATCCACTTTTTACAATAGCGTTATAGATTTCAGGGTTTTTCTTCAGGAGTTCATTTACATCTTTTATGTTATTTAGAATCAATTTGTTAGGCGAGCTATGAAGATGGCCGTTCGGCAAGTGGCGAGCTTTTTTAAAAAAGGTTTCCCGGACTTCCCTATCGAACTGAGAGTCTCCTTTCAGCAATAAGTTTAACTCACAAACATGGTTTTTCAATTAAATCAATCTTTGTAAGACGAGCCGAGTCTATCCAACATCCTCAAGAGTGCAGGCCATGCAAGACTACCAAGTTTGCCCCTATTCAATAAATCTGCGCCTTGTGCGGCAGCGGTTTTCATGGATTTTTTTGATGGTAAGTGAAGTTCGCCACTGGCCATCGCCCGAACCTGCATAGTGCATGATCTCTCTATATTGTACAGAAGCATGAAACATTCAGGGATGCTAGAGCCGGTCGCCAAGGTTCCATGATTTCTTAAAAGCATAAGTTTCTTATCACCAATATCTTTAATTAAACGCTCTCGTTCATCCAGATTGAGAGCAATTCCCTCGTAATCGTGATATGCCACCTCATCACAAATTGTCATAGCGGTTTGTGTTAGGGGCATTAGACCGCATTTCATTGAAGAAACTGCCACCCCGTCAGGAGTATGAAGATGCATAACTGAAAGTGCATCTTTCCTCGCCATATGAATTGCACTGTGAATACAAAAACCAGCCGGATTTACATTGTACCCATTGTCCAAAATAATATTACCTTCTACATCTATCTTAACCAAATTCGACGCACATATCTCGTCAAAAAGAAGGCCAAAAGGATTTATAAGAAAATGATCTTCGGGTCCTGGAACTCGAGCAGATAGGTGAGTGAAAATCATATCAGTCCAACCATAATGGTGCACTAATCTGTAAGCTGCTGCTAAGTCAACTCGGGTTGCCCATTCAGCATCCGTCACCTGTTGTCGTAATTCAGAAAATTTTGTCAATGGATGTGCCATCTAGCGTCTCCGTATTTTTTTTTATTTTTAGTAGATAAAAGTTTCAATTAATAGTACGGTTAGAATAGCATACTTGGCCAAAAAACAAATAAAAAAGGAGCGTAAACAATTATGAAATTGCCCCTCGGATTAATCCAATGGACAGAAGGAACTGACGCGAAAAAGCTTGAAGAATACGTTCTCAAACTTGAGTCACTGGGTTACGAAGAGTTATGGTTGCCTGAGATTGCTGGACGGGAACCATTTGCAACCGCGGGGTACTTACTAGCAAAAACGAACAAAATAAAAATTTCGAGCGGAATTGCTAACGTATACGCAAGAGACGCAGACGCGTCGGCTCAAGCAGCAAACACTCTAAATGAATTTTCTGACGGCAGATTCAGTCTTGGCCTAGGTGTATCTCATCCACTTCTAGTCGAACCAAGAGGACACAAGTGGATTCCTCCGGTAACAAAAATGAACCTATATTTGGATAAACTTAGAGTCGCTCCAATTCAAAGTCCGTTAGCAAAAAAACCTGCGCAAATTATAGTGGCTGGACACGCTCCTGGGCTACAAAAAGTTGCTGCAAAAAAAGCCGACGGTCTTTTTTTGTTTCTCCAAACCCTAGATACAGTGCGAAACGCAAAAAAAATTATTGGTCCGGAAAAAGCCTTGCCCGTGGCCGTACGATGTGTTTTGGATGACAACCCAACCTCTGCTAGAAATTTGGCTAGAAAAGCTTGTGCTTTTTACATGAGTCTACCGGCTTACCACAGAGTTTGGAGTTCTTTGGGTTTTGAAGAAGCTGATTGGTCAGACGGAGGAAGTGATAGATTGATAGATGCGATATGCGCATGGGGTAATCCGGATAGGGTCAAGCAAAGACTTGAAAAGTATCTGGATGCCGGAGCCACTCAGTTAGTAATCTACCCTTGTAATCCAGGCGAAGATTATAAGCCAGATAGCGCACTATCAGTTAGATGGCATTGGGAACTTCTCGAGGCACTATCCAACTGAGATGAATTTCGCTGAGCACACAGAATCGGTCCGTGAAATTTCATAATAGCCAAAGCTTAGTTAATTTATTGATTTCAATATATTTTCCATTTCAGCTTTTAAGGACTGAGTATCGGTTGAAGATAACCAAAATATGATGCGATTTGCTCCAGCAGCCTTAAATTTTTCAATATGCTCCTTTGATTTCCATTGGTCCCCTATCTCAAAAACAGTATAATCAAGCTCACTTGAATCTCGACCGACTTCTTCGCAAAAAGACTTGATTTGTTTCACTCCTTCTGCAAACTCCTCAACTGACTGAACAACCGGAATCCATCCGCTCCCCCAGACGGCTACTCTTTTTAGAGATTTTGGATTATTTATAGCACCAAGCAAAACCGGAGGATAAGGGGTTTGTTTAGGTTTTGGATAGCATCGTATAGGAGGAAATTTATTATATTTACCATCAAATTCTGGAGCATGCTCCGTCCATAACGCTTTCATTACTGTTATATTTTCCTTAACCTGGGTCCATCTTCGCTCAAAATCGCCACCCAAGACTTTTGACTCCTCGGGATTCCAACCAGCGCCAACTCCAAACAAAAACCGTCCGTTCGACATATCGTCTAAAGTAGCAATCTGTTTAGCAGTCAAAAGTGCGTTGCGTTCGGGGACTAACAAAACACCAGTACCCAAATTAATTTTTTTTGTAGCAGCTGCGACGGACGAAAGCAACATTAATGGATCCGGCATTTGCCAAAGATAATCGGGCTCTGGCTCATCTGGAGTGCCGCCCGGATAGGGTATACTATAATCAACCGGGACCACTGTATGATCAGGTGCCCAATAGGATTCGAATCCCAGCATTTCTGCATGCTGCGCAATCAAGATGGGATCGGCTTCAGAGTTTGCCATCGGTTGGAATATTCCTATGTCCATAATATGCTCCCTTATAAATTTTCCCATTATCTTGCAATTTTAAAGCCTGGCGGTCAATATATTTAAATCTAATGCACTGGAATTATCAGAAATATTTTTTATGAAACAGGTTGACTCATTTAAATTCACGGGGAGAATTATAAAAAAATTCGTGTTAGAGATTATTGAAAATCAACCTATTCAAACCGAAATTCCATGGAGTATCGTTTCAAAGAAAATAGGCGACTCTAGAGTCTCGTTAGTGACAACAGCCGGTATTTCAATGACTAGCGATGAACCTTTCGACATGAATACCGAAAAAAAACTAGGTGATTGGGGCGACCCCTCATGGCGCTTGATTAAGCGTGGTTCTACAATAAATGACATATCCGTAGACCATCTTCACATAGATACTAATTACATAAAAAAAGATTTAAATGTAGCACTCCCAATTGATATCGTTGAGGACCTTGCTAGTAGAGGAGTAATTGGTTCTGTCAGCAATTATCATTATTCAATTATGGGTTATCAAGGAAAAGATACTTCACATTTGGCAAATATCTCAAGCCCTGAGATAGCTAGATCGATGAAACAAGATAATGTTGACCTTGCTATTCTCGCGCCCGTTTGACCAGATTGTTGCCGATCCGTTGGATTGGTCGCTCGGGCTATCGAAAGAATTGGTATTCCAACAGTCACGCTTAATATGATCTGGGAATTTCAAAAAATTGTTGGCATGCCAAGAGTCGCTGCAATTGAACATCCATTTGGTAGGCCTTTTGGGGATGTTGATGACAGAGAAACACAGGAAAAAGTACTCCTTCATTCGTTACATTTGTTTGAAGAAGCGGATAGAGCTGGTTACATAAAACATTTGGATCTAAGATGGCATCAAGCACCAAAAGATACTAAATGGCATCCTCCGGAGCCAGCACCAATAATATTAAAACTTAGACAACAAGGAATAATTTAAATCAAAAACAAAAGAAACAAAACATGCTGGATAATTGGAGCCAGTTCTGGAATAGGCGCCGCTTTAGCTCTAGAACTCGCGAAAGGTGGAGAAAATGTTTGCATTTCCTCAAGCAGCCCCCAGGTTTTAAATAGCAAGGCCCAAGAGATTTCGAGACTACTAGGGCGGGAGATTTACCAACAAGTGGTTGATGTATCTTCCTACGAGCAAGTAGCTCAAGTTGCCGATGATGTGCTCAAAAAGTATTCCAGACTGGACAGAGTGATTTATATGGCAGGTATATATGAGCCAATGAAAACGGATGATATCGACCCAAAAATTACAGCAAAAATTGTAGAAATCAATCTTACTGGTGCCTTCAATACCGTAAGTGTGGTAACCCCTATCTTAAAACGACAGAAATATGGTCAAATTGCGATATGCGGGAGCCTTAGCGGATATATCGGTCTACCTAACTCTCAACCCTATGCTTCCACTAAAGCCGGCTTGATTAATCTTGCAGAAACATTAAGAGTCGACCTTTACAAAAAAGTCGATATCAAACTAATAAGTCCAGGATTTGTGAGTACGAGACTCACCAAAAAGAATTCTTTCAAAATGCCAGGACTAATGACACCAGAGGAAGCAGCGGTAGTAATACGAAAAGGCTTAGACTCTAAGAAATTTGAGATTCATTTTCCTAAACAGCTTAGCTTAACTTTAAAATTTATAAGTCTGATGCCCTATCTATTGTCGAATTTAATTTTGCGCAAAATGAATATTAAGTAGAAACATTTAAACCCGAGACAATTGCCCGCAAAGATGCCGTTACTATGTCTGTGTGCATACCTACTCCCCAAAGTTCCTTGTTTTCAATTTTCATCTCCATGTAACAAACGGCTTTAGCATCCTCCCCGGACCCAATAGCGTGCTCATGATAATCTAGAACTGAGATAGATAAATTGAATCCATCATTAAGAGCCGAGATAAATGCCTCAATACTACCTCCCCCAACACCCTGTATTTGACTCGAAAAATTAGCTTTTTTAATATCTGCTTTTAGGTTTGTTCTATCTTCTCCATCGATATTTGCTTGTGTAGAAAACGAGACTAGTTTATACGGATGATCTCTGGTTAAATAATGCTCTCGAAACACTTTCCAAATTTCCTGACCCGTGATTTCTTTTCCAGAAGAGTCGGTTATCTTTTGAATTACTCGCGTAAACTCAATCTGAAGTCTTCTAGGTAGGTCAAGTCCTTGATCTGTCTTTAGCAAATATGCCACACCGCCTTTTCCAGATTGAGAGTTTACTCTAATCACGTCTTCATATGTGCGACCAACGTCTTTGGGATCTATAGGTAAATATGGAACCTCCCAAACTCGGTCTGATGACTTGTTTAAAGCCTCTAGACCTTTTTTAATCGCATCCTGATGAGAACCAGAAAAAGCAGTATAAACCAAATCTCCAGCATAAGGATGTCTTGGGTGAACAGGAAGTTGATTACAATGTTCAGCGACACGTCTCGCTGAATTAATATCAGAAAAATCCAATTCTGGATCTATGCCCTGACTAAACAAATTAAGGGCTAGGGTTACGATATCAACATTTCCTGTTCTCTCTCCATTACCAAAAAGTGTCCCTTCAACTCGATCGGCACCTGCCATATTTCCAAACTCAGCAGCTGCCACGGCGGTTCCTCTATCATTATGAGGGTGCAAAGAAAGGACTACACTTTCTCTGTTATTGATATTTCGATCAAACCACTCGATCATGTCTCCATATATATTGGCTGTACTCATCTCAACAGTTGCTGGTAGATTTAAAATTATCGGATTATCACCATTTGGTTCTAAAACTTCCATCACGGATTCGCAGATTTTTTTAGCAAAGGGAAGTTCAGTTCCAGTAAAACTTTCAGGTGAATATTCATAGCGAATTTTTGTGTCACCCAAGTGTTTTTCAAAGTTCTTACAAAACTCAGCGCCCTTGACAGCAATATCAATAATCCCAGACTCATTTAGCCCAAAAACTACTCGCCTTTGTAAAGTCGAAGTTGAATTATAGAGGTGAACAATACCATCTTTTACTCCCTGAAGACTTTCATATGTTCTCTCGATTAACTCTTGTCGAGCTTGGGTAAGAACTTGAATAGTTACATTATCCGGGATCAAATCATCTTCAATAATTTTTCTGACGAACTCAAAATCAGTCTCAGATGCAGAAGGGAACCCAACTTCAATTTCCGTAAAACCAATTTCGACAAGCTTGAGAAACATAGACAATTTCCGCTCTGCATCCATTGGCTCGATTAAGGCCTGATTGCCATCCCTTAGATCTACACTGCACCATTTTGGAGCGCGAGTGATTCTTTTTTCTGGCCATGAGCGATTGATTTTAATTGGTTCGAAAGGGGCGTATTTTATACTGGGCATTACGCCATATTTGTTATTTTTAAATGTCATAAGTACATAAGAGCATAGTGTATATAATAATGAACATTATACCCAAGAATCTATTTTTGTTAATCTGCAATGGCAAGGAGGATGCCGAAATAAGGATGGGGCCGGCCCGTGCCGACCCCTGAGAAGCATTATTTAAGGAGGATAACTATTTTAACGCTTCTTTTGTGGTTTTTATGATCGCAGCAGCCACTTTGTAAGGATCCGCATTAGACGCTGTTCGCCTGTCTTCAAGCCGGCCTTTCCACCCGTCGGTCACAGTCCCCACTGGAATCCGAATAGAAGCCCCCCTATCGGACACACCATAACTAAACTTGTCGATTGACTGGGTTTCGTGAAGACCTGTCAATCGCTTATGGTTATCCGCACCGTAGACGCTAATATGTCGCTCAATATTTTTCCCAAATTCTTCGCAAATCTTGGTGAAAGTTTCTTCTTTTCCGGACTCTCTCATCACGCCGTTAGAAAAATTGGCGTGCATTCCAGAACCGTTCCAATCCAGCTCGCCGAAAGGCTTTGGATGATAATTGATAGCATATCCATAGTCTTCCCCGGTACGCTCGAGAATGTATCGAGCTAGCCAAGTTTCATCTCCTGCCTTTTTTGCCCCTTTTGCAAATACTTGAAATTCCCATTGACCGGCGCCAACCTCTGCGTTTATCCCTTCAACGTTTAAACCTGATGCTAAGCATAAGTCAAGATGATCCTCGACGCAGCTTCTACCATGAGCATTTTGGGCTCCTACTGAACAATAGTAAGGACCTTGGGGACCAGGATAACCCCCAGCAGGAAACCCCGGGGGTAAGTTAGTTTTAGTGTCCCACAAATAATATTCTTGCTCGAATCCGAACCAAAAATCGTCATCATCGTCATCAATTGTAGCCCTGCCATTAGTGACGTGAGGTGAACCATCTGCATTTAAGACTTCGGTCATCACTAAAAAAGCATCCTCTCTCCCTTCATCTGGTATAATCGCCACCGGTTTCAGGAGGCAGTCAGAGGAGTCGCCAGTCGCTTGTTCGGTTGAACTGCCATCAAATGACCACATAGGGCAGTCCTTTAATTCGCCACTAAAGTTGTCAACTACTTGGGTTTTACTTCTTAAAGATTGGGTGGGTGTAAAGCCATCCAACCAAATATATTCTAATTTTGATTTCATAACAGCGGAATCCTCCTTGGTTTATAGTGAATTACAAATCCGCAAAAATCATGCCCACTTAGCCAGATAAAAAAAGCAGGTTTTTTTGTAGGTTTTTTCTAATTTTGAGTAAAGCGCACTAAATCAGTGCGCTTGATTTGTAATTGCACAATCTAAGGGCGTACTTTAGAACGAGAAACCTAAATTTTTTGATAGCCATGCGGACAAAGTAAATTTTCCCAATATCAGCGTTTGCTGCACTGAAATTGACTTATTGCGAGTAAAATTAAAATGGATAATTTAAAACTATCGTGCAAAGTGGGTTTGGTTTATCATTATCTTAAAGCGTAAATTAAAGTAGGTTTTACAAAGGTTAGAGGTATAAATTATGAAAGCCGTTGTCGCGCATGAAATCAATAAATTTAGTGTTGAAAATGTAGACTTAGCCGAACCAAAAATAGGTGAAGTATTAATAAAAATGAAGGCAACCGGCATTTGCCACTCTGATCTATCAATCATTAATGGCACCATTGGGTGGAAACTGCCATCCGTTTTGGGTCATGAGGGGGCCGGCATCGTTGAAAAGATCGGCGAATCAGTTACGCAAGTTAAACCAGGGGATCATGTTGTATTGTCTTTCATACCGAACTGCGGGGACTGCTACAACTGTTTAAGATCCGAACCTTATCACTGTAGAGAAAATAAGCCTCATGGTGGGTTGCTTGACGGTACCAGTCGAGTTAGTTTAAATGGGGAAGAGATAGCCGTTATGTCATTCCTAGGGAATATGGCCGAATACTGCGTCGTCCCTGAAGCATGCGTCGTATCAATTGATAAAAATATTGACTTTAAGGCAGCGGCCTTGGTTGGTTGTGGAGTAACAACTGGCGTTGGCGCCGCTATCAAAACAGCATCAGTTGAACCGGGAAGTACTGTAGCGGTTTTTGGGTGCGGGGGAGTCGGACTGAACGTTATCCAAGGCGCCAGAATAGCAGGGGCATCCCAAGTAATAGCAGTCGATTTGTCAGAAGAAAAGATGGAGATTGCAAAAACCTTCGGAGCAACACACTCGATAAACCCAGCAAATCCGGCTCATAAAGAAATCAAAAGCTTAACTAATGGGATTGGAGTCGATTACGCTTTTGAGGTCGTAGGAAGCGGCAAACTAGTAGAGGCTTGCTTTAAATCAACTAGAATAAATGGTACAACGATTTTAGTTGGTGTTGGGCGAGCAGAAGACAGTTTTACTATCAATGCCATGATAATGCCATTTACCGGTAAAACGATCAAAGGAAGTCTGTACGGAAATGCGAACTTCAAAGTCGACTTCCCAATGTATTTAGACCTCTACAAACAAGGTAAACTAGAGTTGGATCGTTTAATTACTCGAACCTATTCCATCGACGAAGCTCCACTAGCATTCGAAGACCTTGAATCTGGCAAAAACACTAGAGGAGTAATAATATATTAAATCCTTGACATGAACATTTTGCTTATAAGACATGGGGAAACCGACGGAAATCAAAAAGGGTTTGTACAGACAGCAGACACCCCACTAAACGACGTTGGAAGGGAGCAGGCTACCTCCTTAGAGGAAAGTTTATCTGGGAGAAATATCTCAAAAATACTGTCTAGCGATTTTATAAGAGCTAAACAAACAATCGAAAAATTTGCGAGTAGACAGAACATTCCATGTCAATGGTCAGAGAATTTACGGGAAAGAGACTTTGGAGAACTTAAAGGAAAATTTTATAAAGATATTAATAGTACCCAGGTATTTAAAGACGACTTTGCCCCTCCTGGAGGTGAAGACCTAGAAAAATTCGAAAAACGAGTCGACTTTGCGTGGGAGCAAATTATTAGCGCTGGCAAACCACTTAGTGGAGAATTAGCCATTATAACTCACGGACTAATAATCAAAGACTTACTAAAAAGAAAGCTTTTAGTTAAAGATTCTCTTCGGAAAAAATATGAAATCGTCCCAAATACATCCATAACCATTTTTGAAAATAAAATACCGTACAAAGTTCTTGAACTTGCAAACACTAAGCATCTGGAAACTCTGAACCTAAACAAAGGAATAGCCTAGAAAAAAATTATTCTGGGAAATATTGATCTTTAAAATTCAGTTCAAACCGCGCCTGTACTACGGGATGAATTTAAATAATCACAAACAAAAATGCCACAGATCGGGAGTATTTGTGTCTCGGGAAAAGCCTTGTTACCAGACATTGCTATAGGAAGTATTTCTAACTACCTAGGTTATGACCAACAATTAAAAGTTAACTTGACTATTTCTTGCTTTTAAGACAAGTCATATTTTCTAGGCGGAAGCAAGGTATAATCCATCAAGAAATTCGCAACTATCGATTAAATCATAATTAGAAATTGCTGTAATAAGTTCTATAGGCTGAATTCATCTTTTGGCTGTTGAACCGAGAACTAGTAAAGGTTCTCGGACTCCAAAAAACAAGCCCCCAAACTTACAACATTCTTCTTCGCCCATAAAATTTGATGGTCTATTAAAATCTGAATAACCAACTTTTTCATGCCGTATAACGCATGACGCATAAAAAAATATTAGAATTAAATTGGCTCGCTCTGTTCGATTGGTTGAACTCTGAAATTAATTTGCTCAGCAATTCAACCCAATCGATACATTTACCCGCGTTAACACATTGTTATAATCGGCACATCTACGAATTAATTTAATAACTAGTTTATGCGACCAAAAGACCCTGTCTATGAGCCCAATCTAACGTTTCATCCAATGATTTTGTGTATCTAAAAAAGATTTCACCTATTTCATCTTCAGAGGAGATGAGAGGGGGACACAAGCACATAGCATCGCCTATAGCTCGGGCAAGTAAGCCATTTTTTTTCATTCTCTCTAAGCAGTATGCACCAACAGCTTTATCCGCTGGAAATGGTATTTTCTTTTTTTTATCTCTGACAAGTTCGCAAGCCCCTATCAACCCTTTTCCTCTTATCTCTCCTACCAGAGGATGAGTCGCCAAACTATTCAATTTTGCTTGGAAACTTTCCCCTAACTTCGACGCTTTTTCGAAAATTTTATCTCGCTGGTAGATTTCAAGAACTTTTAACCCAACCGCCGCCGCGACTGGGTGGCCACTGTACGTAAAACCATGACCAAATATACCCATTTCCTTACTGGCTGAAAGAATTGCTTGATACATAAAGTCCGGAATCATCACAGCACTCAATGGCTGATATGCGGACGTTAACGATTTAGCCAATGTTACAGTATCAGGGATAAAATCAAAGGTTTCACAACCAAAAGGATTTCCCGTCCTGCCAAAACCTGTCACAACTTCGTCAGCAATAAATAGTACGTCGTATTTTTTTAATACGGGATGGATTTTTTTAAAGTACATGTCGGGGGGAACGATTACCCCTCCTGCACCCATGATAGGTTCAGCTATGAACGCTGCTACTGTCTTTGGATCTTGTTCAATAATGAAGTTTTCAAGATTAATTGCCAACCTATCACAGTAGGCTTCTTCCGATTCACCCTCTTCAGCGTTCCAATAATAATGGGGACAGTCCACATGATAAAAACCTTCAATAGGGAGATCAAAACCCTTGTGATACATTTCATTACCGGTCGCGCTGGCAGCATATGAGGCTATTCCGTGATACCCTTTCTTTCGACCAATAATTTTTTTCTTTTCCGGCCTTCCAATAACGTTATTATAATAACGAACCAACTTTATCTGAGTATCGTTTGCATCAGATCCGGAAAGTCCAAAAAACACCTTAGAAAAATTACCGGGTACCATTTCTTTCAATTTTTCCGCTAGTTCCATCGAAATCACTGAACTCTTATCCTTAAATAAATGCTGATACGAAAGTTTCTTCATTTGTTCATAGGCGGTCTCAGCAATTTCCTCATTTGCATACCCCAGGGATGTACACCATAATCCGGCCAAACCGTCAATGTACTGATTATCATGTTCGTCATATAAATAAATTCCCTCGCCTCTCACGACCATTAAAGGCCCTGCTTCATTAAGTTCTGAGAAATTCGCCATTGGATGGAAGATTGAATCCAAATCTCTTTTCTGAATAGTTGAAATAGTTGCCACGACAATACCCCTTGTTACTAGTTTTTTTGTATTTACTGAGACAGATTGTTTAGACTACCATTAAGACTACCAGAATCTGAATCTAAAAGGTATTTCTATGACAAAAACTGAACTCTATTCCCATAAAAATCTTGAAAATACAAGCTTGTTTGCAGAACTTGCGCCTCATCAATATACAGCTTTTAACAACTTTGCTTCTAATTGTTTTGAAGCGGGTGCTCTATCCCTAAAAGATAAAGAACTTATAGCTGTTTGTTGTGCTCACACACTAAAATGCGCTTACTGTATTGAATACCACGTGAGACTCGCGCAAAAAGCAAAAGCATCTGAAAAACAGATATCCGAGGCAGCATGGCTAGGCGCTGGCTCTGCTGCGCTTTATGCATTCACTGATCTAGAAGCGACGAATGAATGGCTAGAAAAGGAATCTAATTGTAGCCAAGCTGATAATCATACTAATCATCGAGATAAATATAATTCATATAAAATATTTCTGCGTAATTGTCACATGCATACCAGCGACCAAAATTTAGCTATGCTTTCTATTAATGCTAGCCTCATGACCCTCGGTGCAAAGCGATCCTTGATAGATTCAATCCTCACGGAAGCTAAAAATGCTGGCTGTTCAAACGATTCTATAATAGAAAGTTGTTTCATAGCAGTTGAGATGGCGGCAGGTGCCTGTTTTGGGCACAGTGGACAAACTGCCTCCATTTTAGACGAAAGCGCATAGAAAATATAATTGTTCTTGTAGAATGCTCCAATTTATTTTAGGGTTTAGTAAAATATAAAGAATTTTGGGGAGCTATTATGGATTATGGATTTTCGTTTCTATCGTTTACTCAAATTGCTGATGACGTGGCATATGCCGAAAAGAAAGGTTTCACCCACGCATGGCTATATGATTCACAAATGATCTGCGGCGATCCATACCAATGTTTAGCGCTGTGCGGGGATAAAACAAACAAAATCAAATTAGGTACCAATGTAACCAATCCTAAATCTCGAATCGCTCCGGTCACAGCAAATAGTTTTGCAACCCTCAACGTAATTGCACCAGGAAGAGTAATTATGGGAATTGGGACTGGAAATACCGCTAGGCGAGCAATGGGCATGCCTGCTGCGAAATTAAATGACGTAAAAGAACATATAAAAATTTGTAAAGGTTTATTCGAAGGTGAGAGGGTTGAATATCGGGAAGGAGAAAGAGAGAGAATGATTCAATTTCTCAACCCAGATAGTGGCTGGATCAACATAAAAGATAAAATTGATGTTTTTGTCGCGGCTAGCGGGCCTAAAGCCCTTGAAATGGCTGGAGAAGTGGCAGACGGAGTTATTCTGTTCGGCGCTGTAGGCGACAGCTTGCTTGAATACGCTCTTCAGCATGTTCGAAAAGGAGCTGAAAAAAGCGGACGGACCATGGATGATATTTATGTGATGCTATCTACCGCGGCTCATGTCTGTAGTCAAAGTGATTCCTTAGAAAGCATGCAGGAGGCTGTCGGAGCATATGTAACATCTCAGTGTAATATTTTTGCTCTATCTGCCAGCAAAAATCCTGAAGCCTTACCAGCCGATGTTAGAGAAGATATTATGAATTTTAAACAAGCCTACAGAACGCCGGAAGCGTCTGTTGAAACCAGACATCTAGATCTTTATAAAGAATACGTCCACACTTTTCAAAAAGAACATGCGGACCTAGTTACCGAAAAAATGATCAAAGAAACAACGCTCACTGGGACAAGAGATGAGATAAAAAAAAGAATCGCAGAATTGGAAAAAGCCGGCGTAAATCAGCTTGCTATTCATGCTGGAACTAAAGATACATTGCGAGCTGCAATGGATGACTTTGCTGATAATGTGATTAATTATTAAAAAATGCAAAAAAAATATATCGATACTCCGAACGGCTCAATTCATTACTACCAGGGTGGACCAGAGCATAAAGCACCTATCGTTTTTTTACATCAAAATGTAAGCGGCGCCAAAATGTATGAAAAAACTATTCTTGCATCTTGCGAAGAGTTCCATTGCATTGCACCTGACTTACCGGGATTCGGCGGTTCTTTCGACCCTCCCGAAATAAAATCCATCAGCGAACTTACAAGTTATATACACGATTTCATAAAGGTATTAGGCTACAAGCAATATCATACTTTTGGCAACCATACTGGTGCAGGAATGGCTGCAGAGCTTGCAGCCAAATATCCCAACGAAGTCTTATCCTGCACTATGATAGGCGCGTTGCTGCTCAGCCCAGAGGAAGCGATTCCGTTTCGAGAAGAATTTAGTGGCTCAGTGGGCCCCTCTCATGATGCGAAATACCTGCAAGCCACTTGGGATTATATTTACAACTTAGGGGGCGATAAAGATCTAGATAACATGAATGATGAATTTTATGGTGCACTAAGAGCGTGGAAGATAAGAGGTATGATTTATAAATGTGTTTGGGACTATACATTTCAAGAATTTTTAGATAACTTAAAGTGCCCTGTTATGCTAATGTGCGCAACTGATGATGTTTTATATCTAGGCCACCAAAACACAGCAAGATATCTAAAACATGCAAAAGTAGTTGATTTAGTCGGTGCTAATTTTGAACCATATTTTGACGCTAAAAACATCGCTAAATCTATGAAAGAATTTTTTGAAGAAAACAAACTCAAAGAAGATTAATCAGATTTGACCATTCTTCTAGAGTAATCCCAGGACGTCATCCACGAAGGCTTAATAACCAAGGTAAGTTCCGTCTCCTCTCTCGATAATAAACTAAATGCAAGGGGGGAAGTTCTGCTTCCAAGGTATTTATCGACCAGTAAGGGCAAAACGGGGTTGTTTACGGCTCCAGTAATTGAAACCTTGCCACGACCTCTAACACCTTTGTAAGGTGCATTATCACCCGCTATCTCGAATCCACAAAGGGGGTTGTTTTGCAACCACTTTGAAATTAAAGTTCTCCGTTGAACACTACAATACAAACATTGGCTATCATAGAGAAACCATAGAGACATGATATGGGGATATCCATCAGTTGTTATACAACTTATTCTAGCCGGCAATATCGCAGATTTTAAAAATTGCTCAATTTGATTAATGTCCCAAACGCTTGCGCTTGCAATCCTCTCTGAAGAAGTATTTCTCATTTTACCAAGTAATCTCGCTACCATCCCAACTAAAAAATTTTCCCGTATCATTGTAATCTAATTTAGCAATCACTTCCCATAATCTCTCTGCCGTCTGCTCCGCTGATGAAAGTTGCCTAGAAGGCACTCTTCTCTGAAAAGGTTTTGATAATCTTGTGTCCGTTGTACCGGGGTGCAATGCTATGCATATGTGTTTCGGTAACTTCCTTCCCAGTTCAATAGAAGTGTTTACTGTAGACATATTCAAAGCTGCCTTTGCGGCGCGGTAAGAATACCAGCCCCCCAGATGATTATCACTAATGCTACCTACCTTCGCTGAAATATTCACTATAATTGATCTGCGATTTTTATCGAATAATTGACTGAAATGCCTCGCCATCAATAAAGGCCCAACCGCGTTGATATTAAAAGATTTTAAAAGATTATTACGCTTTATATCCTCAAGCCTTTTTTCTGGAACTGTGTCCGAATCATGCAAAAATCCACCCGCATTTATTAATACGTCTAAATGAGAACTAGTCTGTGAAACTTTATTTGCGGCTTCTTCAATACTTTGATCAGACTCCATATCTAAATGGATAAACTCACAAATATTTTTTTTGTTTCCCACGAGGTTTTTTAAATCAGCTAACCTATCAACGTTACTATAAGAAACAAAAACTTTTTTCCACGAAAAATTTTCTAAAGCATAGGCAGCTAGACCTCCGCCAATTCCTCCTGTTCCACCTTGAATAAATAATATAGCGTCATCTATACCATGCAAACTCTTCATGTTTCTTACACCCAAATAAGTTTTACTAGACAATAGAAATATTTGCTGTGACACTGTCTTAAGAGGAGCCTCACATTGACAAATTTAAAATCTAAACAACCAACTATCACAGTATATTACGATGACCAGTGTCCTTTGTGTACACGTGAAATAAATTTTTATAAAAGAAAAATTGAGCCAAAAGACGCTCATTGGAAGGCAATTAGCAATATAAATGAGGAGAAAATCGACAAGGGCAAGGCTTTGGAAAAGCTTCACGTCTCAGACAGTAATGGAAATCTATTCGTTGGAACAGATGCATTTATTGAAATTTGGGCTAGAATTCCACAATTGAATAAAATTGCGAAAGTTATGAAAATCCCAATATTTAAAATATTTTTAGAAATTGGTTATGAGATCTTTTTGATACTAAGAAAACATACTTGGAGACGACAATCATGTACCAAAAAATAACCTCCCAACTTCTCATCGTTACCTCTTATAGCCTAATAACATTTTTCTGCATCCTAAAAGCAAATTCATCGGAGGCGAAAGTCCCATTAATCACTACAGAGCCTAAATACGCTGCAATCTCCAGTTCATGTGATGAGTCAGCTCAACCTTATATTGATCAGGGTCTTAACTGGTTTTATGGTTTTCAATTTGCAAACGCTCTAATCTCATTCGAAGCGGCTTTCGAAAAAGACAAAACGTGTGTGGCCGCACTATGGGGTATTGCGTTAAATGCCAAGGGAAATCCAAACAGTCGTTATTTAGCTTTTAAAGATGACCCAAAAAAAGAGGGGCTTAAAGCGATTCAAAAAGCTATAGACTTACGATCACAAGCAAGTCCTTTAGTCGAAGAACTTGTTGATGCACTAAGTAAGGTATACCTACCTCTAGAAAAAGCACACAAAAGTAAAGATCGGAGTTACACAGAGGCTATGCTTAAACTACATAAAAAATATCCCTCTAATCCAGATATAAGTACTCTATTTGCCGAAGCTTTCATGACAGAGAATGCATGGGATTATTGGACACCGGATGGAGCCCCCCGCCCTGGTACAATGGAGGCTGTAGGTGCACTGAATGAGGCATTAAATAATCATCCAAATCATCCTGGAGCGGATCATTTATTTATCCACATTTATGAAGACTCTCAAACGCCTCACATAGCTCTTCCCCACGCCGAACGTTTGGCTAATACCATGCCTTCGGTGGCTCATATGGTACACATGCCTGCGCACATTTATATTAGAACCGGGGAGTACCAAAAATCTATTGAACAAAATCTGTTAGCCATCCGAACTGCCGAAAATTTTTCAAAACATTGGAAAATTGATTCTAAGGCACACCTTGTAAGTCTTCCGATGAGCGCCAAATCAAGCATCGCACATGCCGATGATTTTATTTGGTACGCATATTTAGAACAAGGCAATTACAAGCAATCAATCAAATCAGCTAACCGCATTGCAAGTAGAGCAGGTAATAAGATCACCAATAGCTTGATAGCCCAAGGAAGGTATGTCCTCCCAATACTGACCAATAGAACATTCGCAAAATGGGACACGATCTTAGCTAGTCAAAGAAAAAATAGTGAATCACAACTTATTAATGGACTTGAGAGCTTTGCCAGGGGCACCGCCTATGTAAACACTGATAATTTGCAAAAAGCCTCCGCGGAATTTGATAAATTAAAGGAAATAATCGACAGAAAAGAAATTCGGAAACAGCAAATATTTTCTAACACAGTCGAGGATATTTTACTGATTGCCGAAAAAGTACTCGAAGCGGAAATAGCCGCTGCTTTAGGAAAAATTGAAAAAGCAATAGCACTTTATCATCAGGCAATTATTGCTGAGGATGATCTGAATTATATGGAGCCACCCGAGTGGCGATTTCCTGTAAGGAGAGAATTAGGTTCGCTTCTTTTGAAGATTGGCAGGGCGCAGGAGGCTACGACTATTTTTTGGGAAGATTTAAGAAGGCACCCAGAAAATGGCTGGGCTTTAAATGGTATCGTTGAAGGCACCTCCCAAACCAAGGATACGGAAGAAATGCACCAGGCTGCCCAAAGATTTGAAAAAGCATGGGAACACAGCGATATATTATTAAAGCATGCAAAACCAGAGAGATTATAATCATGAATGAAAGAATCCTTGTTTTTTTAAAACATGATTGTCCGACTTGCGAGTTAATCCTACCATTACTCGCCGACATCCAAAAAAATACTTCAGCATTAAAAATAATCGTCCAAGATAACCCAAACCTTTTTAATGATTTGGATGTTCAAGAAGACAGTAACCTCGAAATATCCTTCCAACATGAAATTGAAACAGTCCCAACGGTCGTGAAAATTGAAAATAAATCAGAAACCAGCCGGCTAATTGGATGGGACAAACAAGAATGGAAAAAAATGTTCAATTTTTCTGAGGAAAACTACAATTTACCAGACCGAAAACCGGGTTGTGGCTCAAAATCGGTTGAATCAGGTGTTTTCGAAAAATTAGTGGTAAAATTCGGTGGAATAAAATTTAGTTCCAGAAATCTACCTATAAACAAATTTGAAGATGAAATCGAATTCTGTTTTGAAAGAGGCTGGTCTGATGGATTGCCAGTTGTACCACCTACGAAAGAAAGGGTTTACTTGATGTTGCAAGGCACTCAAAGAGATCCTTTAGAATCACTTGGTTTGATGCCACCTAACCTACAACCCTGCACCGTCGAAAAAGTCGCTATAAATTCGGTAATGGCAGGTTGTAAACCTGAATTTTTACCGGTGGTAATAGCCTCTGTTGAGGCGGCGCTAGATCCGAGTTATTGCCTCCATGGATTATTAGCAACAACATGGCTATCTGGTCCAATCATAGTAGTTAATGGCGACATTAGGAAAAAAATAAACATGAATTGGCAAGGTAATGTTTTAGGACAAGGAAACCGCGCAAATTCAACAATAGGGCGTGCATTGCAACTCACAATAAGAAATGTTGGTGGTGGAAAACCACAAGAAGTAGACCAGGCTACCTTTGGTACTCCCTCTAAACTAGGATTCTGCATAGCAGAAGATGAATCTTCTCCTTGGACTACCCTCGCCGAGGACAACGGATTCGATAGGAGCGTTTCTACGGTCACTTTACTTTCAGCTGATGGGCCTGTGGGCGTGATAGATCAGAATTCCCGCAAACCTGAAAGCTTGATTAAATCAATATCGGGAAGCCTCAGGATCATTAACCACGTAGATATGGCTAATGCATCGGATACAATAGTAGTCATCGGGCCTGAACATGGCAATGTTTTCGATAGAAGTGGATGGGACAAAAAAACAACTGCTGAAGCCCTTTACAAAGAAACCCTAGTTCCTGCAGGAGGCAACTTTGGTATGATAACAACCGATTTAGATGAGGGCGCCGAAACGGACAAAAAAAATGTTCCAAAATTTAGGAATTCTGGTATAACTCTTATAAGAGCTGGTGGTGCAGCCGGACTTTTTTCGGCAATCATACCAGGATGGTTAATGAATGGAGAAGCTGGCACTAATCCAGTAACAAAGGAGATAAAAAACTAATGCAACACTTACTAGACCCGACCGGTGAGCTCGAGCCCATGTTCAGAAAACCGTTAAAAAAAATTAAAGCCACACCTGACGTAACAGTCGGCTTAATAGACATTTCAAAAGCAAAAGGTGATGTTTTTTTAGATCGAATAGAAAAGTTATTCGCTCAGAAAGGGGTGCAGACAAAACGATATAAAAAACCCACATTCGCCCGGCCTGCACCTATAAATCTCCTACAAAAAATTACAACAGAGGTTGATGTTGTAGTTCAAGGATTAGCCGACTGAGGTTCTTGTACGTCCTGCAGTTTGCAGGACATTAGAGAACTAGACTCCCGAGGAATTCCAGGCGGATTCATCGCATCAGAGCCATTTAAAACATCTGCAGACAGTCATGCAAAATCATTAGGGTTCGATGCAGACGGTGTTTTTATAACCCATCCAATTCAGGACAGAACAAAAAAAGAATTAGAGGACCTAGCGGAGCAGTTTTTTAATGAGATCTCCCTGCTTGTCTTTAATATCGACTAACCTGCAAATTCTAACTAAATTAAAAAGCTTTTTTAAAAATTACGACATCTTGTCAAATTCAATTAATTGTGTACGTCTAAGAACTGTCGGCATTCTAAAATAGCAGACTCTCGCGCTTCCCCAGCTTTCCAAGACTTTATTAGCTGAGCATTAGGCGCTTTTTCTACTATTAGCTCAGAGGTAGATTTTGGATGAAACAAATCATCACCCATAAGAACTAGGAGAGGGGTGTTGCAAGATGGCAAGAAGGATTCATTAAGATTAAAAAAAACATCATTTGGACCAAACATATTAGTTCTGAAGGCATCAAATACTTCTGGACTTATGCTACTGTCCCGCGAACCAACCTCAAACGCCCACTCATCAAACAATTGATAAAAGGCTTCTCTATTATTGTCTAAACCAATCGTCTGAAAGATAGTAGCTGTGATAACCCTGCCGGGTGCCGAATCAATTATGCCCAGACAATATGGCCCACCAATACACATCCCAGCTATGTTAAATTTATCAATACCAAGGTGATCCATCAACGCGAGTTGGTCTTCTATATAATTATGCCAGCCATCCTGAGGCATCACTGGCGCAGTTGAACGACCGGCGTTTCTTTGATCCATAGCGATTATACGATAGCTTCCGTTAAGCTCTTTACGCGGATCCCAGGGTGTATGATTCCAAAAGTCCAAGGAGGACTTCATGCCTCCTGGGGCTAAAAGCAATACTGCTGGGAGATCCTCCCCAGAATCTTCGTAATAAATTGAAACATGATTTTTCGAAAATATAGCCATAGACAGAAACAGAAAATTTTATTAATTTATAATAGCACTAATTGTATTTGAATTGTTAATTCTTAAAACTTAATTAACTTGGAGAAAAAACCATTAGCGTACAAAACTCAATGTACGATTGGAATTAAACCAGTGTCTAAAATGAGTATCAACATCGACAGGATAATACAGTTGCTCGGTATTACAGGAATAGTTGGATCCTTACTATTCGTTGGATTAGAGATGCGACAAACCCAAAAAATTGCGATAGCTGGTCAGCAACAAGACCGGTCTGCGATGGGAATTTCTTTAATTAAAAGTTTTAATGAACGAGGCATAGATTTCACATCAGTCTTAGGTCAAAACATATACGATCTTAACTTATCACCCATTGAAATAGCTCATAGAAACGGAGTACAAATTGCATGGTTTCTTGCTGAAAACGATTATTATCAATACAAATTAGGATTAATGGATCAGAAAACCTGGAATGCTAAAATCAATGCAATGAAATTTTATTATAATAACTGTGATTTGAGGGGCTTATATTCTAGTAGAGAGCAATTTTTTTCTGAGGGATTTAAAGAAATCATTGAAACTTTTCCAGACCAGTGTAATTGAAATAGTACCTAGAGAGTGACAAATATATGAAAGATCATTTCGCGATCACAATCAGTCGCAATGAAACTTTTAAAATCTTATTTAAAAGAATGCTTCTAGCTGAATCTAATCGGGTAATTGAATTACGCGAGCATTACAAAGGGAAATATTTAGAGCCGACTTTCTACTTTCCGAACGACATTTTCTCTGAAATACCATTCAAGAAAGAGGAGCATACCTCGTATTGTCCGATAAAAGGTACCGCTTCTTATTGGTCTTATAAGGATGCGAAAAATTCTATTTGGTCGTATGAAAAGCCATTTACAGAAGTAGAGCAAATTAAAAACTGCATAAGTTTTTACTTAGACAAAGGATTTCAAATAATTCGAAGCGGGTGTGTAAGAAATTGAAATTAGAAAATATGTCACGCTCTTGAAGATAGTGTAACAGAGGTTAAGGTTTGACCTCGTTCGATCATAGAGTATAACACTATATTATCCATAATTACGTCTAGGTAAACTTTCGTGTATCGGTGTTAACCAAAGATTATATCTTACGATTTTTAAAGAATAGATAGCGTCCCCTAGGGGATTCGAACCCCTGTTGCCGCCGTGAAAGGGCGGTGTCCTAGGCCTCTAGACGAAGGGGACTAATCCTTCTTGTTAGAATCGTGGTGGAGCTAGGCGGGATCGAACCGCCGACCTCTACAATGCCATTGTAGCGCTCTCCCAGCTGAGCTATAGCCCCGTAAATGGGAAATTATACCTCATTAATAATCACAACTGTTATTATACACATAAAGCATTTAAATTGATCCTGGTTATTACGCTTTAAACTGCAACCAGGTTTTTAGATTTTTAACAGCGAACTCCATTCTAGCCAAACTTTCTTCCCGCCCCAAAATGTTAAGTATTTCGGCTATATCTGGGGAATTAGTGCTTCCGGATAAAGCAATTCTAATTGGCTGCCCAAGCGCGGAGAACCCGATGCTGTTTTCCTCGACTATTCTTTTCAACTCCCTACGTATCGACTCGGAATCCCATTCTTCCATAATCCTGAGGCGGCTTATCGTGGTAGAGATTAATTCAATCGCTCTTAAATCAATAAATTTTTCCTTCGCTTTCGCATTAAAAACAGTAGGCTTTTGAAAGAAGAAAAAGCTTTTTTCGGCCATATCCTTGATCGTATTAGCACGTTCTGCATATAAACTTATTACCTCTTCCAAAAGCGAAGATTCGAATGAATCCGATTTGTCGATAAAAGTTTTAAAAATCTCAACTAATGAACTAGGTGGACTAGCAACCATATATTTTTGATTGAACCAATATAATTTTTTCTGATCAAACCGTGCTGAGCTTTTCGATATAGATTTTAAGTCAAAGTCAGAATAAATCTCCTCAATATTTCTAACTTCTTCTCCATCACTTCCTGACCACCCAATATTAACGAGATAATTAACCAAGGCTTTAGGTAATATACCAATCGCTTCAAAACTCTTAATATCACCGAGGCCAGAGCGCTTAGATAATTTTTTTCCATCATTTGAATGAAGAAGTGGAATGTGCCCGTAAATTGGAGGGGTCAAATTGAGAGCATCATAAATATGAATTTGCCTTGGGGTATTATTCAAATGGTCATCGCCTCGAATAATATGAGAAATCTTTGCATCAATATCGTCTACGACTGAAGTCAAATGGTAGGTTGGGGTTCCATCCGACCTTGCTATTATAAGGTCGTCTAACTCACTATTCTGGAATTCCACATTTCCTTGAATGAAATCTTTGAACCGAACCACACCGTTTTCAGGACTTTTTAACCTAACAACGAAAGATAAATCCGTATCTACAGGAACACCTTTGCTCCTGCACCTCCGATCATACTTCGGCTTCAATCCCTTTTTTTGCTGCTGAGCTCTGAGCTTCTCGATTCTTTCTGGGGTGCAGATGCACCTGTAGGCTTTATCAGCGTCCAACAACTGATTTATAACCTTCTTATAAGTTTCACCTCTTTCACTCTGGCGAATGACCGTGTCATCAAAGTCTAAACCCATCCACTTTAGGCTGCTGAGTATCGAAGACTCATATTGTCTGGAGGACCGCCGCATATCGGTATCCTCCATCCTGACGACAAACTTTCCATTATTTTGCTTTGCGAAAAGCCAGTTTATGATTGCTGTTCTTGCTCCGCCGAGGTGTAGATGTCCTGTGGGACTCGGCGGGAACCGGGTTACGATCCCCATAAGTCAAATTATGTTTGTGCTTAATTAGATAGTCAATTTTCCACGCATTATCCCATAGTGGCCTGGGAAAGAGCAGAAAAAAGTATATTCTGTACCGGGATTTAACTGAGACGTCGCAAACGTAATGCTTGTACTCTCGCCGCCGCCAATCATAGCAGTTTTTGCTATTATGCGGTTGTCTTCTGGAAGAAACCCGTTATCGATACCAGCATCCATGTTAATTATGCCTATAATGTCATTGAATGATTCGGTAGGAACTATAACGATGTTGTGCCCCATAATCGCTTTATCAAGCTGACCAGAGTGATTTAAAGTAATCTCGAAATTGTCGCAGTTTTTTCCCACACTGATTGAAGTGGCATCGTATTGCATCATATCGTTACCATTTACTACGACTTTGCATTCGGAAGCGAAAGTTCCGCCAGATACTACCAACATGAAAATTAGCATTATTATATTTTTCATCATTTTTTCCTCAAGTTTTCTTTATCTTACGTTCATAGTAATTGTTACGCTCATTGAAACGATTAAATTTTTCACGGAAGAGGTAGGAGTCGAACCCACCAAACACTAATTAAAGTATTTCACCGGTTTTGAAGACCGGGCACCCCACCGGGGATGTCGCTCTTCCTACCAAATAGTAACAGAATCGCAACTCAACCTCGATTTTTTCTTAAAACCCTATAATTTTTTACCCTTAGCGTTACCCGACTTCGATCAAGGTATTCGAGCAACTCAATTGCTTGATTCCTTCCTAAGCAAGTTATTTTTTTAAAATCAGCAACCGAAAAAGAATCATTTATACTCTGTTCAACTAGTGAGACACATTTTGTTTTAATCTTCTCAATTAATTCTATTGAGCAGTATCTCTTAACACTTATTTGCACTAACGAACCTTGTTTTATCTTTTCTTTCAGAACCGCATGAATGACCTCGCAGCCAATATCTAATTTATCGCTCAATTGCTGAATAGTATAAATTTGGTTCGATTCTGGGCCAAAACATTTACTGATTTGATCAACTTGGTTTTGTTCTTCACTTGCTACTTTTACTTTAAAACTTTTTAAAGAATATCGGTTTTGTTGAATTTTCATAATTTTCAATTCGACCAAGTCTTTTAGTATCCTCGTCAGAAATAAATTTTTATCAAAACCTAAAAATTTGTTAGTCACGTGCACTAATTCGCCGAAATGATAATCAGGCTTTTCTGGATTGTTTAAGTGAAGCTGTTCAAGAGATGTCACAACGGCTTTACAAATTTTTTTATAATTTTCACAGCTCAGTATGAGTTCAGTGTTTGCGAGAGAAATAAACACAACAGCCTCACCCTCATAGAAAATTTTAAACTCGGGTTGAGACAAATTAAACTTTTTTTTAAAAATTTTTGTGTCTATACCTGTCTGATTCTCAGACAGTAAACGAAGAAAAAGATTTTTGGGTTTAACCGAATTAAAGTAAAATCTTTTTCTTCTTTTTTTATCAATCTCGTCGAGGTGAGGCAAGGGGTCGACTATCCTGCCACCACCAATCGTATGTCTGGCAGATTGGTCTCTAATAATAAACTGGTCTCCTCTTACAGCATGTATATTTTTCTGAAAATAAAGACGAGCAAATGCCAACCCACCATCGATTTTCTCGGAACTTATTTGAGAAATCTTGCCAACAACATGTTGTGCACCCAAATGGAAATGAATGGGTATATTATTGGTTTTTCTTTTAAAAATATCGATTGGAACTTCCGCTATTACTGATTGGCTTAAGTTTTTTATATTAGGACTAACCAACCAGTCTCCCCTTGATAACGAAGTTTTACCCAAATCAACGCCGCTTATATTCAAAGCACATCTATCCCCTACCTTAGCCTGATTTGAACGCGTATCCTGAATCCGTAAATCCTTTATTTTTATTTCAATTCGAGAAGGGAGATGTATGACAGAATCTCCAAGACTGATGCGGCCAGAAAAAATTGAGCCGGTTACTATTTTGCCGACCCCTGGCAAGATAAATTTCCTATCTAACGCCATTCTAAAATTACCTTGGATAATTCGGTTTTTTTTAACCTCCTTCATTTTGATAAGCAGAGATTTCAACTCCTGTAGACCAGCCCCGGTTAAATTAGAAACGAAAACACTTTGGGCGCCAGCCAAAAAAGTATCTGCGAATACAGAATAAAATTCTTTTTTTACCGCCTCTGCTCGACAGTGACTAACTTTATCTAGTTTTGTAAATACAATGATGATTTCATCAATCCCAAGTAGCTCCAGAATTTTGATATGCTCGAATGTCTGAGGCATTAATCCATCATCTAAGGCTACAACCAATACTGCGGAATCTACACAGCCTACTCCAGCTACCATAGTATGAACAAACTTTTCGTGACCTGGAACATCAACAAAACCTGTAATTTCTCCATCACCAAGATCGCTGTAGGCAAAGCCCAAGTCAATACTCATTCCGCGCTTCTTTTCTTCCGGAAGGGTATCGGTGTCTTTATTAGTCAGTGATCTGATTAATAATGTCTTCCCATGGTCTATGTGACCAGCGGTTGCAACTATCAATGTATGAGCCGTTCCAAATAATTGAATTGTTCGAGTAATTTATCATCATCGAATAAGCATCTACAATCTAAGATGATGCTTTGCTTGTTAATTCTACCTATTACTGGGGACGGTAAAGAGCGTAATAATTCATTTAATTCTTCCACGGAAAGTTTCGGTGGGTTTATTGGTGTTATTTTAATTCCAAAACTGGGAAGCAGGTCAATAGGCAGTGCACCGCTTCCAACCTGGCTTTTACACTCTACTACTTCAACCGAGGCCACCGAATTGAACATTTTAGATGCTTTTTTTGCTAGTCCTTCCGCCAACTTCTGGATATCAGTGACAGCCCGATTTAAAAACCGATGCGTCGGCACTTTTTGAGTTATAGTTTTTCTTTCTGCCATAAAAATACGTAACGTCTCTGACAAGGCGGCCGTAGTTACTTTATCAATACGCATAGCTCTCTTTACAGGGTTTTGTCGAATCCTTTGAATAAGTTTAGCTTTTCCGGCAATAATCCCGCATTGAGGACCACCTAGTAATTTATCTCCGCTAAAAGTTACCAAACCCACACCTTTCTTGATGGTTTCCCTAACAGTCCCCTCATTAAGTAGATCCGCTCCTAAACTATTGACCAAATTTCCACTGCCAAGATCGATGACAAACGGAACATTTTGTTTATCAGCAAGCTCAACTATTTGGCTCTCCTCTACATTTTTGGTGAATCCAACAATTTCATAATTGCTTGTGTAAACTTTCATAACCAAACCTGTATTTGCATTTATCGCCGCTTTAAAATCATGAAGATGAGTTCGATTTGTTGTGCCAACTTCTCTCAATACAGAGCCTGCCTGAGTCATTATTTCGGGTATTCGGAATTGACCTCCTATCTCCACAAGTTCTCCCCGGGCGATAACAACCTCTTTACCCATTCCGAATGTGTTTAAAACAAGAAAAACTGCCGCAGCGTTGTTATTGACAAAAGTCGCATCCTCAGCCCAAGTCAATTCTTTAATGCTGTTGATAAGAAACCTTTCGCGCTCTCCTCTTTTGCCTAAAGCTAAGTCGTACTCAATATCCGTAAAGTTTGTCATCACCTTTAGCCCGGCTTCAACAGCCTCCTCCGCGTAAAGAGACCGTCCTAGATTACTGTGTATAACTACTCCTGTTAGATTAAAAACGGTTTTAACTCGAGGAACATAGTCAAAACACATCTTTTCGAGTCTTTGATAAATATCTTTTTTGCTCAAAGCCGTTAAATGGCCATCGATTATTTCGGTTTGCAACTGGGCTGTAAGAATCCGAATACGCGAAGTAATTACCTTTCTACCAAACTTATTCTGTAAATCGATCCCTAGTGGGTCCCTAAGCAATTGATCCACTGCTGGAATCGACGAAATTAATTTTTTTATCGCTGGTTTCATATCAAATTTTAAGAATAAAATTATAATTATACCGTTAAATCTGGGAAAGTAATTTCACGTTTTAATAACGATATTAGGTTGAAGGTTTTAGCTATTTATCGTATAAAAACTATTAGGATACATACATTAGTTATGGAGAAGCAAATTAATGCAACAAACCTCATGTTCAATTGAACCAGACGAAAATCAAGAAATACTTGATTTACTTGAAAATTCAGTCATTAATTTTGTTAATGCAGAGCTCGGTCGGTCTCGTTTAAGAAAAATAAGGGATGAAGGACAGAACTTTGATGAAGAGGCATGGCTAAAAATAGCTGGTCTAGGCTGGCTTAGTATTCTTTTCTCCGAAGAAAATGATATAAGCTTCATTAGTCGAGCGGTTAAAATGATAACATATGAAATGGGTACCAAGGGAGCTCCTGAGCCTTTTTTAGAATGCGGCGTTGGGCCCTTGAGCCTGTTAAATCAAGTTGAAAATAATTTTGAATTGAACCAATCTATCTCAAGTGCAAAATCTCTGGTCGGACATCACATCGCCACAAGTGAAGAACTAATGTTTGACCGGAAAGAAATGAGATTAAATGGCGAAATTTTTGCCCAACAGATTCCATGTCAAGCGAAATTTGCAATTCTTGGTTTGGAAGACCCTGACCATTGCACTATCTTAAAAATTGCGATAGATGGTAAGGGAGTATTAGGAGAAAAAATCAACCTAGCCGATGGCAGTAGTTGTTTGAGATTAACCTTTTCAAACTTTCTGGTTCAAAAAGACCAAATCCTTGCTTCGGGCGACCTAGCTAAGACAAATATACAAAGATCAAAAAATTTGAGTCTTGTTGGTCATTGCGCTTACTTGAATGGACTAAGTAAAGAATTATTAAATTTAACAATTGATTATTTAAAAACAAGGACTCAGTTCGGTAAAAGAATCGGGAGCTTCCAAGCGCTGCAACACCGAGCGGTTGATATGTATATTCAATTAAGAATCTCAGAAGCAGTTTTGGAAGATACGATAAGTAGCATCTCCCAAGATTCAGCAAGTCTTGGAACAGAAAAACTTTTGTCGAGGGCAAAATATAGAGCTAACCAAACGTCAAAAATAATCACAAGAGAGTCCATCCAAATGCACGGTGGGATGGGTTATACAGATGAATGTGACGTTGGTTTATTCGTTAATAGATCCCTCGTACTTTCCTCGCGACTTGGCAACAGTACTGCCCACAGCAAAAATTTCCAACAATTAGAAAAATGCTCAATTAAGAAAATTGGACTTAACGCAAAAATAAGCGATAAGTGGAAACAAAAACCAAAACAAGGGTGGTCCTCACTCTCTGATGAAGAGTTTCGAGAAATCTCACGATCCTTCCTAGTTTCTGAATACCCTGACTCACTCAGATACCCTAAGAAAAGATTTCGTTGGGAAGAGGTGAAAAACTGGTACAAAAAACAATCCGAATATGGTTGGATAGCACCAGCTTGGCCAGAAAAATTTGGCGGTATGGGCCTCACACCATCTCAACAATTGATTCACATCGAAGAACTAGAGCGATATGGGGTAGGACGTGCTCCGGATATGGGAATCGTTATGGTGGGTCCGCTCTTAATTAAACACGGCACAACGGCGCAGCAGGCCCGATATCTTCCGGATATCATAAAAGGCAAAACAATATGGTGCCAGGGTTATTCAGAACCTAATGCCGGTAGCGACCTTGCTAGTCTACAAACCAAAGCTGAAAAAGATGGCGATGAGTTTGTAATAACTGGTCAGAAAACATGGACCACGATGGCCCAAGATGCAACACATATGTTTTGTTTGGCAAAAACAGCGACAAAAAGCAAACCGCAAGAAAGTATTAGTTTCTTCTTAATAGACCTCAATCAACCAGGAGTTACGGTAAGGCCGATTAAAAATATTGCCGGGCATGAAGAATTTTGTGAGGTCTTTCTGGACAATGTACGAGTGCCTTTTGACAGCATGGTCGGCGAAATCAACAAAGGCTGGTCTATTGCTAAAGCATTATTGGGTTTTGAGAGAATTTTTTTGGGAAGCCCAAGACAGTCACAGTTTGTTCTTCAGCGAATCGAAGAAATTTTCGAAGAAGAAACCTTTTCCGTATCTTCTTCGCACCGAGACAGGCTAACAAAGCTTAAGCTTGACGTTTTGGATCTTGAATCAATTTATCAAAAATTTGCTGATATTGTGAGAAAAGGGGAAGAATTAGGCCCAGACGTGTCTATACTAAAAATATGGGCAACCGAAACATTTGCAGAGCTTACCGAGTTATTAATTGATTTAGCTCAGAACCAAGGGTCTAAATTAGGAGAGATATCTTTTGGTAATTCAAAAGTAGATATTCTTAGTCAATTCTACAATGCTAGGCCGGCCACAATTTATGGCGGATCTAACGAGATACAAAGAAATATCGTTTCGAAAAATGTTCTTTCTCTTCCTTCCGATTAACTTTTTAAATTGTCTTTTTCTTGCTCTTTATGTCGATTAGCTACCGATTTTGTTTTGTTTGAGATAAAATTAAGCTGTATTATTAAAAAGGAATAAGAATGAACCAGATGAGTTTCGCGGCCCCAAAATCAGTAGCAGGGGCGGTAAGGCTTCTTGCTCAAAACAAAGGAAAATCAAAAGTTATCGCCGGCGGAACAGACCTATTGGTCCAGCTTCGTACTGGTCGAATCAAACCAGAACTTATTATTGATATAAAAAATATAAAAGAAGCCTATAAAATATCAAAAGAAAGAGGTGGTGTGCGAATTGGCGCGGCTGTGTCTGGAGCCACATTAAGTGAGTGCCAATATGTGAGAGATAATTGGCCTGGCATTTTAGAGGCGTTAGAACTAATTGGTTCAACCCAGATTCAAGGTAGAGCAAGTCTCGGTGGAAATCTATGCAACGGCTCTCCTGCCGCCGATAGTGTCCCGGCAATGATATCCAACGGGGCTATCTGCAGAATAGCCGGCCCTTACGGAAAAAGAGATGTGAAAGTCGAAGCATTCGTGAAAGGACCTGGTAAAACTATCTTAAAACGCGATGAGATGCTAACAAGTATATACTTGCCAAAACATCCGGTCAGATCGTCTTCGGCATATCTCAGGTTGATACCTAGAACTGAAATGGATATAGCTGTAGTTGGTGCAGGGGCATTTTTAACACTTGATGAAACAAATAAATGCATCGCAGCCAGAATATGTTTAGGAGCGGTTGCTCCTAAGGCAACACTAGTCAAAGCCGCAACTAAAATCTTAAAAGGTAGGGAAATTAATGAAGAAACACTTACTGAATTAACCCTAGCTTGTCAGGAGGCCTGTGACCCTATTAATGATACAAGAGGAACAATTCAGTATCGAACTAAAGTAGCAGGGGTGTTGGCAAAACGCGCAGTGCAAATAGCAAAAGATAGAATCATAAGGAACAGTTAATTATGAATAAGCATCATGTCAGCATGAATGTAAACGGAGATCGTGTAGAAGTTCTCTGCGAAACACAGCAGACACTTTTAGACTGTTTACGGGATGAACTTTATCTTACCGGTACAAAAGAAGGATGTTCTACCGGTGACTGCGGTGCATGTAGTGTCACGTTAAACGGCAGATTGGTTTGCGCATGTTTAGTATTAGGCGTCGAGGCTAATGGTTGCGATATTGAAACTATAGAAGGAATAGGGAGTGAACAAACCCTACATCCCCTACAAAAAACTTTTCTCGAAGAAGCAGCACTGCAGTGCGGAGTTTGTACACCTGGATTTATAGTCGCAGCAAAAGCCTTGTTAGATGAAAATCCGGATCCCTCCGAAGAAGAAGTCCGATACTGGTTGGCGGGCAACCTATGCCGTTGCACAGGATATGACAAGATTATAAAGGCCGTTTTAAGAGCGGCCAAATCTATGAGGACCGAAAATGAGTAGTGTTAGAACAGAAAAAACCAAAAAATTAAACAAAGAAGAGATGATAAAAAACGACACCAAGTCATTTAACGAAGGCGAACGAAAGGGAAATGAGTTCAAAGTTATAGGTTCTCGTCCCATTCGTCCGGATGGTATAGACAAAGTAACCGGTAAGGCTAACTTCGGGGCCGATATGGCATTGAACGGAATGTTATTCGGAGCCGTGCATCGAAGCAAGCACGCACATGCAATTATTAAAAAAATTGACTATTCAAAAGCTCTGAATCTTGAGGGTGTCAAAGGCGTAATCACACATCAAGACCTCGCACGGTTAAAGCCTTCGGATAAAAATTCAAATATAAATTTTTTTGATCTCGCAAGAAATATACTAGCAAAAGATAAGGTTTTGTACGATGGACATGCCATTGCAGCAGTTGCCGCCACATCCCAAGCAATCGCAAACGAAGCGGCTAGTCTAATAGACGTACAATACAAACTACTGAAGCCTGTGATGAATATAAAATCAGCTGAAAAGAAAAATGCACCAATCGTCGATAAGAATATTTTTACAGAGGGTCTCGATAAGCCAACAAACAAACCATCCAATATTTCAAAAAAAGTAGAGTTTCTATTAGGCGATCCTGATAAAGCAATTAAGAACGCAGATTTTATTTTGGAAAGAGAATATAGCACTCAAACCGTACACCAAGGTTATATTGAGCCTCACGCCTGCGTTGCAAGCTATACAAAAGACGGTCAAGCGACCATATGGTGCTCGAGCCAAGGTGCATTCATGGTTCGGGCCTATACAGCAAAAATATGCGGAATGGAAACTTCAAAAATAAAAGTCATACCGGCAGAAATCGGGGGCGGCTTCGGCGGAAAAACAACTATTTATCTCGAACCATTAGGGCTAAAACTGTCTCAAAAAACAGGACGTCCCGTCAAATTTGTCATGAATAGAACTGAGGTAATGAGAGCCACAGGACCAACATCTGGGGGAACCGCAAGAGTTAAGTTGGGAGCCGATAAAAATGGTAATTTTGTAGCTGGTCTTATTGAATTAAAATATGAAGCTGGGGCCTTTGCTGGCTCACCTGTTGGATTAGGATGTATGACAGCTTTCGCTCCCTATAACCTAAAAGACGTCAAGTGCACAGGCTGGGATGTTCTAGTTAATCGACCGAAAGCCGCTGCATACAGAGCTCCTGGTGCACCCGTTGCAGCATTCGCGGTCGAGTCAGCGATAGACGAATTAGCTTCAATCCTAAAAATAGATCCAATCGAGCTCAGACTTAAGAACTGTGCTACCGAAGGCACTACAGCGCCTTATGGTGTAACTTTTGACCGAATAGGAAACAGAGAGTGCCTTGAAGCCGGACGCAAAACTAGCCATTACAATAGAAGACTTAAGCCATACCAAGGAAGGGGGGTCGCCTCTGGCTTTTGGTTCAACATAGGAGGAAATTCAAGCGCAGAAATAATGATAAACGAAGATGGCAAAGTTACGGTTGCTACAGGAAACCCTGACATTGGAGGGTCTAGAGCTTCAATGGCAATGATGGCGGCGGAAACTCTAGGCATAGATGTGGCTAATGTAAAACCAGTAGTAGCAGACACAGAATCAATTCCCTATTCAGACTTAACAGGTGGTAGTCGAGTCACTTTTGCGACTGGAAAATCCGTAATTGAAGCTGCAAAAGATATGATTACCGAAATGTGTCTTCGAGCTGCCAAATTTTGGAAAGTTGACCCAGCCCAAGTTGAGTGGAAAGATGGCGCGGCGATCTGCATTGAGAGAGCAGATATAAAACCAATGTCTATGAAAGAAATTGCAAAAATTGCGTTTAAAACGGGCGGTGCAATCAGTGGAAAGGCAAATATTAACGTAAAAAAAGGAGCGGGCCCAGGATTCGGTCTTCATATTTGTGATGTGGAAGTCGATCCTGAAACAGGGCGCGTAACAGTGCTTCGGTATACAGCAATCCAAGATGTGGGCAAAGCCATCCATCCGAGTTACGTGGAAGGCCAACTTCAGGGAGGGGCTGTTCAAGGAATTGGATGGGCCCTAAACGAAGAATACGTTTATAATGAAAATGGAAATTTACTGAACACCGGGTTCTTAGATTATCGAATTCCAGTTGCATCTGATTTGCCAATGATAGAAACAATTCTAATTGAGGTCCCAAATCCCGGACATCCATTTGGGGTTCGCGGGGTTGGAGAAACTCCCATAGTACCACCACTGGCTGCCGTCGCAAATGCGGTATCAAATGCGATAGGTAAAAGAATGACCAATCTACCTTTGAATCCGATAAAAATCCTCGCTGAAATTGATGCTAGCGAATGAGAACAGTCTATATTCCGGATCAAATAGCTAATGTTTATACTAAAGGGGTTCGAGAGTTAACCGTCCCAGGAAACAAAATCGACCAAATAGTAGCATCTCTAGACAAGCAATATCCTGGTATAAAAAACGCATTATCTGATGGATTTGCCTGTGCTTTAGGTAATGAGATAATACATGACTGGTTTGACGAAGAATTAGAAAATACCAAAGTGATAAGGTTCATACCAGCTATTGAAGGCGGCTGATAACTAGTGAGACCCTAAATCTTTCCTGATATCTTCATGATCACCTATCACGATATGCTTCTCATGTTTCACGATGTACTTTTCTAATAATGGAATTGTAAGTAAAGGAACAATTCCCCCAATCACGATACCTAGTACCATTTCTCTCAAGTGAGGGTCGATAAGGCTTGCCAAAAGATCGGCAATGACGTGTGATAAACCAGCACCAATTATTCCAGCAACATATCCATTAGAGGCAAACTTTAAAAGCCTATTAATGCTCCAGCCACTGTAATAGCCAATTAACATAATACCAACGTGCGCGAAACCAAAAATAAAGCCCTTCAAATTCGCATTATAATTATGTAAAAGTTCTTCTAATAGGTGTTCCATGGTGCTTTAAAAAAAAATTTGATGTAATGTATCATTTATTAGAGCGAAATTCTATCATTGCATCAGTTAGAAGCTTTAGATGATACGCTGGAACAATCAAAATTTCCGTAGTAGGACGAAACAAACCACTAAAGACCGGCTGACTCTCGACTTTTACATATTGACCGAAACCATCAGGAGTCGTTCTGCCAAAATACAAATCAATAGATTGAGCATCAGCATAATTCAATCTCAATTTGGCAATAAACTCTTCTTTAAGCTCATATTTTCCGAGCTCGCTTGAACGAGTTTTTATAACTCGTTCTACTTTGGCTACACACAGTGTTTTAAGAACAGATTCTGGACTTACTTGCGAGTTAAATTGAAATTTTTTGTCAATTGAAGGCATGCTTTCGGTCCTGTCTCGGTTTATTTTGAGCGAAACCGAGATCATCTCAGTACAATCAACTAAAGACTGGGAGATTGATTGATGGACATGTCCATCATATTTTGTTTCGCAAGAAGCCAAAATCCAACAAAAGAAAATACCAAATAGGATTTTCTTGGTGTAACTACTAGACACGAGATTTAAGAAAGACATAAAGACCCAAGAGCAGGAAAAATGTTGGTAAAGCAAGTGTCGTGAGCATGAACAAAATGGTAACTTGATTATTAGTTAAGTCTAAAATTTCTTCCTTGTAACCTTTCGGTTCAATGCCGAGGGGATTCTCAACTTTTGTAAGATCCTCGATGATTTTTAAAAAAAATCTTCCATTATCTCCAATGTTATAAAATGAATTAGTTGCGAAGTCTCCGTCCCCAAATAGAATAATGTTTGAATCGTTTATCTTGCTTTTTATATTCAAGCCAATTATTTTTTTTCCAAAGTCAGTTCTTTCACTTGCACTGGCAGCCCGTTCGGACGTCTCAACCAATGGAGTGATTGATGGTCTAAGTTGATTTGGTTTTTCCAAATGAATCACTTCAAAAGCAACCACACCTGGATAAACGGTCAAGGCAATGTCTCTAGTTATTCTGTGCTTAGGATACTGGGTTACCGCAACTGAAAATTTATCAGCTCGAAGATGGCTATGATTATCAAAAATAAAGTCTGAATTCCAAGAGACTCCGAAATCTTGGAAAAGTAACTCTAGACCTGTTTTGACATTTGGTTCTACCATCAACAACAAGTTTCCTCCACGGTTTATGTAATCACGGATTGCCACAACCTCAGATTTCAAAAAAGCCCTTTGCGGCGAAGCAATCACAATAACGAGACAATCATCAACTTGCTTACTATCCTTTCCCAGAAAAACCGTTTTGACTTTGTACCCTAAAGTGACGAGCTTATTAAAAACACCACCCATTCCATGCTTCTCGTGCACAGTGATCGGCTTGCCTCCAAAAGAATGATTGTGACTGCCTCCCTCAAAATGATCGTGGGATTGGAGACTAAATGGATCGCTTTCGAGATGACCTGTCGTAAAGCAAACTAAACCTATCTCACTAGAAACAGCTTTTATTAAACTATTAACGAAAGAAATTTCGTCGACAAGATTTACCTCAACCTTCCGCTCCCCCGATTCTATTATCGCTGTACCTGCAAATCGGATCCCATGCTTCTCTGCAAGAGATGGTTCTATAACTGGATCAAATATTTCTAATGAAATATGCTCTGTTTCTCTTGAAAACAAGCGCAGTGTTTCTGCTGCATCCTTAAAAGCCCGATTTCTCATGTCATAAGCAAATGATATAGAAACTGGTTGGTCAATTGAATGCAAAAACTCTTTCGTTTTACTTGAAAGACTAAAAATTTTTTGATCGGTAAAGTCGAACCGATAATCGAAATCGGAAATAAAGATGTTTAACAATATTATAAAAAAAATGATAACTAAAGACTTGAATATTTCCATACGATTTGCTTTTTAGGCAATTATCCTCCCGATTTTTCTTCTGAAAGTCAGAATTTTTAAACAGAATAAAATACTAACCACACAAATACTTAAAAAGTAAATACAAGATGAAAGGTCAAAAATCCCTCTAATGAGATCAATGTAGTTACTAGAAAAACTCAGTTTAATCACAAGTTCGCGTAACCATCCCTCAGCAAAAACACTGAAATAATCGACGAACCATAAAAGTAACAACAAAAACCAAGCAATTACAGCAGAGACTATCTGAAATTTTGAAATTACAGAGGATAATAGCCCGATTGAAAAAAAAGCCAACCCTAGTAATGTTAGGCCAAGGTAACCGCCAAGAATAGGTCCTAAGTCAGGCTCTGAGAAAATCAAAAGACTCACAACGGCCGGCAAGCTACCCACGATCATCAAGACCAGAACGATGGTTAGAAAAAGAAATTTAGCCAAGACAAAATTGGTCTCAGAGACACCATAGGCGAGCATTAATTCTAAAGTACCATTTTGATATTCTTCTGAAAAACAGCGCATGGTTATTATGGGGGTGAAAAATAAGAGCAAAATACACATATTATGGAAACCAGTCACCATATCCACGGCAGATACGAAAATAGTATTAAAACTAAAAAAAAAGCCGCTTAATAGCCAGTAACTAGAGATAATAAAAAAAGCCATTGGAGAATGGAAAAAAAGACGCAAATCCTTTACAAGTAAAATTTTAATCACTAGTCTTGACCTTTTATTAAACGTATTATTTGAGATGTAAGGCTAGATTCATCTCGCAAAGATAGATCTAATTCGAATATTTTGCCCTGATTCAATAGATATGCTCGGTTACATAAAGTAACCACATCATAGATTGCATGCGTCGACAATAATATGCCAGCATTTTTAGAAAATTCGATTATCATGTCTTTGATGTCTTTGCTCTGAATAGGATCAAGACCGCTCAAGGGTTCATCAAGTAGTAAAAGGTTGGGGTCACCTAAAAAGGCTTGAGCTAAACCAACTCTCTGTTTAGTGCCTTTCGAAAGGTTTCCAATAACTCTGCCTTTGATACTATTCAAATCGAACTTACTAATTATTCTATCGATCTCTCTTCTGCCAAATCCATCGACGGGGTTTTTTATTTTAGACATTAAGTTCAGGTATGAGTCAACGTTATAAGTTTCAAATAATGGGCTAAATTCAGGCATATAACCAAGTTGCGACAAACCTTTGTGCTTCTCAGTTTCATTGTAACGAATTATCTCCCCCGTATCTTGATTCAAGGTTCCCAAAGCAAGCCTTATCGTAGTTGTTTTTCCGACGCCATTGGGACCAACCAAACCAACTACCTCTTTTTGTAATATCCGTAAACTAATGCGATCAAGGACTTTATTTTGGTGAAAGGTTTTGCTTACGTTTATAATGTCGAGAAGCGGGAACGACATACAGAGACATTACTCAGAAAAAAATCACAAAGACACTAAGCCGAAAATTAGCTAATCATAAGCAGTATCGTGCTTGTGTTGATTATATTGCTCAATTCCGTGAGAGTACCAAATCTCACCTTGGTGAGAATCACGCAACATTTTTAAACGGTCAATCGATTTCATAGATTCATAAGTATTCCAGGTAATACCAGGTATAACTCCTGCCTCGTTGTCTGGGGTATAAATTGCATCCCCAGCGAGAAAGAGAGTGCCAGTATTTTTTAGCTTTACCATCAGGGACTGATGACCTTGTGTATGTCCTATGGTTTCTATTATCTTTACCTTACCATCGTTAAAGAGATCAAAATCACCCTCGATTTCTAAAAAATTAAAATTTCTTGTTCCATCGAAATCCTTTAGTACAAATGCGGCTCTTTGAAACTTCTCTGGCCACCAGGCGGCTTTTAGTTCAGCTTTTTGTAGCACGTGTATTGCATCTGGAAACATTTCCATGTTACCTGCATGGTCTAGATGCATATGCGAATATATAACATACTTTACATCAGATACTTTATAGCCAAATTTTTCAAGCCATTTATCTATAACCTCGTCTCTTCTTTGAATCGGTAAAAAAGCGGAACATAGACCAGTGCCCCAATAACTATCACATTTGCCATCGGAAACCGCCACGTTCATTCCCGTATCATAAACGACCAAGCCTCTAGGATGATCGATGATATACATAGCTACCGGAAATTCCAATATCTTTCCGACGTCTTTCATGGCGGTCAGCCATCCTTTATCGAACTTTAAAACTCCACTTGAAACCTGATAAAGTTTCATCTCTTTTGCAATCACAACTGAATTCAAAGTGACTATTAAAAATAAAACGAGAATTGCTATTTGAACGCAACTTCGATTAAATGGCATTTTATTTACCTCCTAAAATTAAGTAATCAGTCTACAATAGAGCTTGCAACTGATTCAATTACTTATTGATTTTCAAGATAATCCTTAGAAATAGAATGACCTTTTTCTTTTTTTGAAGCAAGATATCTTTTGTTGTATTCGTTCTTTCCAGCCATAACAGGTTCTAGCGCAACCACTTTTTGCCCTTTATTTTCGAGCTGTCGTTTTTTTTCTGGATTATTCGAGATTAGTCTTATTGACTTACCTTTAAGTAAAAATCTCAAGACAACAGCTGCATCTGTAAAATCTCGGGAATCATCAGGCAAGCCTAGACTACGGTTAGCTTGGTAGGTATTTTGTCCTTCATCTTGCAACAGATAAGTTGCTGCCTTCGCCCATAGACCAATCCCTCTGCCCTCATGACCACTCATATACACAATCGCTCCTCCATCTGAATTGATGATTTGATCAAATGCCTTTTCGAGCTGCGGCCTGCAATCGCACCTTAGTGAACCAAAAACATCGCCAGTCAAACAACAAGAATGAACTCGAACTAAAGGATTATCAACGTTGTAAAAATTTGGAAAAACTAAAACCGAATTTACGCACATCGTACTTGTTACTAATTTTCGGAACTCTTCACTATCGCTAGAATCTACCTTTAAACCAGTTTCGACAACATCCGATAATTCTGTTCTTCTAACAAAACAATACCAATCTAGTTTAACGTCTCGAAGAGTACCCCCAATTTTGAACATTCTAGGCAGAGGTACCGGGCCCAATATCGAAATATAGGCATCCTTGCTCTCCCTAGAAACAAGGCTTCCGTCAGAACTTAATGTTCTCAGTTTATCTTCTTCAGTTAACTTTTCAGCGATACTGGGATCAACATAACTAAACATTCGATATCGCCTGCGAACTATTTTCTTTTCATTGAAGGATCTGCTCTAACGCAGCCAAATCTGGCCCCGGTTCGCCATTTGGTTTCAGAGGTTGAATAACAACTTCATCAGCCCCTTTTTCAAAATATTGGCTCAACTTGTTTTGCACTTCAACTTTATCACCAGAGATAACCATGCTATCTAAGAATCGATCTGAGCCACCGTTCAAAAAATCATCTTGAGTGAATCCAAGCCTAATCCAATTGTTCATATAATTTGGTAAAGCCAGATAAAACTCTAGATTTGCCCTAGCAACCTCTCTTGCCTTTTTCCTATCTGTTGTTAAACAAATTTTTTGTTCACAACAAATTTTACCATTTGAGCCCATAGCCTTTCTTGAAAATTCCACCTGAACTGGAGTGATATTATAGGGGAAAACACCAGAGACTTCAGCAGCCGCGAGGGCCGACATTTTAGGTCCGAGTGCAGCAACAAATATATTCTTCTCGCCTCTTTCTTCTAAAGCTTCGAAGGTAAGTTTCATATTTTTTATATATTCGCCCATTTCTTTGATCGGGGAACCATAAGTATGCCCTCTTTGCTCAACAAAAGGCGCATGCGAGACTCCTAATCCTAAAGCAAATCTATTTTCATAAAGTTTATTCAGGCTCAGATAACCCATCGCTGCAGCACTTGCGTCTCTTGCGTAAATGTTTGCTATCCCACTCGCGACTTGAATCTTTTTAGTACAACCCAAAAGATAACTCCCCAAAGAAAAACTCTCATAAGAAAAAGCCTCAGGATACCAGATTCTAGAATAACCAAGCTCTTCCACGCGCTCCGCAAACGTTTTTAATTCCAAGTTACTTAATATGTCTGTAAAAGTAAAAACAGATAAATTGTTAACATTCACAATAACTTCCTTCAATCCAATCAAATAGTCGGCCAACCAAAAAGTTGGCCGACCCAATGAATTTATTTAGGTAAAGCAAAAACCATTAGGGCGTTACCTCTGGTCACCATAGGTGGTTCACCAACGATCTCAACTGCAAGACCACCGCCACCACTTGTAATAGCAACGTACTGCTTACCGTCTTGTTCCCACGTAATGGGTTGACCTCTCGCTGAGGTGCCCATTTGAAACTTCCATAGTAAGTCTCCGTTCAAAGCATCAAACCCCATAGCGTACCCTTCTTGATTAGCCGTGAAGACGACATCACCATCTGTTGATAACGCACCAGATACCATTGGATAATTATCCTTATATTTCCATTTAATTGACTGGTTCACTGGATCAATTGCTAAGAAATTACCGTAATTTTTCCCGCTGTCTTTATCAGTTTCAACCGGACCTCCGCCCCAGAATGGATCTCCAGCCTTATAAGTATCGACCTGCTTCACCATTCTATTGCATGCCTCGATACTAGCCACGTACATGATTTTTTTATGCGGGTTAAAAGCCCAAGACCATGCTCCATTATGACCTCCTATAGCTCCTGGGCAGCTATTTCTAGCTGTTTTTGATTCCGACGTGGGGACAAAATCATAATCGACTATTGGTCGCCCATTCTCATCTAAACCTTTTGACCAATTGAGCTGATCGACATACTGAAATCCAGAAAGAAAAGAGCCATCGTTCGCATCGATGACATAAACATATCCATTTCTATTGGGCTGAACTAAAACCCGTTTCTCAATACCACCGATTTTCATGTCAGTAAGTACAACTGGGTTTGTTGCATCAAAATCCCAAACATCGTGTGGAGTAAACTGAAAATACCATTTCATATCTCCGGTTTCTGGATCGAGTGCAAGAAGTGAATTGGAATATAAGTTATCTCCTTTTCTTGCATCTCCGTTCCAATCTGGTGAAGGGTTTCCGGTGGGCCAATAAAGCGTGTGTGTTTCTTTGTCATAAGTACCAACTGCCCAAGTTGGCGAACCTCCTGTTTTCCACGATTCCCCTGCCCAAGTTTCCACTCCCTTCTCACCTGCAGCTGGAACAGAATATCTCCTCCAAACTCGTTTTCCTGTTGAAGCCTCGTATGCATCAATAAATCCCCTGGCTCCAAATTCGCCACCAGCTATCCCGGTTATTACTAAATCATCAACAATTAAGGGGGCGCTCGTTCCTGAATAACCACGCTGGTGATCGGCCAATTGTACTTCCCAGAGTACCTCCCCTGTTTCTCTATCCATAGCAATCAAATATGCATCGAGGGTAGCCATAAATAATTTGCTTCCTGCCACAGATACTCCCCTATTGGCGGGTCCACAACAAATTCTTAAATCAGATGGCAGATCTCTCTCGTAATGCCAAATCGGTTCTCCCGTCTTTGCATTTAAAGCCCACAAATTATTATAAGCAGCAGATAAATACATAATTCCATCGATGACAAGTGGAGAACCAGATAACTGGCCTTTTATTCCGGGCTGGAAAATCCATTTTGGCACCAAAGAACCTACGTTTCTTCGATTAATTTGTTTTAGACTGCTATGTCTCCAATTTTCATAAGAGCCCCCATACATGTACCAACCATCCGTTTTTGCAGAACTGTTGAGAAGTGTCTCATTTGTAAATGCAGAAATAGAAAGTGGTTTAGCCGACTCTTCAGCTCTATCACAAGCCGATAAGAGTACTGCCACGATGGCCAATAGCAACATTTTATAGTATTTTTTTCTATCCATTTTCCCTTCCTCTATATCTCCGTCTCTATAATGTAACCCGTTTTTAATTACAACTCACGCTTAAATTGTGGTTCCCGCTTTTCCTTTAAAGATGCCAAACCCTCTTTTGCATCGCTCATGGTAAAACCCAACATTTCCAGTGCTGTTGAAGCATCAAAGCTAGGGCCTGCCATTCTATACCAATTATTTAAAGCATATTTGGTCCATCGAACCGCTAATTGAGGTGAATGTAACAGTTGATTTACGATTTTGGTCGCTGTTTCAAAGAGTAGATGGTCCTCGACACATAACGACACCAAACCAATTCGTTCAGCCTCAGCTCCATCGACAGGTTCATTCAAAAGTAAATGGTATTTTGCTTTTGCCATTCCACATAAAAGAGGCCAGCAAATTACCGCCGCATCACCCGCTGCCACTCCCAATCTAGTGTGCCCGTCTAGTATCTTAGCTGATTTCCCAGCAACCGATATATCTGCCAATAGTGCTGCCACCAATCCCGCACCCACTGCTGGGCCGTTTATTGCCGAAACTATTGGTTTTGAACAATTTATTACATTGTAAACTAAATCTTTTGCTTCTTTCCATGCTTGGGCTCTAACTTTTTCGTTTTTAATAATACCGTCAACCATCGAGAAATCGCCTCCGGCTGAAAACGCCCTTCCCTTCCCTAACAAGAGGACGACCTTAACCCTGTCATCCCTGTCTATCGTCTGCCAAATATAAGCCAATTCATTATGAGCTTGCTGATCAAGTGAATTATAAGATTCGACGTTATCAAAAACAATTTGCATTATGCCCACGTCATCCAAATTAATCTTAAGTTTTTCGTAATTTTCATATTTATTCATAATTTGTGGTTTTCCTGATTTAATTTAATAAAAACAACGCTATAATTGATATAGTTTGCATTATGTCATTGTCATCTGGAGTTGCAATGGAATTATTAGTTAATAAAGCTGGGCCAATAACAAAGTTAACTTTTAATCGTCCTGACATTAGAAATGCGCTCACCAAGGAGATGAAAGAGCAACTTAGCTCTAGTCTTCACCAAATAGCATTAGATGATGAAGTAAAAGTAGTTGTTCTTGCTGGGGAAGGACAACATTTTATGGCTGGAGGTGACCTCAATACTATGAGGGAAACAACAAAACTTTCTAAACCAGAAATAAAAAACTACTTCCTTAGAAGAATTCATGACCTAAATCCGATTATTACGTGCCTTCAGCAGATGGCTAAACCAGTGATTGCTAGTGTTTCCGGAGCGGCTGCAGGTGCAGGAGTCAGTATGGCTCTTGCTTGTGATCTTATCATCGCCCAACGTTCCTCTTACTTTACATTGGGCTACTGCAAAATCGGCACTACTCCCGATGTGGGAGCAACCTATAATCTTACGCAATGCGTTGGGATCAAAAAGGCTATGGAATTAGCATTATTAGGAGACAAAATTGATGCGTTAACAGCGCACCAGATAGGGTTAGTGAACTATATTGCCGATGAGGGAGAGCTTGAATCAAAAACAGCAGAAATTGCTTCAAGACTAGCAAACGGCCCAACGAGGGTTTATGCTAGAACGAAGCGATTATTATACAACTCTTTGAAATCTGAACTCCAAAGTCAACTCCACGATGAAGCAATTAGCTTTTCGGAATGTGCGGTTGAGCCTGATTTCAAACAAGGCTTAAAAGCATTCTTTGAGAAAAAACCCCCGAAGTTTACGGGCTCCGGTTAAATTTTGATATGCTAGATTCGATTCATCAGATATATCTGTATAAATTGAGAACAAAAAAGTTGTCAAAAATCTTACCAATCACGATAATAATAATATTCATTTTACCATTCGCAACTGCCCAAGAATTCAACCCAATTGAGCAGGCGCAAGGGCTGATCGACTCTGGCCAGGCAGAAGAAGCCATAAAATTATTGAGGCCTTTGCAGCCGCAGTTTGAAGGGGTGCCGGCCTTCGATTATGTTTTCGGTATCGCTTGTATTGATACTGGCAGAAACGTAGAAGCCATATTCGCTTTAGAACGCGTAGTAGACAATCTTCCAGAACATGGGCCCGCAAGAGCTGAGCTTGCTAAAGCCTATTTAGCTTTAGGAGAAACAGACGA
>JAYYOR010000030.1:0-39165 GCA_036130055.1 Pseudomonadota bacterium | reverse complement strand
TCTAACCATTGACTGTAAAAATTGTTGCCAAGATCATAGTGATAGGAAATATTTTTTTTTGCCCTACCTAACGAGTTCTGTCTAAAAAAATGAAGTAGTCGGTCAAAAAATTTTGCAGCACCGTAACCCATAAGTTGATTTGACAACGACTCTCTGTTGAGGGCAGCCATTTTCAGAATCTGAGTTAAATCGGAAGCAGTCCAATATCCTTTAATATAGGATTCCCCAGCGCCTAGACCCCCTTTGAACAATAACAAAGGTAACAATTTATAACTTTTTATCATAAGGGTCGCATTTATGTTTTTACTGGTCTTACCTTCGATCAGAAATTTTTGACCTGAGGGCAACTCCACAAACAATTTACCGGCCCTCAGGTTCTTAAAAAATCTTCTTAACAAAAAAGGTATTAATTTTAATAATGACATTTTAAAAATTATTTTATTACTTCCATTTGCTCATTAATCACAATTCCAACCGACCCAATTTTTTGTCTTTTTCGCACACGCAACCCCTTTAACCAAAGAAACAACGCTTCGAAATGAATTGAGAAGATTACCTTATAGGATTGCAAAGGATAAGTTACCAGCATTTTATTGATTTGTCTCTGGTTAAATGGAAGTCTTTCAGCCACATAAATGGCACGCATTTTCAGGTTGGTTCCTTCAGAATAATCAACCACATTTGAAACTTTTGCACCCAAATCTGAGATTCGAAAATCATATCTTCCCGATAAATCAAAAAATGGTGAGACAGTCATTTTTTTTTCGCACATTTGCCGAATCGGTTGATTTATAACAGGGAGAATATAAAAAATCCTCTCATTAAAAGTATTATTTACCTCATAAATCATAGCCTCTAGAAGTGCATTTTTATAACAATAAATAAATGTAATGGGATTGAAAGCGTAACCTAGAACTCTAGGTAAACTCATAACTACAAATTCAAAACCAGAAACATCGTAGTCGGCTTTGTTGAGACAAATTTTAAAAAAGTTTTCAAAAGAAGTACCATCCCCCAACCCATGGTCTTTATCATAAAAGCTAAACCATGTAGCTTTATTCCAAGAAAATAAGGGAGAGACGTTATCTAGAGCTGGTAGCTCTTTTAAGGCTAAACAAAAATAAGTCAATGGATATTTGAATTTATGAGGTTTTTTCTCGTACCGCTCATGCATTACCGAGCCCGTGTAAATTGCCGATGTTGTCATGACTGATTATTCTGATAAGTAAGTGGAAGCCGAGTATACTTTTTGTCCGTCAATTTTGGCGCCTTTTTGCAAATCTTTTGAGCGACCCACAAACCTGCTTGAAGTCCATCTTCGTGAAACCCATCACCCAAACAGGCACTACAAAACCACGTGTTTTTAAAACCCTGAATGTTAATTGATTTAAGTTTCATCTTATTATTATCACGAGTAAATATAGGATGTGTATATTCCGTCTCATAATAAACTTTCTGTATATCGTTTGCGGGATTTAAAGTTACAAAAAACTGTTGTTTAGTAGAGAGCCTTTGTAACTTGTTCATCCAATAACTTACTGTCAGACTTCGGTGATCCCCTGTTTGATTTTGAACAAAATTCCATGAAGCCCATATATTTCGATCAAGGGGCATCTCTCGATCATCCTCATGAAGGACAGCACGATTTTTTGAGTATTCAAAACTAGCAAGAATTTCTCTTTCCTGACTGGACGGCTGGTTAAGCAAGCGCAATGTTTCGTCAAAATGAGTTGCGAATATCAACTTATCAAAGGTTTCACGACTTCCATCATTATAGTTAATCGTTATTCTGTTGTCTTCTCTATCGACGCTTGAAATAATTGTACTGGTTTTTACAACAAGCCGCTCCGAATCGATTATTAGTTTTTCAATATACTCCTGGCTACCTCCTCGCACTGTGCGCCATTGTGGTCTGCCAAATAATTTTGCCAACTGATGGTTTGAGAAAAAAGAAACAAAGGTACTTGCAGGGCTGTTGATGATTGAGTCGGAGCTGCACGACCAGATAGCTGAGCACATTGGAGCTATGTGATCAAATATGAATTGATCGTCAAATCGTCTCATTTTCAAATATTCATATAAACTAAATTTATCTATATTTTCAAAGCAATCTAAGCTAGTGCCATAAAACTTTATTAGACCTTTAAAAAGCTGTCTGAAACGAGGATTTCGAAATTTCGACCAATCAAAAATTAAGTTTTTAAGGTCAGACGAATACTCAAATTGCTTACTATCGAGCGAAATAGAAAAAGACATATTGCTTTTTAACGTGTCTACGTCTAAATGTTTAAATAAAGCGGTCAAGAATGGATAGTTTGCAGAGTTGTAGACGATAAAGCCAGTGTCAATAGGTGTTCCTCCATCAACGTCAATCACTACGGTGTTAGCATGTCCGCCGAGGCGACGATCTTTTTCGAAAAGGGTTATGAAGTTGTTCTTTGCCAGTGCCCAGCTCGCGCCCAAACCAGATATACCTGAACCGATTACCGCAATCTTGTAATCCATGCGATTTCACCTATTAATTTTTGATTATATGTAGAATAATAAGGTTTGTTGTTATAGTTATAACAAAATCTGTCGTCACTATATAACAATATAGGATTGTGGGTAGTTACCGCAAGCTGTTTGAGTTTTAAGATAAACAATCCTATTTTAAGGTAGCTTTAAGAACTAGTAACTGATCCAAAATGGAGATAAGTGCGTACCAAAGTAAAATTTTTAGGTGCCCACATGGCTATAACATTGGCAAAAAACAACGTAGATTCTAATGACCTTGAGCGGTCCCGAGAAACCAAATTGTTAAAAGCTGTCAGAGATAATTCTGATAAGGCCGCTTACAGGGAACTATATAAAATTATGGCCCCGAAATTAACTGCCTGGCTTTGTGCGCAGGGGATGGAGAGGTCTTTGGCAGAAAATATCTTACAAGAGGTCATGATAATTGTTTGGACAAAACCTTACCTTTTTGATGAAAAAAAAGCGGCCGCAAGAACATGGATTTATACTCTTGTGCGCAACAAAATGATAGATGAATATCGTTCTAACACACGAAAAAAATCTGGTTTGCAAAAATTTGAGCTTTTGAACAATATCGATCAGTTTGTAGACACAACAGATTTAATGTCAACAACCCGGCCAGTAAACGACATAATTTCAACCTTGCCGAAAGAACAAAAGCAAATTTTGTATATGCTATATAGTATGGGTATGTCCCATCGCGAGGTATCGGAAACTTTGGGTCTCCCTATTGGTACTGTCAAGTCGAGGACTAGATTAGCTTTTCAGAGATTAAGACGAAATATTGGAGAGAACCAATGGACCTAAATCATTGCCCAAGCTCAGCCACCCTTGCAGATTTCAGCTTTGGTAACGGTTTTTCACTTTCTGACATCGTTTTACGAGCTCACATCAGCGCCTGCAGCAAGTGCCGTCAAAAAATTCGGAATATCGAATCAATAGGCTCAGACCTTCTTATGAGCAATCTTCACAGGCATAATGCAGAGCCCTTGGAAGAAATTGATTCAAAAATTACTGAAATCCTCGAAAACTACGACTCTTCTGAAAAATTAAGTAACGGCACGCACGACTTCTCATGCAAATCAAAAGCAGACGATTTTGAATTAGACAATAGTTTAGATTGCCTGTTTCCAAGCTATTTAGATTGTAGTTTTGACGCTCTGCCTTGGAAATCAGCTGGAAAAGATATCCAACTGTGCAAGCTCCGCGAGCACGGCAACTCAAAATTATGGATGATAAAAGGTAAACCCGGCGCTAAACTGCCAAAACACAGTCATCAGGGGCAAGAACTTACCTTGGTACTAAAAGGTTCCTATGCTTGCTCATCTAATATTTACCAACCGGGCGATTTACACGAGTGCGATGATGAAAATACGCACCAACCGATAATAGTTGGCGACACCGATTGCATTTCTTTAGTAGCTACTGAAGGCAGTCTCAAATTCAATAATTTCTTTTTAAGACTTATTCAGCCTGTGATGGGCATTTAGGTAATAAATAATTATTCCTCCCCGTCGAATCGCTTCCCCATTTGATGATTGCTGCTAAATCAGCGATAATTTTTGTTTTGCAGGCACGACATTTGAAAAATTCGTCTAAAAAGTTTCAATTTTTACTTTTCATCTTTTTAAGTTCACTAAGTACAACGGTTTTGTCTTCTCAATTGGAGTGCAGAACAAAAAGTGCCTTTATCCTAGCAAACCTCAAAAATCAGTATAGCGGTCAAATACCTAATGAAACAATCGAGTTCGCCAAAGAAGCTGTTATGGAAATGTGTATGTCGATGGCGACTAGTACTGCAGAAATCGTTGAACCGGACGAAAACATAAAAATTAACCGTCCCAAAGAAAAGAAAAAGTCTTTCCTGGGAATTAACTTTGGAAACTCAGAACGAAAAAAAGGAAATGAAAGACTGATGAACAGAAGGTAACAAATAGTTGCGACTGTTATCCAACAAATTTCCGCAAATTAATCAATCATGCATCAAATTGGTGCGAAAATCTCGCTCAACGCTCTCGAAATGTGCAAAGTTTTTAAAAAAAAAACCTACCAGCTGTAATCTCTAAGACAGCCAATTGATTTTTGTACAATCAACAAAGGTAAAGTGTTGAATTTTAAAAAAGAAAATAGTTCTGTTGAAAAATTTTTGATATTGGACTAATATGGCGCGTTTATTGCATTGTAAAACTTGTAGCATCACCGTCAGACGGTTCGAGCCAGACCGGTGATCGATGTTTCATTTTTCACCGTAACAATAGAAAATACAACAAAGGGGCAAATGAATGAAAAACATTTTTGTAAACAAATTATCGAACTTGCTGAAAGGCTCGATATTATTTTCACTATTTGGTGCTATATTCTTCGCTGGTAGTGTAAGTGCAGGCGGTCACGAAGCCGCTGAAGCGTCACCACATGAATGGAGTGCTAACATGGCGATCCTATCTGAATATCAGTTCAGAGGAATCACCCAAAGTAATGAAGATCCGGCTATCCAGGTTGGAATCGATTACGCACATGCGTCAGGCCTTTACGTAGGCTTCTGGGCTTCCAGTGTGGAATTTAATGATGGACCAAACGCTACACAGCTCGAAACAAATTTCTACACAGGGTATGGCGGTTCGTATGGCAAGATCGATTATGATATAGGATTCTTGTATTATTACTATCCTGAAGAGGATGCAGACGAACCTGGTACTGGAGTAGGAGAACAGGATTTATGGGAAGTCTATGGCTCTCTTGGTACAACGTTTGACATGGCGTACGAGCCCTCTGTCACCGCAGGCTTTGCCTACTCTCCTGACTACTATGGGTCAGATGGGGATAGTATTTATGTCTATGGCGAATTCGGTATGTCGTTAGGAGGCATTTCACCTTACGCAACGGTCGGATATTTGGACGTAGACGGTGACAAAACCACCCCAGCAGGTTATGACTATGTCTACTACACAGTCGGAGCAAGCTATGACATCGGTCAGTTTACTTTAGATTTACATTGGTTTGATGCTGAAGAAGGAACCGATGCAGGCGGTTCTGGCTCCGCTCGAGATGGAGTTGTATTCGGAATTTCCAGCAGCTGGTAAACATCATTTTAGAAAACCTCGACTCACTTTTTAGTGGTCGAGGTTTTTTATTGCCTATAATTTAGTTTACAATCGTAATAACTGTACAGTTAGAAAATAAATAATAACAAAGTATTCAAGAGGCCTTTAAGCAATGGGAAAGCAATCATCTAATCGATACGATGCTATAGTTGTGGGAGCAGGATTTGCAGGCCTGTACATGACTCATAAATTCAAAAAGCAAGGACTAACGGTCAAGACTTTTGAAGCTGGGGCAGATGTTGGCGGCACTTGGTATTGGAATCGCTACCCTGGAGCAAGATGCGACGTTGAAAGCTGGGAATATTCTTTCGGATTTTCAAGCGAACTCGAACAGGAATGGACATGGTCAGAGCGGTACTCACCGCAACCTGAAATACTGAAATATCTACAATTTGTAGCCAAAAAATTCAACCTCAGAGACAACATAAGTTTCGGTACCAAAGTTGTGTCAGCGCATTTTAATGAAAATCACGCGACATGGGAGATTACAACAGACTCAAACAACACCTTTCAAGCCAAATACTTCGTAATGGCGACTGGTTGTTTATCTTCAACTAATATCCCGAAATTTAATGGATTAGATAAGTTTTCCGGTCAAACGTTCCACACAGGAAATTGGCCTCATGAACCAGTATATTTTAAATACAAAGTGGTTGGTGTAATAGGCACGGGCTCCTCTTCAATTCAAGCGACCCCAATAATTGCCAAAGAAGCTAAGCAGCTTTTTGTGTTCCAAAGAACACCAAACTGGTCAATACCAGCTAATAACGAACCACTAACCAAAGAAAAATCTGACGAAATCAAATCAAAATACCAAGAATTGAGACAATTTCAATTAAAACTACCCCTCGCGGCTCAAAAAGCTCCAAATAGACAATCTGCATTCGATGTAGACGACCAAACTCGAAAACAAACTTACGAAAAATTTTGGGACATCGGCGGTCTGTCGTTCTTAGGTGCATTTAGAGACATACCCACCAATCCAGAAGCTAATGCAACAGCTAAGGAATTTATCATAGAAAAGTTAAAAGCCGTGGTAAAAAATGAAAAGCTTCTTGGAAAACTGATCCCAGATCACCACGTGGGTTGTAAAAGACCGTGCTCAGATACAGGCTACTATGAAACCTTTAACAGAGAGAATGTTGAATTAATCGACGCCAGAGATGAGAAGATTAGCAGTTTTACAGAATCGGGGATACTCACAAACGCCAAAGAATACAAATTAGATGCCGTCGTGTTTGCAACCGGTTTTGATGCAATGACCGGTTCGTTGGATAAAGTGGAAATAATTGGAAGAAACGGACTAAAATTAAAAAAGAAGTGGGAGGAAGGTCCAAAAACATATTTGGGTGTCGGTACAGCGGGATTCCCAAATTTCTTTATAATTACTGGCCCAGGTAGCCCATCGGTGCTTGCCAATATGGTGGTTGGCATCGAGCATCACGTTAATTGGATTGGTGAATGTGTCAAACACATTGAAAAAAACGGTTTTAAAAATGTGGATGTTCTTAAAGAAGCCGAAGAAGATTGGGTAACTCACGTGAATGAAGTCGCAAGTAGAACGTTATATACAACCTGCAATAACTGGTACCTAGGGTCAAATATACCCGGCAAGCCGAGAGTGTTCATGCCATATATTGGAGGTTTCCCCAAATATGCTGAAAAAGTCAAAACTATCGTAGAATCAGGATACAAGGGATTTGCTTTTTCCTAAATTTTTGCTTTAATGAAAGCTTAAGTTATTGGGGAGAGTGAAATGAATTTAAGATTTGGTGTCCTTTGGCCTTTTAGAAATCCAGCTTTTAACAAAGTTCCTTGGGAGCAACTCTATCGTTCCCATCTAGACTTGATATCCGCTTCAGAGGGATTGGGATACGACGATGCGTGGCTCACAGAACATCACTTCGTTGACGATGGATATTCCCCATCACTGCTAGCTATCGCGGCCGCTTTGTCTCAAAGAACTACCAACATACGTATCGGCACCTTTTTAGTACTTGCTCCTCTTCATAATCCAATTCGATTAGCCGAAGACACCGCTACGGTGGACTTAATGTCAAACGGACGATTTGACCTAGGTGTTGGTTTAGGATATCGACGAAAGGAATTTTCCGATCAAGGAATATCGCACACTGAAAGAGGGGGCAGATTACAGGAAGGAATGGCAATAGTGCAGAAACTGTTGTCTGGTGAATCAGTTACACATGAAGGAAAATATTATTATCTGAATGATATAAAAATATCGCCACCTGCGCTTCAAAAGCCCCACCCTCCAATTTGGTTAGGAGCTATTGCTCCTAAAGCGATCGAAAGAGCGGCAAAAATGGGTTTTCATTTTCAAAGTGTCGGTCCCGCCGAACTCAATGCTGCCTATGACGGTGCCTTGACCGCAGCGGGAAGAGATCCAAAAGAATATAACATTGCGGCACAAAGAGCAGTATATGTTGCCAAAAGCCGGTCTCAAGCGTGGGAAGAATGCGCTCAAAGTTTACACTACTTAACTGAGTGTTATGCAAAATGGTTCGCAGAAGCAAACGACCAAGAAGGCGACGACCAGGCATTAAAGAGCCTCCCTACCGTTGAAGAAATGATAAAAGCACAATCCTTCAACTTTTTCGGAGAAGACGCTATCGTTGGAACCCCTGATGACGCGAAACAAATGATTTCGGACTATGTTAGTAGAGGAAGATTTACCCACATGGTACTGCAAATGGCGTTGCCAGGCCTTGCACCCAATCTTATTCACAAAAGCATGGATATCTTTGCTAAAAACGTATTACCAGCATTTAAAAAATAATAGGAGAAAAAATGAAGCTTTATAATTCCCTAGGCCCAAATCCTCGAAAGGTTAGAATGTTTTTGATAGAAAAAGGAATAGACATTGAGTTTGTCGAGTACGATATGTTACTAGGCGCAGAAAATAGAAAAGAAAGCTACCTGAGCAAAAATCCAGGCGGTCAAATTCCTGCTCTTGAACTAGACAATGGAACGGTAATTGGTGAAACAGTAGTGATCTGCGAATATCTCGAAGAACAATTTCCTTCACCTACCCTTATAGGGAGTACCCCTCAAGAAAGAGCGGACCATAGACAATGGCAACGCAGGATCGAATTGAATATAACCGAACACCTTTACAATGCCTTTAGATACAGTGTGGGTATAGATATTTTTAAAGAAAGAATGACCGTAATACCTGAAGCCGTAGAAGGCCTATCGAATATAGTACAAACAAAATTAGGTTGGCTTAATTCGCAGATGGAAGGCAAAGAATATATTACGGGAAAAGACATGAGGTTAGTTGACATCATTCTTTACTGCGCTCTGGATTTTGGCGCCGGCGTAAACCAAACTATTCCCTCTGATCTCACCAACATTAATAATTGGTTCGAGAGGATGCATGGGAGAGAAAGTGCCAAAAACACCTATCATGCCGACAGTGAGAAGATGAAAATGAGAGGTATTTAATAGATAAACTAAATTAAGAAATAGCCTTTTTTCTCCTTAAGTTAGAAATCTCCTCAGATGAAAAGCCCCAATCAAGCAATACTTCGTCCGTATTCTCCCCGACCTCCGAGGGCGGGCTTTGAATTGAGGAAGGCGTTCTACTAAACCTAGGTGAAGGAGATGGCTGCACCACTCCTTCGATCTCGGTAAATGTGTTTCTGTCAGTATTATGAGGATGACCTGGAGCCTCCTCAAGACTCATAACAGGAGCAAAACAGACATCGGTGCCCTCTAATAATTGACACCACTCATCTCTTGTTTTCTGTAAAAAAATCTTACTCAGTTGCACTTTATTTTCTGACCAAGAATCAGCTTGTTTGTGGGCTAAATTATTGTCATCTTCATAATCAAGCAAATTTTTTAGAATTTCGTAAAATTTTTTCTCGATTGATGCAATAGATATATATTTTTTATCTTTAGTCTCATAAGTATTATAAAAATGAGCACCACCATCCAAGATATTACTCTGTCGTTCGTCCTTCCAAATACCCGCTGCATAAAGTCCGTATAACGCCGCCATCAAAGTAGCAGTTCCATCCGTCATCGCAGCATCTACGACCTGCCCCTCTCCCGAGACTTTCGATTCTAGTAAGGCTGCTAGAACCCCTACCGCAAGTAACATACCTCCTCCACCAAAATCGCCTATTAAATTTAAAGGCGGTATCGGAGGGTCGTCACGATGCCCAATACTATGACACGCACCTACAAGAGAAATATAATTTATATCATGACCAGCGGCCTTGGCTAAACGTCCAAATTGACCCCAGCCGGTTACTCTCCCAAAAACTAATTTAGGATTTTGTTTCATGCATATCTCCGGACTCAAACCCAGTCTCTCCATAACACCGGGTCGAAATCCTTCAATGAGTGCATCTGCTTTTGACACCAAGTTCAAGACAATTTCAACACCCTCGGGTGTTTTCAAATCAACAGCTATCGAACGCCTGCTTCTATCTAAAATCCGAAATTTTCGATCTAAGGCAATGCCAAGATCAGCGTCTACCGTTCTATCTACTCTTATCACTTCTGCACCCATATCAGCCAATAACATAGCACACATAGGATTAGGGCCGATGCCTGCCATTTCTATAATTTTAATACCCGCTAAGGGCCCTTTTTTTGACATTGTATTCTCCTACGTTAATTATTTTCATTTTTACTTGTGCTTGAATTTTATGATCATGTCTGCTTATATGTCCATTCTAAACAAAAGTATTGATCTAATTCTATGAAAGCAATAGTTGTTGAAAAATGGCAGCCCTTTGAAAACTTGAAACTCAACAACATAGAACCACCACTACCAAAACGTAATGAGTATCAGATAAAAATTAAAGCGGCAGGCCTTAGTTTCGCAACGAGTTTGGTAGTTCAAGGAAAATACCAAGTACGCCCTCCTCTGCCATTTGTCCCTGGTACAGAAATCGCTGGTGAAATTGTTTTCGGGGAAGACGACCAAAACCAATTCTTCGAGGGCCAACGAGTTTGTGCCGTCATCGACTATGGAGGACTCGCCGAATACGCCTGCGCTAATGTCGCTAATATATTTCCTATACCAGATTCATTGAGCTATGAAAAAGCTGTTACCTTCACCAATACCTATGCCACGTCACTAGCAGCAATTTCCTGGAAACATCTCCTTAATATGCAAAATAAAGAGACACTATTGATTCACGGTGCCACTGGAGGAGTTGGTTCTGCTGCAATAGAAATCGCTAGAGCGATTGGTCTGAAAACTATAGCCGCAGTAAGCAACACAAGTAAAGTCAATCATGCCAAAAAAATCGGAGCTGATCACGTCATAATAAACAGCCCTTCTTGTTTCAAAGAGAAAATAATGGAACTTACTGACAACCAAGGAGTAGATGCGGTTTTTGACCCTATTGGCGGGGATATTTTTTCAGAATCAATTCGATGTTTAAAACCAGAGGGGCGAATCTCGCCGATTGGTTTCACGAGTGGAAATATCCCTTCTATCCCCGCAAATTTAATTCTCGTAAAGAACATTACAATATGTGGGTTGAATATGGGTCTTTATTTCGGTTGGGGTCCCGTCGACAAAAGAAAAGAATATAGGCCAAAAATGGAAAGTTTAATGCAACAGCTTTTCGACTGGTATTGTGTTGGAAAAATCAATCCAATTATTAGTGAAACATTTAACTTGGAACAAGCTGTCGTCGCCATGAATGCAATTTTACAGAAAAAGACGATAGGCAGAATCGCAATCATTTTTGAGTAAATATTTTCCTGAATCAAATTAACTGATACACTTTTTTAACATGGAATGGTATACAAAAAGAACACTAGGCGACACGTTAATCGCAACCCAAAAGAGGCATGGGGAAAAGACCGCTATCATTTATAATGGAAATAAATGGAATTATACTCAATTTAAAAATCAAGTTGATAATATATCGAAGTCGCTAATTGAATTAGGAATTGTTGCTGGTGACAATATTGCGATATGGATGACTAACAGACCCGAGTGGATTTTTATTATGTACGGGGTTATTCAAATTGGCGCTTGTATAGTTCCATTAAACACCCGATATAGGACAGATGATTTAGGGTACGCCTTGGAACAGTCTAACTCAAAGTTAATTTTCTTACTCGAAAAGTCGGGACCTATTAATTATCAAGAAATGCTGATATCTACAATGGGGGAAACAAGATTGTTGCAAGAGCAAAAATTTCAAGCATCAAATTACCCTGATCTTAATCATAGTGTGATAATTGGGAAAAACGCTATAAAAGGTGGGCTAGAATGGGATGAATTTATTGAACTAGGCACCTCAATATCTGATGAAATTCTCTCTCAAAAAGCAGAAAGTGTTGAACCAAACGAAAGAATGATGATTGCATATACATCTGGTACCACAGGCGACCCAAAGGGCGTAGTTCATTCTCATATTCCAATTAGAAATGTCGCAGAAAGAGTCCAACTTTTTGGTTTAACATGCAATGATATCCATATGAGTTATCTTCCGCTTTTTCATATCTATGGGTTCAGCGAAATCACCATGGCCTGTGTCTTAAGTGGCGCTTGTCAAATTCTAATGGATGTTTTTGACGCTGAAAAAGCACTAGACCTTGCATCCGAAAAGAGAGCCACAATTTTACATGGTTTTGAAGCTCATTGGCTAGATCTACTAAACGCTCAAAAAAGAAAACCCAGAGAATTAACTATTAGATTCGGAACGCTACCCTCTGGAGTTGAAAGCACAATTCCAATCGCAGAAGAAGTTCAAGATGTGTTCTGCCCAACAATAAGCGGTTTTGGAATGAGTGAAACCTGGGCCTTTGTCTCAGTGGGAAATTTATCGCACTCAAGAGAACAGAGGACACATGCTTCTGGATATCCCATGAACGATTATCATTTTAAAATTATAAACCCGGAAACAGGTGAATCCCAACCAACAGGAATCCCAGGCGAACTTTTGATCAAAGGATATGCAAACATGTTGGAATATTGGAAAAAACCAATCGCAACTTCCGAAACCATAGATAAAGATGGCTGGATTCACAGCGGTGATATGGCCATCATTCGAGAAGACGGAATGCTGGTCTTCATGGGCCGATACAAAGATATGCTGAAAGTCGGAGGGGAAAATGTATCACCTGCTGAGATAGAAGTATATCTGAGAAAATTTTCATCAATTAAAGACGCGGCAGTTGTAGGCTATCCCGATCAAAGAATGGCAGAGGTTCCTGTAGCTTTTATAATTACAGAAGAAAATTCAGATTTTGATCCTAATGATATAGCTAATTCAATGACCGGAAAAGTAGCGAGTTTTAAAATTCCTCGGCACATATTTATATTAGACGAGTTTCCTATGACTTCCAGCGGCAAAGTGAGAAAGGTCGAATTACGTGAGGAAGCTAAAAAGCGTCTGCTTAATAAATGATCATTTTGCTGAGAGTCTGACCCCACCGTCCAAACGAACGCATTCACCATTAAGGTAACAGTTCTCGACCATCTGGAGTGCTAATTGAGCAAATTCTTTAGCTTGGCCTAACCTTCTTGGAAAGGGTATCTCTTTAGCAATGCCATCCCTCACATTTTCTGGAAGGGCCGCCAACATTGGGGTGTCGAAAATTCCAGGCATTATAGTATTTATTCTTATACCGAAGTCCATTAAATCTCGTGCTACTGGAAGTGTCAAACCAACTACTCCTGCTTTCGAAGAAGCATAGGCGGCCTGCCCGATTTGTCCATCTGTTGCAGCAATACTCGCTGTATTAATGATAACACCTCGATCTTCTCCATGGTTCAAATCTTCTAAGTGGAGCATCCCACCGACTGCAAGCGATATACATCTGAATGTACCAATCAAATTCACATCAACTGTTTTAATGAATTGATTCATTGGAAATGTTTTAATCGAATTATCTTTTTTATTCACCGATGCTGTTTTAGCCGCGAAGTTAATTCCAGCACAATTTACCAGAATCCGTTCCTGTCCAATTTTTTCTCGCGATGATTTAAACGCTGACAGGCAACTATCTTCATTAGTAATATCACAACTAACAAAATGAACTCCGGATTCTTCATAATTAATCGAATCACCTGGTTTCAGGTCAAAAACAGCAACCTTTACTCCATCATCTCTCAAAGCTGTAACCACGGCAGCTCCCAAACCCGAACCACCACCTGTAACAATAGCTGCAATATCTGAATTTAATTTCATTTAATACTCTCCCATTTAATAGACATTTATAGGTCTTTACTTTGTCTTACAAACATACAACATATTGATGCAGTTAAAATTGAGATTGTTGCAAAAATAAAAGCTAGTTTGTAATTTCCAAAATTATCGAATAATTCTCCCGCCACAAAAGGACCAACCGCAGCTCCAGAGGCACCTCCAAACAGTCCAACGCCCAATATTTTGCCAAAATGCTTCCCGCCAAAGTGGTCACTGATTATCGCTGGCGCTATCGCTGCAGTAGATGAGTAACCTATGCCAAGACAAATCGCAAAAACATACGCCAAAACAACTGAAGCATTCTCTCCTGCAAAATACAAAATAAATATTCCAATAATTAGAATAACATTTCCAATAATGAATACTTTTTCACGCTCTATTGTGTCGGAAAGGTAGCCACCTACTAATTTACCAAAAATGCTAGAAATTCCCACAACACTTACGACCGAAGCACCGACGAGAGGCGAAAGGCCTTTTTCAACAAGGAATACAACCTGATGAACATGCAAAGTTTGAGCTCCCATACTACCAAAAAAATATAACGCAACTAATAGCCAAAACTGATGCGTTTTTGAGGCTTGGGATAAACTTAGCGATGAGGTTTTTTTGCCGTTATTTTTTAATATTTCAGAGCTGAATTCTTTTACAAAATTTCTTGCGAGATATATACCTATCGGAACAATTACTAAAAAACAAATGCCGGCAAGTATTCTAAAACAATTACGCCAACCAACCGCCTCAATACAGAATTGTATGAGAGGAACCGCAAACACCATCCCGACGCCAATCCCAGAACTTACGAATCCGATAGCAAATCCCAAATTTTCTCTAAAACTTCTTTGGACTTGCACCAGAGAGGGTCCCCAACCACACAAACTCACAGAAATCGCAGTCAAAAATCCAAAATATACAAACAACTCAAGCGGTGTACTTACTAGGCTTACAAGAAACAGACTTATACTTATGCAAAGACCTCCTGCTATCACAAGAAACCCCGAATTAATTCTGTCGCATAGTGCACTTGATATTGGATTAGTTAATCCATGAACGAGCGCAAAAATGGAAAATCCTGCAGCAAGAGTTGACCTTGACCAATTAAAAGCCTCATTAAAAGCCACTAAAAAAACGCTGTATGAATACCAAATACCATACGCCAGAGACAAAACAGTAGCGATTAAAAATAACTTCACATAGTCATTCTTACTCAACTCGCTAAATTCTAAGAACAGATTTTATCGTCGAATAACGATAAGGTGCGACTCAGCGCTAGTTCGGCACTACTTTTATCATAACTCCCTCTATGGTCACAATTAAACCCATGATCCGAATCATATGTATATATATCAAGATGTGATAATTTTTCCTTTACCTTTTCAATTTGGTCAACAGGTATGTACGGATCTTTCAGACCAAAATGCATAATAGTTGGGCATTTATTGTCCTTATCTAAATTATCGGCAATTCCACCTCCATAGTAACACGAAGCCGCTGATAAACCGGATACACTGCAAGAAGATAACCAAGTCAACAGCCCGCCGAAACAGTAACCTACGACACCAACTTTACCGTATTTTGAAAGAGCATCGACAGTAGTCTGAATATCCGTTAAAGCGTCACTGATGGAGAGTTTTGAAAACGCAATATCTAACCCCTTATCGAATTCTTTTTGATCTTCGTATCCGAACTCAATTTTTCTCTCTACTCTATCAAAGATGGCTGGGGCAAAAGTTGCGTATCCTTTTGCAGCATATCCCTCAGCCACTTCTCTTATATGTTTATTAACCCCAAATATTTCTTGCAATACAACAATACCTCCCTTAGGGTCTTCAACTGGTAACGCCTCAAACACATCAAAACTGTGTCCATCCGGACTCACTAATTCAACAGTACCCATCTTATCTCCTTAATTAATCAATAGTTATTAATTGAATTTTCTAGAATAACCTAAAAGCTCATAAATGCTTTTATTTAAAAACTGGTTGTAGACTATCATATTTAGCTCTTGTAAGCTCTACTAATGAGCATCAATTATATGAATGTAATAAAGCGTCGGTACTTAAACTTAGGCTACCAGCCTTATCGATGGTTTAAAGCAGAACACGAGATAAAAAAATGTGAACTAAAATTGCCTTTAGAAAAAAGCAAAGTAGGCCTTTTATCGACCTCGGGAGCATACCGCATCGGTCAACGCGCATTCCATTATAAAGATGACACCTCAATCAGGAAAATCAATAAAGCCACGCCGGAAGCAGATATCCATTTTTCTCATATAACCGAAAACTACCTCGCCAACGCTAGGAAAGATCCAAATTGTATTTTTCCGATAAGACAACTTAATCGTTTAGAAGCAAATGGGATTATCGGCTCTCTAGCAAGTGAAATGCTTAGTTGCATGGGTGGTATTTATTCACAAAGGAGAGTCTTAAGCGAGCTTGCACCAACTATTTTATCCGTATTTAAGCAACAAGAAGTCGATGTTGTTCTACTTGTCCCCATGTGACCGGTTTGCCATCAGACCGTGTGTTTGATCTCCAGATATCTTGAAGAGAATGGTTTGCCGACAGTCAGCATTGGTTCAGCCTTAGATATTTTCCAAAGTGGTAAGCCGCCAAGAGCAGTTTTCACAAATTATCCTTTAGGACATTCTGCCGGAAAACCTTTTGATGAAGAAGATCAGTATTCCATTTTCATACAAGCTATTGACATGTTTAAGCCAAAAGGAACTGATGACGCCATACGTGTCTTAAATAATGATTGGGGAGAAAAGATCTGGGAAGACGAAGCCAAATCTACGGAAGGTGAGGATACTCGAGAACCACGGGATGAAACACCTCAATTTCAAGAAGAAACAGATATTTTAGCGACAAAACAAGCCGGTGAGCTTTAAACGAACCTAAGTAAGCTTCATTATATTTTTTATAAACTCTGCAACTTCTTCAATTGCTTCCTGACCCTCTGGTAAAATTGGCGCAAATATATGCCATACATGAATCATTTTCTTCCAGATTTTTAACTCTACTTTTAGATTAAAATCAATAGCTCTTTCAGCTAATCGCATTGAATCGTCCAGCAACATTTCCAGCTCACCAACTTGCAGTAATAGCGGAGGCAAGCGCCCCAAGTCAGCAAACAACGGAGAGGCTAATGGCGTAGTAGGCAACGCTCCGCCTAGATAATTGTTTGCAAAAAGATTCAAGGTTTTTTCACTGATAATAGGATCAACAGATTGGTTAGTTTTTATCGAACCTCCGCTTGATGATAGATCTAACCACGGCGAAATCAAAACACCACAGCTCGGGCACGGAATAGCCTCCTCTCTCAAATTAATCAATGTCGCGAGAGCAAGTCCTCCGCCTGCGGAATCGCCAACCAATGCTATTTCATTTGAATTATACCCTTTTGAAAGCAGCCACTTATACGCTTTGGTCGCATCAATTAAAGGCGTTGGAAATTTATGTTCCGGCGCCAATCTATAATCTAATGAAAAAACAGTCCCGCCAAATGTTCGACAAAGACGTTCTATAATCGGTTTGTGCGATAACGTTGACCCGATCGAATATCCACCTCCATGCAAATATAAAATGACATTTTTATGAAATTCACTCTTTGAAACAAATCTAAAGATCTTTAATCCTAAATTATTATCAACCTCTTCGGTTTCTATACCACTCACAGATGGAACTTTACTACCAGCGTAATCTACAGATTCTCTCATTGATGCGATTGTAAATTCGTGCGAGAACATCGGTTTTAATCGTAACATCGTAATTAACTTAGTGATATCTACCTGATTCATACGTATAGTAATAACACCAAAATTAAAAATGAACCATAAAAAATTAAATCACCCTTCCGAGTTTAATATATTGAATCCGTTGGGCGAGCGAATATATGAAGCTATTTAAGGACAAATTTAAAAATCATTTATTGTTTTACGGTTGTGGAGCTATTGCATTCGGCGTAAAAGCAAATGGATTTAACTATCTTTTACTATATTTTTATAGCCAAGTAATGGGCCTGCCTCCCGAAAAAGTTTCTTTTGGCTTAGCTATTGCATTAATAATTGATGCGATTACCGATCCACTCATTGGTGCGATTTCTGATAATTTCAAGTCAAAATTTGGTCGGCGTCATTTGTTTATTTATGTCTTTGGCCTTCCAGCTGGCATTTCATATTATTTTCTATGGAGCCCACCACAACTCGATCCAGATACTCTATTCTACTACTTTATTGGTTTGACAGTGCTGACGAGATTCCTAATGACATTCTATGAAGTCCCTTCAGTTGCCCTGGGACCAGAATTAAGCCTAGATTATGATAATCGGACTAAACTATCTGCCTCACGTTATCTTTTTGGCTGGTGGGGTGGGCTTACCATGGCGACCCTAGTCTACCTGGTTTTTCTACCGGAAGAAAAAGGAGGATTAAATTACCTAGAAGGCTGGAGCAAATACGGTTTAACCGCTTCCTGCTTAATAGTCGTGTCAATATATTGTAGCGGGATCGGCTTACACTCAGAAATACCAAATCTGCCCAAAGCGTCTCCTAGACAAAAAACAGCTAAAGAAATACTGATTTATACTATTCAAGCAATAAGCAATAAGCAGTTCATAGCCTTATTTACTTCTGCATCTTTTTTTGCAATGGCTGCAGGCATCACCATGAGTCTGGGAATTTATTTTACCAGGCACTTTTGGGAATTAGAGACTTCGGAGATTGGTATGTTACAGCTACCTTTATTTTTTTCTGCAGTTTTGGCCTCAGTTATAGCGCCAAAATTTTCCCAAATTCTTGACAAGAAGAAATGTGCCATCATCTGTGTGATTTCTTGTATCATAGTAGCACCAATACCGTTTTTACTAAGATTCATTGATTTGTTTCCTCAAAATTCTTCGGAATTTTTAGTGCCAACGCTAATGGTTTTTTCATTTATTGAGACTTGTCTTGCTATAATGGCTTCAATATATTTCTCCGCAATGTTTGCAGATATCGTGGAAGATAACGAAAAAAATAATTCTCAACGTTCGGAAGGATTATACTACGCCGCTAGCAGTTTTACCCAGAAAGCATTAAACAGTTTTGGTATATTATTAGCCGGTCAAATTCTAAAATTCGTTAACTTCCCGCAAGGTTCTGAAATTGATCAGGTTGCCCCTAATATAATAAATAATTTAGTCTTAACCAGTCTTTCGTGTTTAGCAGTTATTTATAGCGTAGCAATATCGTTATTGTTTTTTTACAGTATCTCAAGGGAAACACACAAGGAAAACCTAAAATACATTAATAACAAGCAAAATTTTTCAGAAACATGAAACGTTATTTTTTGTTTATAATATTGTCTCTCTGGCCATTGATAAACTTATGGGCCACAGAAAATATATGCTCTTCAAAGTCTACTGATATCTTAATTTTTAACGAAACTAATCAATGGAGCAATTCGTTCGAAAAAGATAAGTCATCACTATCTGAAGATATAAAAAATTTTATCACACAGGGGATACAAAATTTTTCTCATAATGAGTATGACGACGGGTATCAAGCGTTAGAAAATGCGCTTAGAATGATAAGAGGAAACTATGGATTATATTCCTCTAAGCAAGTGAATATCCTCGGATTAATCATAGAACAAACTATTTCGAGTCAAAATTTTAATCTTTTTTATGACTATCAAAAGATTTTCACTAACCTGATCCAAAAATCTGAGGAAATTTCTCCAAAGGATAAGATGGCACTATCGATCACTATTGCAAAGTCTTACCTTAATCTAAGTTTTTACGATCAACAGACTGCTCCATACCAAAACCTTCTTAAAGCCGACGAAGTACTAAAAGCAGCAATTGAGTCAGACAGAGACTATACTTGCCCAAATATTTTAGTAGAATTGCTGTGGTTAAGATCTGCGGTTGCTTATTCGATTGAGGAACATTTTAAGAGCTGGAAAGGAGAGCCTGTATTTGGAATTATACAAGAAAAAATTTATAACAATAATCGAGTAGATCCAATCGAACAACTATCAAGAAAAAACGCCATATTGAGCTTCAGAAAATTAGCGAATAATTATCTTGAAGATGCTATTAACATATCTAAAGATGAGAACAACGAAAAGCTACTCAAAATTTCTCTTCAATTAAAAGCTGACTGGCACCTACTACACGGGAACCTCAACAATTTTGTCAAATATCGCGATAGCAATAAAAAAATTAAACACAAAATTACGGAACAACTCAAATACTTCAGCTACATAGAATTAGTGGATAAGTTCCAACAGAAAATTGTTAACGATTACACTCAATGTGAGGTAATCGTTCGGAAAAATGGCTTATTAAAATCTTCTGCGCCCGTTCAAAACACTAAAAAATTTAGAAAGATAGATAGATTTATGTGTCGAAAGCTAAAAACTCTCGTCTTCCGCGAAGAAGAGCGATCTGATAAGCCTAGGATAATTACAATAAAATTCGATAACGCAATGCAGACAAAAGGTTTTGATAAACCGATCTTTACGTGGGCGGTTATTGAATCAAGGAAGAATATTTATCCAATATGGGCAAAACGGTAGCAGCATCTTCTGCTGGAAGAGGTAGGATGATTCTATTAAAACCCTGCTCTGATAGCTCCATAACCTGATCTTGCTTTATTGGGGCCACGCAAAACATACTTAATTCAAAATTATCGAGATTTCTTCCAATTTTGGCAGCGGCATCTTTAATAAGGTTCAATCCTCTTTTCACATCACCATAACGTCCCAGTGGCATCCATCCATCACAAAACTCCGCAATATGTTGTGCTGTTTTTTTACCAACGGCTCCCCCCAAGACAATCGGAGGATGGGGTTTTTGTATTGGCTTTGGCCAAGACCAGCTCTTCTCTAATTTTTCTATTTCGCCATCAAACTCTGCTTCATCTCTTGTCCACAACTCTCTCATTAACAGTATTTTTTCTCTTAACACTTCTCTTCTTTGATTGTAATTTAGACCGTGATTTCGCATTTCTTCGACACACCACCCATAACCTATTCCAAAAAATAATCGGCCATTAGAAATATAATCAAGACTTGCCACCTCTTTGGCTAACCAAATGGGATCCCTTTGCGCGACAAGAGTGATACCAGTTCCTATTTTTAGTGTTTTTGTGGAAGCAGCCACAGCTGAGAGAGCTACAAATTGATCAATTGTACGCCAATACATTTCTGGTAGAGGAGGTAATGAGGGGTCACCACCCCATGGCGTTTCTCTACTGGTTGGAATATGGCTATGTTCCGGAAACCACAAAGATTCAAAACCTCTTTCTTCAGCCTCTTTAGCAAGTTGGATCGGAGAAATAGCTTTATCGGTAGGAAATATGTTTAGCGCTATTTTCATTTCAATGTTACTCCTTTAATTGTTTTGGCTTTCCCACCACTTACGATATCCCTCATCTGGTAACAAAACTCTCGACCTTGCACCACTGACTTGAAAGCCGTCCTTATCCTCGATGGTAATTTTAAATTCTGCCATATCAACTTTTTTTCGAACCAATTCTAACTTAACCCGCAGCTCGTCCCCCGGACAAACAGGACGTTTAACTCGCTCTGGTTCAAAAGTTAAGCCTAAACTACCATCTCCAGGAAAATGACTTCCAAAAATTCCAGCAATCGCTATTTGAAGAAGCGCTCCAGGAACAACAATGTCGCGAATTTCGGGAAATCGCATCCGCGCTGCCTCAATATCGTGATGTATCGAATTGAAATCTTTAGCTAAATTACAATAATCAACCACATCCTGGTGAGTAAATGATATTTTTTTCTCTAAAATGTCTCCGACTTTTATCATTGACGATGTTAGACAATTGGTTGATTTCATATTCTAATCACTCAAAACCCTATTTTAACCTATAAAGACCATTTTATCTCCATTTTGTTTGGAGAAAAAAATAATCAGACATGTAAAAAGTTGGGAATTGAAACATCTTCGATGTCCTATCTGATTTTTTAGGTGTTTTACTGGCAGTGAGCAAATTAATCATTTATATTTATATTAATAGGCGTACTTTAGAAGTTGATAGGAGTAGGTGTCAATGAAAATGAATGGGGAAAAGAATCACAAATATGATGCTGTAGTTATTGGAACAGGAGTAGCAGGTCTTTATCAACTGCACTTGCTCCGCAATCTTGGACTTTCAGTCAGAGCCTTCGAGAAAGGTACTGACGTTGGTGGAACTTGGTATTGGAACAGGTATCCTGGCTGTAGATTTGACTCTGAAAGCTATACCTATCAATATTCTTTTTCAAACGAGTTATTAGAAGATTGGAACTGGTCCGAACACTTTGCCCCTCAGCCGGAAACCTTAAAATACATGCAACATGTGGCAGATAGATTCGATTTAAGAAAAGATATTCAATTCAGCACAACTGTTAGATCGGCTAAGTATCATTCTTCAAATAATCATTGGGAAATTGAAACAGATAAAGGAGAAACCTTTTCATGTCAGTTTCTCATAACGGCTCTAGGAATTCTTTCCGAACCATACATTCCAAACATCAAAGGCATCAATGACTTTAAAGGGCAATCCTGGCACACCTCAAACTGGCCAAAGGAAGAAGTAAAGACGAGCAACAAGAGAATTGGAGTAATCGGCACTGGCGCAACAGGTGTTCAACTTATAACTGAATTAGCTAAAGATGTAGAGGAACTATACGTTTTTCAACTGAAACCAGAGTATTGTATCCCTTTACATAATGATAAAATAGACGAGGCAACCCAAAAAGATATTAAAAAGAATCAAGATAAAATATTTGAAAAATGTAACAATTCTTACGGCTCATTCCTTCACGACTTCAAATACGACCAATCAGCTCTAGACGTTTCAGAAGAAGAAAGAAACGCCTTTTATGAAAAATTGTGGAACGAAAGAGGATTTGCTCTTTGGCTTGGAAATTACAGTGATCTTCTTACTGATGAGAAAGCAAACGAAACTATATCTGAATTTGTTCGAGATAAGATTCGAAGTCAGATTGATGATCCAGTAACCGCGGAGAAGCTCTGCCCTAAAGATCATGGTTTTGGAACCAGAAGAGTTCCATGTGAAAGCGGTTACTATAAAGCTTATAATCAAAAAAATGTTCACTTAGTTGATATAAGCGAGACACCTATCACTTGCATTAATGAAACAGGAATTAAAACCAAAAGTGGGCAATATGACTTAGACATAATCGTCTTCGCAACCGGATTTGATGGGGTAACCGGAGCATATAACAAAGTGCGCATTACTGGTGAAAATGGTACAAACCTTAGCGACGAATGGAAAGACGGTCCAGAGACATTTTTAGGCATGCAAACCCCCGGATTTCCTAATTTATTTACTGTTTGTGGACCTCATAACGGAAGCACATTTTGTAACATTCCAAGATGTCTTGAACAGAATGCAGAGTGGATATCTGATTGCGTGGACTATATCAACAAAAACGGCTATTCCAAGATTGAAGCAGAGCTTGAGGCTGCAAAAGAATGGACAGACTACGCCTATGAAGTTGCCGCACCCTCTTTATTCGCTAAAACTGCATCTTGGTTTAGTGGAGCAAATATTCCCGGTAAAAAACGAACATTCTTATCGTGGGCTGGAGGAAGCCCAAAGTATAGAGAAAAATGTAATGATGTGGCGTCCACAGGTTATAAAGGATTTAAATTAAGTTAATGGCTCTATAAAACAATCAATCAAATTATTCATTTTGCCAAACTTACCTTTGTTGTTCCTTTAAAACCTTATTGTAATTTTCGGACATACGTTTAAGTTCTTCGCGAATTTCTTTATGCTCTGACATGTCTAATTTAAGTCCGTAAGGATCCGAGCGGTTGGTGGGCGCACATGTATTCAAAAAGAAAAGAAATATAGCGCCGTAAAAAAACTTTTTCATTGGTAGATTATAGAGAGGTTAGAAATGAAAAAAAACATCGTAGTTTTATGTATACTTCTTTTTAGTGTGGCGGTTAAATCATCTTCTGATAATGATCAAACTTTGACTTTAGAAATCGCCAAAAAAATGGCAGAAATTTGCGAAAAACTCGCTGTTGACAGTAAGTGGAGACCAATTGTAATAGCAATCTATGATTCCGGAGGCAATTTGAAACTACTTCATAGACAAGACAATTCTTTCCTGATGAGTTTGCAAATCGCTAAGCTTAAAGCAAGTAGCTCAGCAGGTCTACCTATGACAACAAGACAGATCGGAGATTTGGCATACAAAAATAAAGAACGCGGTCATGGAATTGAACACGTTCCAGGAGTCGTTATATTTCCAGGTGGAGTACCAATAATTACAAAATCTGGTGCTCATTTAGGGGGTATAGGGGTTAGTGGTGCTACAGCTGATCAAGATGAAGAATGTGCAAAATTAGCCCTCTCACAAACAATTGGAGGTTAGAAAACTTTTACTGATTATCATCATATCCTTCTAACAACAAAAACTGAGCAGAGGCAGCTTCCTGTCTTATTGCTTTGGCGGCAGTGTATTCTTCTGAATAATAAAAAGCCTTTGCTGCGTCTTTAGTCTCGAATCGTAGAACAACCCATCGTTCTTCTTCAGTTGTTCCCTCAAGCGACTCTACTGGCCCACCTCTGACCACAAATTCGCCTTTATATTTCTTAATAATCCCCGGAGTTAATGCAGTATAATCAGCGTAACGAGTCGGATTATTAATTGAAACATTTGCTATTATATAAGCAGCCATAAAAATACCTCCGTTAAAATAATCCTGTTATATTACCATCTGAATCTATATTAATTAATTCAGCTGAAGGTTTTTTTGGCAATCCTGGCATGGTCATTATGTTTCCAGTTAAAACAACAATAAAACCTGCACCTGCAGAAACCCTAACCTCTTTAATATCAACATAATGTCCTGTTGGCGCCCCTTTCAATAAAGGATCCGTCGAGAAGGACATCTGTGTCTTTGCAATGCAAATAGGATATGAAGGATAAGTTTTAGACAGCTCTTTAATCTGATCTCTAATTTTTTTATCCGCAGTAACACCGGCGGCCCCGTAAATTTTCTGCGCCACTGCCTCTATCTTATCCCATAATCCGATTTCATCAGGATATACATATTTATGGCAACTCGACTCTTGATTTTCTGAAGCTGCAACGACCATATTAGCAAGCTCTTCAGTTCCCGCACCTCCATTGGCCCAATGGGTTGCGACAGTAACTTGCCCCCCAAGAGCTTCGATCTTCGATTTAATAAACTCAATTTCTGCGGTAGTATCGCTCGAAAAATGATTTATAGCGACTACGCATTTCAATCCATAGTTATCAACTATATTTTTCCAATGTCTCTCAAGATTTGGGAAACCTTTTGCCAATGCCGTCACGTTTTCTCTATTCAATTCTGAAGGTTCAACTCCACCATGAAACTTAAGCGCCCTCACTGTTGCCACCAACACCGCGACTTGAGGTTTTAGTCCAGCCATCCTGCATTTTATGTCGATAAATTTCTCCGCACCTAAATCAGCCCCAAATCCAGCTTCCGTAATCACGTAATCTCCCAACTTAAGAGCAGTCTTCGTTGCACTAACCGAATTGCAACCATGAGCGATATTAGCAAAAGGTCCTCCATGGACAAGCGCAGGATTGTTTTCCAGAGTTTGAACGAGATTTGGCTGGAATGCATCTTTCAATAAGGCCGTCATAGCCCCATCTGCCTTCAAATCTCTTGCGACCACCGGTTTTTGGCCTATTTTTGAGTAACCAACTATCATATTCCCAAGTCTTTGCTTTAGGTCCTCTAAACTAGAGGCTAAACAAAAAATAGCCATTACTTCTGACGCAACCGTAATATCGAACCCGTCCTGGCGGACGAATCCATTGGCTTTTCCACCCATTCCACAAGTTATTTGCCTCAAAGCTCGGTCGTTCATATCCAAGACTCTTTTATGAACTAATGTTCTTGCGTCAAGATTAAGTTCATTGCCATGGTGTATATGGTTATCTAACATCGCGGATAGTAAATTATGCGCAGAAGTGATCGCATGAAAATCGCCAGTAAAGTGTAAGTTAATGTCTTCCATTGGAACGACCTGCGCATACCCTCCCCCAGCAGCACCCCCTTTGATTCCAAAACATGGTCCTAACGAAGGTTCTCTCAGGCAAACAACTGCTTTTTTACCAATCCTATTTAGACCATCACCCAATCCAACGGTTGTCGTCGTCTTTCCTTCCCCTGCTGGAGTTGGAGATATCGCCGTAACCAGAATCAGCTTACCGTCTTTTTTATCTTTTAATTTTTTCTGAACCCTAGCAGAAAGTTTGGCTTTATACTTTCCGAACGTATATAAATCGGAACTACTCAGGCCCAAACATTTTGACGCAATGTCGGTTATCAGCATTTTATTTGATTTTCTTGCGATATCTATGTCTGACATTCATCACCCCCTTTTTCTAATTTCAATCAATCGTAAAACCAAGAATTATTTTTTTGATTGGTTTCTCAAAAGTTGGCCAGGATATTGTTCAATTTCCTTGTCATCTTTTATCGTTATTTCACCGTTAATAAAAACATATTTGTATCCAGATGCTCTTTGCACTCTTCTCCACTCACCACCAGGTAAGTCAAATTTAATCTCAGGGGGGAGGACTTTCAGATTCTCGTAATCATATACAATTATATCTGCTGGAGCTCCAATTTTAATTACACCCCTATCTGGACACCCAGCTAATTGAGCAGGAAGACAAGACAATCGCCAATGAGCGTGTTCCAAGCTTATCATTTGATGCTCTTTAACAATTTTATTTATTGTCTCAGTTGGATACCTACCCGCCGTAAGAAATTTGGTATGTGCACCACCATCTGATACTCCAAAAAGAATATAAGGATCATCAACTATTTCTTTTAAATATTCTATTTTACAATTTGGTGGCATCGAGAAGAACTCAGTCTCCAATTCTTCAGAAACCGCAATATCCAGCATAGCGTCAACTAAATGCTTGCTGGTCTTCTCAGCAATTAAGCCAATGGTATGATCTTTCCAAATCATGTTTTCTTTATTTTTTGGATCAGTCAATACGATGTTTTCAAAGGGGCCTGTAACAAACCCTGGTACTTGGTCTCTTAACGCTTGACGTCGATTTGGGTCACTAAGTTTTGATAACCGTTCTTGCTTAGTTCCTACAGTAGCTTCCCTCCAAGCTGGGCACTCATCAAACAAATTCCAATCTGCTAAAGTAAAAGCATACCCCGCATCAGTTGTAAGACCTTGACCATACACCCTGATTCCACGCCGTCTACAGCTATCGAGCCAAGCCAGTGTTCTTCTGTGAATATGGGGTTTAGTGTCAGTTGCCTGAACTACATTAAAAACCACTGGTCGACCACTCACTGATGCCAATTCTTCCATGTGTTTTTGATCAGCGACAGGATCACCTGTAACTATAGTGGTTTGTATGTGTCCCGCATTTCTTCTGCCCAAAACTTTTGCAAATTCTAGTGCTGTTTCATTATGCATGATATCAGTAGGCATGGCGGTGCCGTCAAAATCTAATTGCGTGCCACCAGGACCAGAAGGCGGTAATCGTTGGGCGGACCATCCGCACGCCCCTGCATCTAGAGACTCCTCCAATAATTCACACATTTTCGCATGTTCTGCTGTTGAGGGCTTTTTGCCGCTCTTAGCGCCTTCATAACCCATTACACTTATCATCAGAGGACTTAATGGGACATATGGGACTATATTCATTGCTTTTTTTGTTCTCTCAACACTGTCCAGATACTCGGGAAAAGATACCCAATCCCATGGCATTCCTTGCTGCATGGAGGCCAAAGGAATAGCCTCAACCCGCGTCATACTCAACATAGCTCTTTCTCTGGATTCCGGAGCCACTGGCGCGAATCCAAAACCGCAATTTCCGATGACGACCGTGGTAATCCCATGCCACGAAGAAATAGAGCAATAAGGATCCCAAAATAATTGAGCGTCATAATGAGTATGCAAGTCTACAAAACCAGGTGCAACCACCAGACCTTCAGCATCAACGGCGCTTTTTGCATTTACTTCTGATAAATGTCCGATTTCAGTAATTATTCCATTCCTCAAGCCAACATCCGCTTTGAAACGGGGACCTCCACTTCCGTCTACAACCATACCGTTTTTAATAACTGTATCAAATTTCACCTAACCAAATACCTCCAGGTTGAATTATTCCTACTTACCGAAAACGCCTGACTGCTCCATAGCCAACAAATCTTTTTCCTGATAACCCAATGATTTTAAAATCTCTGAATTATGCTCACCTTTCTCCGGAAATGAGAAAATTAACTTTCCAGGTTCTTTTTTAAATTTTATTGGAATTCCTAAATGTTCCCACCCACGATTATCTTCAACAATCATCTCTCTATGACGGATTTGCTCATCATCTGCAGCCTCCCGCAAAGTCTTGACAGGCGCAAAGGCAGTGTCGATTTTTTTTAATCGCCTAATCCAATAGTCTTGGCTTTCAGATAAAAAAATTTCCTCGAGAAAAGACTTAACAGGTTGTTGGGTCGGTCCAGGAGGTGGTTTGCAGTGTGGTAATAGGTCTAATCTTCCAAATTCTTTAAGTAACGCTTCCGCAAAATGTAATTCTGAGCCTCCCAGAACGATGTGCCGATCATCCTTTGTCTTATAAATTTTATAAAAAGCGTAACCACCTAATGCGCGCTCTGTAGTCGGGTTAGGCTCTTTTTTATCGGCAAACACCGTGCCCATATTATTTACTGTTGAGGCAAATATACTATCTGCCATAGCAACATCTATATAATCTCCTTGTTTAGTTACCCCTCTTCTATACAAAGCCATCAATATCCCACTTAAACTCATCATTGAGGAAAGCATATCTGCGGCCGCAATTCCTGGAATGGCTGGGTTACCATCAGGACCCAGATTGATACTTAAGGCACCCGCTATAGCCTCTGTAGCTAAATCGTGTGCTGGCCTGGTCAGATAAGGCCCCGACTGACCCCATGCTGACATCGAACAGTAAACAATCCCAGGATTAATTTCATATACATCTTCATAGGAAATACCCAGTCTTTTTGCGACACCGGGCCTAAAGGCTTCAACGAAAACATCGGTCTCTTTAATTAACCGCCTGATTACTTCTTGACCTTTATCGGTCTTTAGGTTTAATTGAATGCTTTTCTTATTTCGGTGAGTATTAGCAAAATAGACTGAGATCCCTTCCCTTGTTTCCCCTATTTCTCTATTAGGCTCGCCTGTCAGCGGTTCGAGTTTAATCACCTCCGCTCCGTGATCAGCCATCATCTGTGTTGCAAAAGGCCCCGGCAAAAATAGAGACAAATCTAGTACCTTTAAACCTGCTAATTTCATATCATTGTTTCAACTTATCGTTTATTAAATAGAATCTTATCATACCTTGACTTTTACGTAACATATATTAATATAGCGCTAGCGCTGATTTGAGACAGATTGCAGGCGCTCTATAAATTTAGCTAAAGCGTTTTCTACTAGCTTGATTCTGCAATCTTTTCTAGCGCCATTTTTTGGACATTTTGAAAAGGATTAAAGTCATGACACACAAAATAGAAACCCTAGCATTACACGCTGGATTTAGGTCCGATGATAGGACAAATGCTGTTGCGGTACCAATTTATCAGACCACCAGTTACGAATTTAATAACACCGAACACGCGGAAAATCTTTTTCAATTATCAGAATTGGGTAACATTTATACGAGAATAATGAATCCAACGAACGATATTCTCGAAAAGCGAGTCGCCGCAATCGATAATGGAGTCGGAGCACTAGCAGTTGCATCAGGACAAGCTGCAAGTCTATATTCAATTCAAAACATTTGTGTTGCGGGGGACAATTTTGTTTGTTCGGAACATTTATATGGGGGTACATGGAATCTATTTAAAAACACGCTTAAAGACATGGGTATTGAAGCCAGATTTGTAAATCCTTCCGACCCCGATAATTTTAGAAAAGCAACTGATGAAAAAACACGAGCTTATTACGCCGAAACCCTTCCAAACCCGAGTTTTGAGGTGTTCCCCATCAAAGAAGTAGCAGAGCTAGGCAAGGAAGTTGGAGTCCCATTGATTGTGGATAATACCGCTGCACCCATTTTGTGTCGCCCATTTGATCACGGCGCGGCAATCACAATTTATTCTGCAACAAAATTCATTGGCGGTCATGGGACCACAATAGGAGGCCTGTTGGTGGACAGCGGAAATTTCGATTGGGAGGTACATAGCGAACGATTTCCCAAATTAAATCAACCAGATCCAAATTATCACGGTGTTATTTGGACTGAAGCCGCTAAAGCTCTTGGGCCAATTGCTTATCTCCTCAAAGCCAGAGTAACATTATTGAGAGATTCAGGAGCAGCTATGTCGCCATTTAATGCATTCCAATTTATTCAGGGCCTAGAAACTTTACCTTTGAGAATGGAAAGACATTGTCAAAACGCAGTAGCTGTGGCAGATTTCCTTTCAAAGCATCCCAAAGTCAGCAGAGTTATTCACCCTAGCGTTCAAAAAGGAAAAGCGAAGAACAATGCCGATAGGTACCTACGAAATGGTTATGGAAGCTTAATGGGAATCGAAATAGAAGGCGGCAAAAAATCAGGGCAAAAATTCATTGATAGTTTGGACCTGTTTTATCACGTTGCAAATATTGGTGATGCTAGAAGCCTTGCAATTCATCCAGCGACCACAACACATAGTCAACTAAATGCGCAAGAACTCATGGCAGCCGGTGTTACACCAGGTTACGTGCGCCTATCAATTGGAATAGAAAACATAGATGATATTATTTCAGACTTAAAACAAGCACTAGCTGATGTTTAGATTGCTTTTTCATCTTTTGTAACGAACGCAATTAAATTTATGACTTGATCTTCGTTTTCTGCCCAAGCCATGGCAGAGCCATCAACCTCTTTGAGAGGATGAATGAGATCCGGGGAATGAAGCGTGATATATGGCTTGCCATGCGCCGCACATAGGCCTGCCTCAAATGCAGCATTCCATTGCTTATATTTATCGCCAAACTTAATCACCGCTAAATCACAACTTAATATGTTATTTTTTATTCTTATAGAATTGACTTTAGCACTCTGATTGTCTCTCCAAAAATTGCTTGAAGCTTCCGCAAGAAAATCACCCGCTGCATCACTTTGTTCGTGATTAAGTTCCGGCGTAAGAAAAGAGACTGGAAGCTTTTTATTCTTTGACTTTTCTATAATCTCGTCTCGCCACGACGTGTGAATTTCTCCCGACAGATATATTTTCCAAATCATCTTATCTCCTAAGTTTTAATTGAAAACAAAATTAAAGACCAAACATAAAACTACAATTAAAGTTATTATTATACGAATACTGAAATAGTTACTTGAGATTATACTAGATTTATAGAGAAGGAAGTCAATCAAAAGAAGCAACGAGAAAATGATTGAGAAAAACAACTCATAATTTTTTAAATAGAGAAATGCTACCCAAAGGGCAAGTGTACAAATATTACTCGTAATAAGCAGATTAATAGAGGAGCTTTTTATTAAATATATACCCCAGTGAGAGCCACAAACAAATGACCCTATTGCAAAAGCATAAGACTTTAATGCAACTTTAGGTTCGAAATAAGTAAACTCAACATCATAAGCCGCAATTGCTGTTAACAGTATGAAAGGTATTACCCCTGCACAAATTAATAAAGCTGCCATTCTCGAACTATTATTCAAATTTATACGCCAAAAAAATTATTTAATCACCTGGTAGGCCGACAGCGCTTCGTTTCGAGTAGCAGACAGGTCAACTATTCTCGCGGGGTACGTGACTCCAATTTCAACACCTGCTTCCTTTAGAATAGCATTAGGAGCTTCCCACGGACAATGAATATATTTGATAGGAAGGTTTGCTAATTCCGGTACAAATTTTTTAATATAAGTGCCTTCTGGATCGAACTTCCTAGACTGCAATATCGGGTTAAAAATTCTGAAGAAAGGAGCAGCATCTGCACCGCATCCCGCTATCCATTGCCATCCAGCTGAATTATTTGCTAAATCGGCGTCAAACAAACAGTTCCAAAACCAAGATTGGCCTAACCTCCAATCAAGAAGAAGATTCTTTACTAGAAAAGAACCTGTTATCATTCTTAAGCGATTATGCATATAACCAGTGTCCCATAATTGTCTCATACCAGCATCTACAATTGGAAAACCTGTTGAACCGGTCTGCCACTTTTTCAACTTGGTGTGTTTTCGGTTCCATGGAAACTTATCAAACTTTTCTTGAAGGTTTTTTTCTGGCATCTTGGGGTTATGAAATAAAAGATTATAAGAAAATTCCCTCCATCCTAATTCCGTTAGAAAAGTACTTATATCAGAATCCTTCCCAGTTTTGTCTAAATTCCTTACAACATGCCAGATTTTATTTATAGATATCTCTCCAAAATGCAAATGAGGTGATAATCTCGAAACATTTTGTAATGATGGGTGGTTTCTACCTTCTTTATAGCCTTTTATCCCTTGATCAAGAAATCTCTCAAACTGAACTTTTGCTCCTTGCTCACCTGGAACCCATAAATCAGAGAATTTTTTATGCCATTTTTCAGTTTTAAAAAAACTACTTAGTTCGTTTTCCGAATTCGATTTTCTGCACATCAATATTTCAGAGGGTTCTCCGAGGGGCAGATCCGGCTGCACTAAATTTTCTAAACATCCTTTTTTAAAGAAAGGGGTGAATACTTTGTACGGTGTACCGTCTTTTTTCTGAACCGTTTGAGGCTCAAACAGCAAGCTGCCGTTAAAACTTTTCACAACAATCTGCTTCGAGAGAAGTTCTTTTTTTATTACCATATCGCGAGTTATTTGCCAGGGTTCATAGCAACGATTCCAAAAAATCGCTTCGCAGTTTTTTGTTTCACAGACCAACTGATTGAGGATTTCTAAAGGATCTCCACTTTTAAAATTTAAATTTCCGGACAGGCTAGAATTCAGAGAGGTTAAACTTTTACAAAGCCACCATTTTGCAGCATCGCCTACCATCCATTTTTGGTCATTTTTAGTATCAAAGATAAATAATGGGTAGATGTGATAATTACTCTCAGCCGCATATTTGAAAGCTGGATTATCACTCAATCTTAAATCTCGCCTGAACCATACTATAGCCGTTTTATTGGTCATGTATTTCTTACCCTACTAAATTCCACCATCTTTTTGTCTAGTCCTTCGACATCTCTCTGAGCAATATTTAACTTCATTCCAGGCTTTTTTCCACTTTTTTCGCCACACAAAGTCTCTTTTACAAACAGGACAATTTTTTTTTGGCAAGAACTCTTTTTTCATGCCATCTCCATTAATTTTTTTTAAACATATATTTAATAAGACTACTATTCAAGATAGATACGATTATAAACACGAGTCAATCTAAGAAAAAATCAAAATTTTTAGAAAATTTTACCAGTCATCCGTCATTTTATTTTCAAAAGCTCTTTATAAATCGCAATTGGTCACTATAAGAATACAGAATTTCAGGAACACCCCGTCTCATTTAATTTCTATCTACCAATTGTATTATTAATGATAACTTAGGGTATAATAGAGTGTTTTAAGTTAATCTCAATTAATACAAAAAAATTCAAAGAAAATTAGACGTTACATCAAGTGAGCGGAATCTATATCTTACCTGGCAATTTTTAAATTAACTATAAATAGAATGAGTAGAAATTTATTTGTTATCTTAGGCAATCAATTGTTCGAGCCTAAAATTCTTAAGCAATTAAAGTGCAGCGATATCTTTATGGCAGAGGACCATCAACTTTGTACTTATCAGAAACACCATAAGTTGAAATTGTACTTATTCTTATGCGCGATGCGAGAATACCGGGATGAATTAGAGAGCTCGGGATTAAATGTCTCTTACTTTAAATTGGAAGATCGTGATAGGAATCAGAGCTACGCTGATTTACTTTGTAAATTTATGTCTAACAATAATTATGATATCGCAAATTTATTTGAAGTTGAAAATAGGTTTTTCGAAAGAAAAATCATTGAGACTGTCGAAGAAAAGGACTTGAAGCTAGTTTTTCATCAGTCGCCGATGTTCATGTTCTCTCGGGAAGAGTTTAGCTCTTTTTATTCAAATAAAAATAATTTTAGACTTTCAAATTTTTATAAACATACAAGAAAAAAATTTAAAATTCTGCTAGACGATAAAAATGAGCCTATTGGAGGCAAATGGTCTTTTGATGAAGAAAATAGAAAAAAAATACCCAACAACTGGGTTGTGCCGCAATTAAAAAAAGAACAGGAATCCAAGCATCATCGAGACATCATTAAACTAATAGAGATGTACTTTGCCGACCATAATGGTAATTTGGAGAACATTTGGTTTCCGGTAAGACGAAAGGATGCTGAAAAACAACTAGAACTATTTCTACATGAGAGGCTAGAATATTTTGGCTTGTATGAAGATGCGATGAGAATGGAAGAAAATTTTTTATACCACAGCTGCATAAGTCCCCTTCTTAATATCGGACTTATTACTCCCCTTGCAATTATTAAAAGTGCAAGCAAAGTTTTCAATCGTGGCCTTGCCCCTATTAATTCTGTTGAGGGCTTTATTCGACAAATAGTTGGCTGGCGCGAATTTATCCGAGGAATCTATCGCTTAAAAGGAAATCAACAAAAAAGGAGTAATTTTTGGGGCCACAAGCGCATTTTAAAGCAATCGTGGTATGAAGGAACCACCGGGATTCTGCCTTTGGATGATAATATAAAATTAACTCTGAGGGATGGATACAATCACCATATTCCGAGGCTAATGGTTATAAGTAATCTGATGAATTTATGCCAAATAAATCCACAAAATATATATAACTGGTTTATGGAAATGTATATTGATTCATCAGATTGGGTAATGATACCTAATATATTCGGAATGGCGACCTATTCTGACGGAGGTTTAATGTCAACAAAGCCTTATGCCTGTAGTTCAAACTATATTCTAAAAAAGAGTAACTATAAAAAAGGAGAGTGGTGCGATATTGTCGATGGGTTGTACTGGAAATTCATAGAAACCCATAAAGATTTCTATGCCTCGAACCCCCGCCTATCATTTCAACTGCGATTATTAGGTAAAATGAATATCGACCGAAAAAAAAGAATATACCGGTTTGCGAATAAATTTTTACAGGAACATACTATTAATAATTAAATGACCTTAAGATCGTGAGGCTATTAAAATTCGAAAGATTTTTGAGATTTAATTACATTTGAGACCTTTCGATTTCGAGAAATCTTTTTTCGACTACCATGCTTAAGGAAAATTTTTTCGGCTTCTTTTTTAAAAGTCTCGCTATGCTTAAGGGAATGCATTTTTTCTGCTGCCTTTGCTCTTGATTCTTTTTCGTCCACTATTAAATATGGATATCCTATTTTCTTTTCGATCGCTGCTGGTTTTAAGAACTTTTCCGGTTCTACATTTTTTAGTTCTGGAACCCATCTTTTCACAAAGACTCCGTTTGGATCGTGATCGGACGACTGTTTTAAGGGGTTATATATTCTTATCGCATTGATACCTGTAGTTCCAGACTGCATTTGGCTTTGCGGATAATGAATGCCTGGCTCAAAATCAATAAATAAGCTTGCGAGATAAGTAGCAGACTGTTGCCACGGTAGCCAGAGGTGATAACTTGAAAAGCTCATCAACATGGCTCTCATTCTGAAGTTTATCCATCCAGTGTGCTTTAAACACCTCATACAAGCATCGACAAAAGGATAACCAGTAATACCATTTTTCCATGCTTCAAACTTTTCTTCATTGAATACTCGATCCAATTTATTCGTCATGCTGTGGATGTTATTAAATTCAATTTCAGGTTGGTCCTCTAATTTTTGCATAAAATGACAATGCCATTTAATTCTACTTAAAAAGGAACTCATTGATGCCTTACCAGCCGCGACCTTAACATGAGGTCCATCAACATAAGTGTCCTTTGACGATTGAATAGCATGCACAATTTCTTTTATGGAAAAAACCCCAAAGGCCAAATAAGGTGAAAGTCGTGATGAACTTTCAAAAGCCGTGTTCGGAGAGGATATTCCACGAGAATAGTTATAGTGGCGAGATTTTAAAAAACTATCCAAAATTATTTGACCAGATTCTCTACCGCCTGGTAACTTCTCAGCAAGATTAATGAAATTAGGTGTTTTTTTTGACTCTATTTTTGGAATTTTATCCGAACCGACCTCTATATGAAAAAAATTTTTTTGCGCCTCCACAGGTTTGGGCTGCATCCTTAACTTCCACTGTTTTGACCAATCATTGCGGTTTTTCAAACCTCTTACAACACCATTTCGAGGAAACTCTTGCCAAACAATTTTATTTTTTTTAAACCACTTCTTGAGGGCTAGATCCCTTTTAAAAGTCCAATCATTCCAAGTCTCCTCGTAAGAAAAAACATTAAAAATTTTGAATTGTGTCATTAAACTCGAAAAAACATGTTCGCAACTTCCTCTTCTAAAAACTAGAGGTTGACCACGAACCGTTAGTTCTGAATTAAGGGAATGTAAACATTCAAATAGAAAATCTCGCTGCCGAAAACCTAATTCAGCAAAATTCCAAAGTTCAGACTCATAAATATAAAGCGGGATGAATGGTCCCGAATTCGCTGCCGCTTTGAGCGGAAGGTTGTCGTGAACTCGTAAATCTCTTTTAAACCAAACTATATTCATGAATATCCATATCTTTTCTCTCAATACGGCTGAACAGACCCATCCGATTGCTGAACATGCCTGGAAATTCTGTCACTGATCAAAGTCAAATAAACAAACTTATTAATAAAATCTAATATTTTCGCTGTTCATTACTTTTTAACCCGGATTTAAGAAACAGTTTTAAAAAAATTAAGTTAACCCAATTAGTGCGTCCTTTTAACTTAGAGTGTTTTTTTGAGCAACACCAATTGGGCAAAACGGAATCTAAAATTGGGTTTCAGCCTTGAAAATTTAGTAACGCAGTTATCAGCAGTCGAATACCTTCATGAGCAGGCGATAATTTTGCGTGACTTCATTACTACGGGTTACCGCTTAGGGAAGGAACAAGACTGCAGTATAAGACCTACAGGACACACTACCCGATATAAGGAGTAAATTTGAATGTATTAATGATAAGAACAAATGGGCAACACCTAAATTATGTTAGGCAAACTCATTAGTGTAGTGGCATTTGCTAAGAGGGTGGAAAAACTAGAAACGAAGACAGTTACATATAAACGCAGCCATTCCTCAGAATGAGTTGATTATGCGACGATCACTGAAGCAGAAAAAACCAATATCAAAGGAACGAACAGACTTTACACCCATCCTTCAAACCCGTTGCCACCAAATCTTTACGAAAATAAAGAAAAAAACTAAAATTAAAGCAAAACTGACAATTTTGAGCTAATTGACTGTCTAGTTAAAACAGTAACTAACTAGTATATTAAGAAATACTGTGGATTCATTCCCTTTTACACAATCCGTAATAGCACCGATAAAAAACCTACTTTTTAATTGGTGAACTAATCTATAAAATTAAGACTGTAAATAGACAAGCGGAAGTTAGGTCAAATTTTATGACAAGTAGCAAGCCGACATGAAAGTAATACATCATGAAGGGTTTAAATTTAAAAGAGCGAATGTACTAACGTATTGAGAGAAGTAAACCGTCTATGAAAAGAGTTTGCTTTAACAACCAGAATGCAAAGAGGTTCTTTCGCTAAAAACAGAAATTTTATAGAAAAATAACGCTTAGTTGATCGCCTAATTATCACTTAAGGATTGTTAATTTGAAATATCGTGCTGACATAGACGGCTTAAGAGCACTTGCAGTTATCCCAGTAATTCTATTCCACGCTGGAATTGGCCTTTTTAAAGGGGGTTTCGTGGGCGTTGACGCTTTCTTTGTAATCAGTGGTTACCTCATTACTACAATCCTTATTGAAGACATGGAGAATAAACGTTTTAGCGTAGCTAACTTTTACGAAAGGCGTGCTCGACGAATACTTCCAGCACTTTTCTTCGTGATACTGGTATGCACACCGTTTGCGTGGGTAGTATTGTCAGATGCATCACTTAGCAAGTTTGGGAGCGGACTGATTGGTGTTTCGGTTTTCTTATCTAATGTCGTGTTCTGGAGACAACAAGGTTACTTCGATGAGTCTGCCGAATTAAACCCAATATTACATACATGGAGTTTATCAGTAGAAGAGCAGTACTACGTGCTGTTTCCTATTTTTCTAATTCTTGCATGGCGCTTTGGTAAGAACAGTGTGTTTTGGATGATTGTAATAATAGCTACCATCAGTTTTATACTGAGTGAATGGGGTTGGCGCAACAAGCCAGTAGCGAATTTTTACCTGGCACCTACACGTGCGTGGGAGTTATTCGCTGGTTCCATTGCTGCGTTTATTGTTCGGAAAAAAGGGGTACAAAAGAACAACTTCTTATCATTGTTTGGGTTGGCAGCAATCATCTTTTCAATCTTTGCATACGATGAATCAACGCCATTTCCTAGTGTCTATACGCTTATACCAGTGTTAGGTGTAGTTTTACTAGTCCTGTATGCAAACGAAGAAACACTGGCAGCAAGATTGCTTGGCCACAAGGTAATCGTTGGTGTTGGGTTAATTAGCTACTCGGCTTATCTTTGGCATCAGCCAGTATTCGCAATTGTTAGAGTTTATATGCGGAAAATATCATTAGGCGGATACACTACACTAATTTTAATAACTGCTACCTTTATACTATCTTATCTGAGCTGGCGGTTCATTGAAAAACCGTTCCGGAATCGTGTATTTCTAAACAAAATTTCAGTGTTCGCTCTCAGCTTCACATCGCTACTAGTGATTTTTACACTCGGATACGTTTCAAGGCAGGCTGTTGTTGGTGTCGAAGATAGACTTGCTTACCAGCTTTCGCAGAACGATTACATATACTTTGAAAACATGGACGAAAGAAGATTTATGGAGGCACGACTTCTCTATCCTTTAAAACCTGTTAGCACAATCGTTGTTGGCTCTAGCAGAGTTATGCAAATCGACTCAAGTATAATTGGTGAAGATATACAAAGCTTTACTGTTTCGGGTGCATCTATAGAAGATGATATTGCTTTTGGGTTGGAAGCCCTCGCAAAGCTAAACTATGAAAATATTTATATCGCAGCTGATCCTTGGCTCTTTAACCAACATGACGGGCAAAATAGATACCAAGCTATAAGTGAACTTCTTGATTACTGGATAAAAAGTATAGAATCTAATCTTCCCCCTAAGCAGTTCTTAGATTCAAGCTTACGCAAAACGGAAATCACCCCTGCTAGTAACGCCTTTTCCTCAT
>JAYYOR010000029.1:0-22164 GCA_036130055.1 Pseudomonadota bacterium | reverse complement strand
CCTTAAGATTTTTAGTAAGTCCATCATAGACTCGTTTGCACCATAAGTCGTAGTTGCAGTGAACATCAACACAGCCGCTACAACAAATAATTTCAATTTTGCTTTCACTTTTGCACTCCTTTTATGCTTGAATAAGTCCCCATGTCACCTTGTCTGGTGGTTGTATGCTTTTCAGCACAGATGCAGGCTATCAAATAGGTGTTACAAAACTGTTACAAACAAATTTTTCAGAAACTAAGATCGGATAAAGATTTAGGCCTAGGTAGGAGCGAAGATTAAGCCTGAGTTTAGATAAGAAATATAATCTATTGATCAGACGAGATTTATATCATCCCCGACGGTTATTTCCCCATCATTGATAATATTAGCGTAAGCTCCCGCATTTTGATCGGTAGCTTTAACTATCGTACGAAGCACTAAAGGATCTTTCGGGAGATTATCCGTAGCATGTGCTGTCATGCTACATCTCACGGTCGGAATATCACATAAAATAACAGCAGAATGTCCAATCTGAATTTTTTTTCCACACCAAGCCAATTCAGCTAAACCCTCCTCATCAGTATCGATAACGAAATTTGGACGAAATCTCTCCGCATGAAATTTAGAATCCGGTGATGCTTTTTGCAATGCTTCTAGCCAACTCGTGGTCAAAATATGCAGAGGATACGCATCAAAATATGTCCCCCTAGGAGTAGAATATGTAGTTATCTCATCTAATATTTCTTTTGGGAAAATGTCAAAATCTGGTAGCTCTTCTGACTCATCACGACCCATCATTTCCCGAATAGCTTTTTCATCTAAAGGCTGTTTTCTTCGGTAATGCTCCTCATCGGCAGGATCTTTCCGTGGCATCAGGTTAACCTTAACACCTAAAAAATCTGATAGTTTCTCATCGACTTTAGGTGTATCGCTGTCCACCTGAGTGCCATCGGGAAAAATGATTTTTACATGGGGGATGACTTTACCTAAGGGCTCTTCAATAAAAGCAGCCTTGCACTGCATTAGTTTAGGAAGTTTCTTTGCACCTCGTATCTCTTTACTAGCCCCATCAATGATAGCCCATCCTCTATCCCCAGGGATCCCTAGTTCTGACAGTTGACATTTATCAACGGACTCCCCTGCCATTGATTTAACTGGGTATCTGATAATATCTTTTATTACTCCGATTTTTTCCATGTTAAAAAAGTCCTCCTATTACCACCAATCCTCTCTGGAAATAAATAAACCGCTTTTGATTTTTTTTTATCCTAGTTAATAGTTTACACTAGAAGAATACTTAATTCCCAAACTTTAGTTAAAAGGTCACGCTAAGCTATTGCTGTTCAAGAAAAATTTAACAAAGACTTTAATCTAAAAAGTCGAACGAACTTACCCAAAGTAATTTTATGAAAAAAAACGTTATTTCAATTAGTCTGTTTTGGTTTTTTTATATGGGCGCAATGGGGGTAATATTCCCTTTTATAAGTCTTTATATTAACCAACATCTGGGAATAAGTGGGTTTCAACTCGGACTCGCCCTAGCCGTTGGGCCTCTTTTTGGAATAATAGCATCGCCCCTATGGGGACATTTCGCTGACCGAACCGGGCACCGTAAAAATATCTTAAGCATTGTAATTATAGGTAGCTCAATTGGATATCTAATTATCCCGACAGCCACCAATTTTTCACATCTAATTATATTTTTAGGAATTTTAGCTATTTTTACCTCACCTGCGATGCCTTTAGCGTCCTCTCTCTCTTTTGGAATATTAGGCAAGGTGAATGCTAATAACTTTGGTGCCGTAAGGGGTTGGGGAACGCTCGGTTATTTGATTTCCGTTGTGTTAATGCCATTATTTTTAATTTTCATCGAGGACTCCAATCGCTCAGAAATTTCTTACAGTCTGGCGCTAATATTTCCTATAGCGGCGGTTTTATGCATGGCAGCCGCTTTTGGAGTTTTAAAAATTGATGATATAAATAACGAAATTTCAATTAAATCAGAAAAAGGAGATTTTAAACTACTCCTGGAAGACCACTCATTCAAATGCTTATTAATCATATCTTTTAGCACCTTTGCTTTACTGTCAAGCCCGATCTCACTATTTCCTATTTTAATCACAGAAAAAGGCGGTGACGTTCAAATGATCGGTCTTCTTTGGATACCTATGCTTGTACTGGAAGTTCCTCTGATATTCTACGCGAGTAAAGGCTTAAAACGAGTAGGTGCGAAAAATTTTATTCTTATAGGAATTTTATGCGACGCTTTACGTTGGTTGGCCACGATTTTTGCACCGAACTTATTTTGGATTTTTGTATTTCAAATGTTTCATGGAATCGTAGTTGTAGGCTTATTTATTGGCATGCAACTATATGTTGAAAAGACCATCCCTGTCAGGTTGCGAGCATCTGCACAGACAGTGCTAGGAATGGTGATGGGACTTGGATCGGTAGCATCATATATATGGTCTGGAGCAGTTTTAGAATCAATGCCTATTACCGTTCCATATTTAATATCTGGAACTCTTGCTATAGTCTTGTGTTTATTTGCTTTTTGGCTATTACCCAACCAATCAACTAGCGAAAGTTGAATCGATGCTATTAGTTGGGTAATTTCTAAATTGTTTTTTTGTTCAGATAAGAATAAACCTTAATTAATCAGCAACACTACGCAAAACGGATTTTATCCAGATAAATAAGCCTCGATTCTATTCGCAGCATCCTTAATCCGTTCGTAAGAATTTGCAAAAGAAATTCTTATATAACCCTCGCCAAAACTCCCAAAGCTGGCTCCGGCGATAGTTGCCACACCGGTATTCTCGAGTAGTTCATGTTGTAATTCCATTGAATCTTTTCCGGTTTTTCGGATGTTTGGAAAGGCATAAAAAGCACCCAACGGATTTATACAAGATAATTTATCTATCGAGTTTAACTTCGCAACTAAAAAGTTTCTCCGCTTCTCGAAAGCCATCATCATTTCATTCAAACTCTCTTGAGGTCCTCTAAGCGCTGCGATTCCGGCTATTTGCACAAAGCCGTTTACACATGAATGAGTGTTTATAGCGAACCTTGTCGCTCTCTCGATTAACCTATCTGGCCAAATCGAGTAACCAAGACGCCATCCAGTCATTGCATAAGTTTTACTCCATCCATCTAACGTAATTAATCTGTCCTGTATTTCCGGAAATTGAATCATTGAAGTATGGGTCAAATTATCAAAGTACATTTGAGAATAAATCTCATCACTGAGGATCGCGACATCCGGATACTCTAATAGACCTTCAACAAGTTTTTCTAATTCTTTTTTTTGGGAAACAGACCCCGTAGGATTGTGAGGCGAATTAAGAATCAGAAGACGAGTTTTTGAACTGATTTTGTCTAAGACCAGTTCGGCATTGATCGAGAAATTGTACTCCTCTAAAATTGGATAAGAGACTCCTTTCGCACCCGAAAAATCGATCACAGAGCGATAAATCGGAAATCCGGGGTTAGGATATAAAATTTCTGCGTTTTTATCACCAAAAAAAGAGGCCACAAAGAATATTACAGGTTTACCACCAGGAGTGATCAACACATTATTCGGATTCACTGATAATCCATAACGATAATGATATTGTTCTGACACAGCCTCTCTAAGCGATTCAATACCCTGTGCCGGGGTGTATCCATGAAATCCATCTTTTAAAGCTTTAACGGCCGCCTCGACTATATGCTCAGCCGTTAGAAAGTCTGGTTGGCCTATGCCTAGATTAATAATGTCTCTACCCTGCTTCTTTAAATGTTCCGCTCGTGTCAAGACTTCAAAAGCGGATTCGGTTCCTAGTTTCATTACTTTTTCAGAAATCTGCATCCACGTTCCTTGGCAGCTATTTTCAGTCAATTAAAACCAATTCATCGATAAATAAAAACAGATAATTAAGACTTTATCCTAAACCTGATATTATCTAACTAATCGGTTAATTACCATAGGAATAAATCCTTGCTAATAGACAAACTTAGTGACAACCAAAAAGAAAAATTTAAAAAAGATGGTTTTTTAATTTTTAAAGAATTTTTACCTAGAGATATGGTTGATGCTGTTAAGGAGCGAATCGAACCTCTTTTTAGAGGAAAATTTGAAACAGGAATTGAGCCAGATGAGTGGAATTGGAGGTACGAAAGGGACGATCCAAAAAATACTAGGCAAATTTGTAATGCGTGGAAATCAGACAATATAATTCGTGATACTGTTTGCCACAAATCTATAGGTAAGATAATTTCGCAATTGATGGGTTGGGATGGAACAAGGCTTATCCAGGATAACGTTCTTTGGAAGCCTCCAGGAGCTGGAAACCTGACATTCCATCAGGATGCATCTTATGATGATTGGATTGTGCCACAAGTAATGGCCACATGTTGGATCGCGCTTGATGACACATTTATCGATTCAGGAAGTTTAGAGTTTGCAATTGGATCACACAAATGGGGTTTAGCCCGACCTCCTGATAATTTTATTGGGGAAAGTAATCCCAAGCTCTCTTTAGAAAAATTTGCAAAAAATAAAAGAAAATCAATCGAATATGCCAAGGTAATAGTCCCAGCTGGCGGGGCATCTTTCCATCATGGACTAACTTGGCACGGTTCTAATACTAATCACACCAATAGACAGAGGAGAGCTTTGGTTTCTCATTGCGTTCCCGAAACCGCTGAATTCCATGAAACAAACATCGGCGGAACGGGGAGAATATATCGAAAATATAAGCTGAAAGATTCTAACAAATTAGAAGATAGCTTCTTCCCAGTAATTTGGACTAAAAAAAAATAACTAAATGTTTATTCATCACTAAAGCTAAGAAATTTTTACCATAATTTAAAGCCTTTTATTATTTAAAAAAGTTGTCTTTGATTCTTTTATCTTTAAAAGTAATTATAGAGTAATATGTTAATAATTTTTAAAGGAGCAACAAGATGCCGTTAGACGAGGGAAGCGTTGGAAAAACCAATTTTATAGAAGACCATGGCCTGTTGAGCCAAGAAATGAAAACATTGAGTCTCGACATCATCAAACAAGTGGAAATGAAGGGCTTGCAAACAGTTAGAGTAGCCTGGGGAGACCAGCATGGAATCGTAAGAGGAAAAAATGTCATGGTCAAAGATTTTATCCAATCATTAAAAAACGGAATTGATTTTCAAACTGCAACCCTATTTTTTGACACTACAAATAATATGTTTGCTCCAATGTTTGAGCCTGACGCAGGGATTGGCATGCCAGAACTGGCAGGCGGCCCCGATGCTATATTAGTTCCGGATCCTAACACATTCAAAATTTTACCCTGGGCCGAAAAAACAGGATGGATACTTTCCAGCATGTATTTTCCCTCTGGTGAACCTTGCCCCTTTGATACACGAAATATTCTGAAAAAAACTTTGGAAGAGACAGTTAAAAAAGATTTTACTTACGTTGTTGGTATCGAAATTGAATTTTACATCACACAGTTATTAGACAAAATGTTACGTCCTGAACAATCGGGATGGCCTCCTGAACCTCCTAAAGTTAATATGATATCACACGGTTTTCAGTATTTAACGGAAGAACGTCAGGACGAAATTGCGCCGATTCTTGATTTGCTCCAAAAAAATATTGAAGAACTAAACTTACCTTTGAGAACTATCGAAGATGAATGGGGTCCTGGTCAATGCGAATTCACGTTTGATCCACGAGAAGGCTTGGAGGCAGCAGATAATATATTACTATTTAGAACTGCAGTTAAACAGATCTGTAGGAGAAACAATCTGCACGCAAGTTTTATGACCAGGCCAGGCCTACCAAACTTTTTTTCTTCTGGCTGGCACTTACATCAGTCACTATTTGATAGGAAACAACAAAAGAACTTGTTCGCCAATTATTCTGGTTCGAATGCTCCTCTGTCAGATTTAGGGATGCATTTTATCGGTGGTGTTCTAGAAAATACAGCCGCGGCTACAGCATTTTCTACACCCACGATAAACGGATATAAACGGTACGCTCCTAATTCGTTCGCCCCAAATCATATAAATTGGGCATCAGAACACAGAGGTGCACTAATAAGGGTTTTAGGCGGACCAAACGACCCTGGCACACATATTGAAAACAGAGCGGGCGAGCCATGCGCAAATCCCTATTTGTATCTAGCATCTCAATTAGCTGCAGGACTATACGGAATTGAAAATACAGTGGACCCGGGAGAATCTGATAAAGTTCCATATCAATCAAAAAATCCCTTGCTTCCCCGTAATTTGAACGAGTCACTAAAAGCCCTAGCAGAAAATAAATTGTTTAAAGATAAGTTTGGCGATAAATTCGTTAATTATTTTACAAAACTGAAATCTAGTGAAATTCAAAGATTCGAATCATATGTTACAGATTGGGAACATCGAGAATATTTTGAGGTATTTTAAATGAATAATAGTAACAAAACCTGGAGGGGAGACAAAATTGGACAAATGTCAAAATCTGAAATTAATGCGTTTTTAGCAGAGCCCTGGATTGCAAGACTCGCCTGCATAAAAACCGATGGTTCACCTTTTGTTGTGCCTGTTTGGTATCATTGGGACGAGGAATCTTTTTGGATTGTTGGGAGAAAAAAGTCACGATGGGCCGAGTATCTTGAAGCTGACCCACGAGTATCGTTGGTCATCGATGAACCAGTGCCGCCGATTAGAAAGGTGATTTGTGACGGGCTAGCTGAGATGATTGAGAAAGGAGTTGGACCGGTATTGGAAAATGGTAAAAAATCGATTTGGAATCAGATCGGAGAAGAACATACAGGTCCTCGTTACTTAGGGGAAAAAGCAGAAGAGTATCGAAGCTCGGTTAATTCAGAGCCATGTACGACTTTTAGAATAAAACCAAATGAACTTACTACATGGCAAGGTTTTGAATGGCACCGAAGATACCGACATTCATGAAAAGCTTGCAAAAACACTACATTTCTGTTCTAATAAAGTTACGTTCATTTTGTGGTAACCCGCAAAACGGAAGTAGGAGGATAATCAATCTTTTCCTGTAACGGGAGAAGTCAGTCTCTAGATAAGAGCAATTGAGATATCTACCGAAGGAACGCGTTTAGAACGACACGTGAAAAATGTCGGTCAAGGCGATTTCTAGGTACGATATCTGAAAAATCAAAATCGCACCTGAAGTCAACTCCCGATACGCGTGTCGAGTATTTAATGTACTAACTCGAAACGAGAACTGGAGGAATGATATGAGTGATAACTATTATAGAGGTGCTAAAGTAAACCAAAATGCACAAGCAGGCCAAAGTGGTGATAACGCTAAGGACTTCGTCTATAGAGGCGTAAAACACCAAGCCCAACAGCAAGCAGATTCACAACAGACATCTGGGGTTTACAGAGGTGCTAAATGGTATGGAGGTACCGAGAAAAATGGTCAAATGCGATAATCGTGTAGACCATATGACAAGGGAGGCTTTCGCCTCCCTTTTTTTATTCCCGAATCATTAACAATAACTAATTTAGGATTGTTTCTCCCTAAATTTTTTTGCAGCTCTAACAGAAAGTGGAATGAGGCCCAGTAAAACAAGTGAGAGGACAACTTCAAAAGAAAATATTTCCCCTATTTGTCTCACTTCAGACATTTTTACACCAGCATTCACCAAAATTATTTGACTTGGCAACATACCCAATTGACTGCTCCAAAAAAAAGTTAGTAGTTTAACTTTTGTCAAACCAAAGACAATGTTAACAAGTTGAAACGGTACTAAAGGAATTAATCTAAGAGATAAGATGTATAAAACACCATAAATTTGAAATTCCTTATTCATAGTTTCAAAGACTCTATTCATTTTAGTCGTAACACGACGCTGTAAAATAGTACGAGCAATTAAAAACGTAACCACAGCTCCCAAGGATGAACCAAAAGAAGAAACTAATGTTCCCCATCCCATTCCCAAAAAAAATCCATTACCAAGAACTAGTATGCTCAAAATAGGTAAGCAAAGTGCACTGGAGATTAATAGAATGAGGAAAGCAATAAATCCATATCTGATGGGGTTTCCCGAGATTTTGGAATCAAGATATCCTCTGTATTCTAACAGCATACTCATCTGAGAATAAGGTTGATCTAATTTAAATATAAAAAAAACTACAGTTACGAGTAAAGTTATCAGCAAGTATTTTCGTTTCATTACAACAGAATAATTGCTAAAAAGTTTCAGCTAATTTTTTTGCCTCGTCTTTTGATTTCTCTATGACTCCTTTTACGTCCTCCGGTAAACCCATAGTTGGAGCTATATCTATTGCTGTGAATTCAGTTAATCCTATGAAATTCAGCCAATTCTCGAATGGTTTTTTCTGACTATCTAACTCTGCTATTCCGCTTGACGAGCTATAATTTCCACCAGAAGAATAAAAGATTGCCACCTTGCCATCTACCAAACCTTTATAACCCGCATTCGGAGAAAACGACCAAGTGAGGTTTGGCTGAGTAATTATGTCTATATAATGCTTCAATTTATAAGGAATACCAAAATTCCACATTGGAATGGAAAACACATACTTATCTGCCTCTTTGAATGAATTACTGATTGCTTTTACTGCACTCCATCCTGATTCTTCTTTCTCATTAACCATTTCGCCATGCATGATGCGATACTTTATATCTAAAATTTCTCCGCTAAAGGAAGGTAGATGGTTAGACCAAAGATCAAATACTTCAATTCTATCTTCTGGATTAAACTTCTCATACTCCCTAATAAATTCCCTAACCACATCTATCGAATGAGAACGAGTCTTTCGAGGAGATGACTCTATATACAATATTCTTTTCATATTCTTTCCCCTAAAAATACCGGTAAATAGTTTTTTTATAAAATAACTATCCTTCTGGATAATTTAAATTTTAAGTTGTTGGAAGACACAAATTTATGTAAGGTGATATCTAGTTTTATAGTATCAAAATTTAAGCATGACTAGAAAAAAAATTTGTGTTGCAGGTGTAACTGGGCTTGTTGGAGCAAACTTAACTAAAAAAGCTCTGTCAAAGGGTTATTTTGTAAATGGGACTACTAGAGATGCCTCCAATACAAATAAGACGAAATATTTAAGAAAATTTACCAACAATGAAAAACTAGTTATTTACGAAGCTGATATGAGTAACAGTAAGAGTTTTGATAAGGCATTGAGTGGCGTAGATGCTCTATTTATTACCTGTTTAGTGCCAATTTATAAAACTACTGACGGAATACCAGCAAATCAACTCTCAAAGGAAGAAGGTAAATCAAATATTGTTGCTCCAACCGTAAATGGATGCCTTAACATTTTAAAAGCAGCAAAACGTTGTAATATTAAAACGGTAATAGTTTGCTCCTCCACTGCCAGTACAAATCCTGATATCCCGGTTGAAATTAAGAATGAAGTCGAACACTGGTCCAATGAATTAACCCAGATAGAAACAAAAAAATATACTTCAGCAGCCAAAACCATTATGGAAAAGCGCGCTATTGAATTCTGCAAAGAAAATAAAATGAGACTTTGCATATTTTTACCTACAGGGCTATACGGCGAACTATTAATGCCGACCCATCTTGAGCACAATCCCTATAATTGGTTGTATAGATTAATGAATGGGGGAGAACCCAGACATAAAATTTGTCCTAATGACTCTATTTCAATGATTCATACCGAAGATTTAGCAGAGCTATTCCTCGCAGCCCTAGAAGATAGCCGAAAAGAAGGTAGATTTTTCGGTGTATACCAAAGCCTTCACTGGCATGATATTTATCTTGAGTGTAAGAAATATATTCCGAATATGAGGAGTCCAGACTTCTCTCAGCCAATGTCGGCGAAAGTTACTAACTTTGATTTTTCAAGGCGGGATAGCTTAGGAATAAAGCTGAGAAATTTTCCGCAAATGATGGCTCAAACCGTTGAAGGCTTGCAGAGGTACAAGGATGGGAAACTTTGACCTTTAGATTATTTGATATCGTTACTTAGAGAATCAACAGTTTCCTTAGCAACAACATGTTCAGCAACCAAATAATTTGGATGTTCAATACCAAACGACACTTGCTCTCCTGCAAGGATCGACTTCCGAGAGTCGTCTGTCAAATTAAATCTTAAAAAGTGCACTGCTGATGTTTTACTACCATCGCTTCGCTCCAAATCCTCATCTGGAATGGCATAGACAGGGTTGTTAGGGCCGCATCGCATCCAAATCTTAGACTCTATTCCATTCAATTTTACAAGCTCTGTTTTCCTAACCTGTTCATCAATATACTCAATCATCATTGTGGCTTTTAAGTTAAATTGATCGGGAATTAACGGAATGTAAGCATCAAACTCTTCTTGGATAGCATCCTTTTCAAAAATCTTTTCTATCCGTAACATTTCCTGTATTTGGTATTGAATGGTAAGAGCACTTTCAAAGTAAAGTGAGACGTGGTCGCCTAAATCAACCCTTCTGACTTTTTTGTGTTCTAATACTTTCTTTCGGAACTCAGCTCGACAAATCGCATAATCTTCTAAACTATGTAAATCCTGAATTTGAAGGCTACTGTTTTTCATTTTGCACTCCATAAGCATGTTTCAAAACGCCAAATGCTGACGCAAATTCAGTTGTTTTACGAGCTTCTTGTTCTATCAGATCAAAGGCCATCGGACAATCACTTACGAAATGGTCGGTATCACTTTTTTCGATTGCTGAAACAACCGGACGACATATTTTTTTAGCCCGTGGATAGCTCTCCTTTTTCACGGCATAAGTTCCATCATGTCCCGAACATCTTTCGATGAGCGAGACTTTTGTACCAGGGATGAGTTCCAGGACTTCTTTGGTTTTTGGGCCTATATTTTGCACTCGTTGATGGCAAGGAGCGTGGTACGCGACGTTTCCTAGCTGGTTTGTAAAGTTAGTATTAAGCTTTCCTTGTTTATGTAAATTCATCAGCAATTCGAAAGGGTCAATCATTGCATTTGATAAAGTTTCGATATTTTCATCTTCAGGAAACATTAAGGGCAATTCTTTTCTGTACATCAATACACAACTAGGTATCGGTGCAGTTATCTTATAACCGGCATTTATAAAAGGCTTCATTTTTTCAAGGTTGCGTTTAGCAAATTCAGCTACCGAAGCTAAATCTCCTAATTCATACTTTGGCATTCCACAGCATTCATCACTATTAATTATCGAAACTCTAATACCATTATGTTCGAAAACCGAAATCATGTCCTCGACCAATTGCGGGGAATTTACATTTCCATAGCATGTAACAAAAATTGCAATTTTTTCCTCTGTAGGACTTGTCTCTAGTATAGGATTTGTCACTAAATCCTTTCGCTTTAGGAATTTATTTGAGTGATATCTGGGTAGAGGCGCTTCTTTATGGATACCTAACGTTTTCTCCAAAACGGTTCTTGCCGCCGAGTTTTTGTTTAAAGCATTAACTACTGGTGCGACAACAGGGAGTCCTGCTAAGTTACCCACTACTTTTGTCGAGGTAATTATTTTATCCCGTACGTTTGACTGCCCTTTCTTAAAGTTAGCTGCTTTCGCTCTTAACATTAGATGAGGGAAATCCACATTCCATTCATGCGGAGGGACGTACGGGCATTTAGTTAAGTAACATATATCGCAAAGGTAGCATTCATCAACCACTTTCTTATAATCATTTTTTGAGACCCCATCAACCTCCATAGTCTCGCTGTCGTCGATCAAATCGAAGAGCGATGGGAAAGAATTGCAAAGGCTCACGCACCGCCGACATGTGTGGCAGATGTCAAAGACTCTTTCCAACTCAGAATTAATTTTTTCTTCGTTGTAAAAGTCTTCTGATTCCCACTCGATAGGAAGTCTGGTGGGCGCATCTAGACTGCCCTCTTTTAGAGATTTGTATGACATGATACATTTTGAGGGGGTAGGTCGTGAAAGCGAACCTACCCTACACTCAAATGCCTTAAGAGATAGAATCTAAAGCTTTTTGGAACCTATTGGCGTGAGAACGCTCAGCCTTGGCTAAAGTCTCAAACCAATCAGCTATTTCGTCAAAACCTTCTTCCTTAGCAGCCTTCGCCATTCCAGGATACATGTCTGTGTATTCGTGGGTTTCACCAGCTATCGCAGCCTTTAAATTTTGCTCAGTGGTACCTATTGGCTCTCCTGTAGCCGGATCTCCAACTGCTTCTAAATACTCTAGATGACCATGGGCATGACCGGTCTCACCTTCCGCTGTTGATCTAAATACAGTCGAAACGTCGTTATATCCTTCTACATCTGCCTTTTGCGCAAAATATAGATAACGTCTGTTTGCTTGCGACTCACCCGCAAATGCGGCTTTGAGATTTTCCTCTGTTTTGCTCCCTTTCAATGACATCTTATTGCTCCTGATGTATGTTATTAAAATAATTTATCTGTAATACGAGTGAAATTAAATAAAGTATTATAAACAATCTAATTATCAGTTTTTCCTTAAATTGTGTCAACTTATTCATTTTTCTCGGTTAAATAATGGTGAATGACCGCCCAATTCTTTTGGTAGAGGCAAGGGTCTTTTTTTCTTGCCATCTTCGCCAACCGGTTGGTCATTCGGAATTGGGCTCCCAGCTATAAATTCGATTAACTGAGTCGGACGAGGCTCTCCCCCATAAGCAGTATCAAAACATGCTATTTTTTCTTCATCAGATTTTTTTCCCGCTGCAAGCTTTTTATCAATCAAGTTGTTGTCACTCCATGGATCATATTCCTCATTGCTTTGAACACCACCTCTCTCTGGACCCTCGGGCACTCGAGCTCTCTGACGTTTGGATAATCTATAAAGAATATTCCAAGCTCTTTTATTTTCTTCAATTGATTCAACAGCTACCCGACCTGAAGCTTCGAACTGTTTCCAAATCTTCTCGCCTTTCTCCGTTCTAATAACGACAATCGTTGCGCGCTCAGTACCAACCCCACCGCATGCGATGTCTGCCAATTCTGCAGAAAAATCGCCACAATGAGCACATTCAGGTCTTTGGTATTGTTCCATGGCCTCTGCAAGCGGTATGGTAGCAACTTCTCCATTTTTTTTATAAATGAGCACCTCACCCTTTACATTAAATTGCTTAACATCGGCAAGAGGGATCCCCATTTCTTTTTCAATTTTTTCCGTCATAAGTTCGGGGCGAAAAACTTCGGTACAAAACAACCCAACACTAAAATTCACTCTATCACTCATTCCCCTCAGGAATTCACGTTGTCTTCCAACAATTTTTGGTTTCTTTTTCTCAGATACCAGAAAACTAGGGTCCATTTTTTCCATCTTCCTCAAAGGAGTAATTTGACACGGAACTCCCACAAAGCCCAAAGATTTAAGATCTTCTTCAGCAGCTTGCTCTAACGCTAGATTATTCGGGCAGTAGGTATACCAGCTACCTGAACTGTTTCGAATTGACTCTCTATCCTTCGCAACTTTAGGCGTAGGAAAACATGGTTGATCTTCTTCACCAACCGCCGAGACTATCGCGCCATCTATATTACCAGTCTCATATGCCCAATCTAACAGGGCTGTGACGACGCCTCCGTCCTGTCCGCTTTCCGATATGATCGGGTCTTTCGATTTAGCTACAAAAATATTACGAAAAACCCCAAAGACACCTTCCCACGATTCCTTCCTATCGTTTGAGAAAACTACTTGTCTCAAATGAGTTTCCCTAGGCCATAATCTCGGGCACACTGTCGCACAAACATCGCAACCTGCACCCTCACTAACCCCACAAAAATCTGCTGGAGCCGACGCCTTAGCTGTTTGTTTTGGCTTTCCCTCGACCATCTCTATTACGTTATGAGGACAAGCCGCCACGCAACTGCCGCATTCACAGCAACTACCGAAATCGACAACGTCATTCATCATAGTTTTAAAACTATTGTGTCTTAAATCTCCCATTTTTTACTCCATTCTGTTCATCTGTAAAAAAATTCCACCTAGATATCCCTCCGCGATTCTTTATTTTCGCTGAGAGAGGATAAAAATGCCAAATATTTTTAAAATTTTTATTTATTAGATATTATCAACCACTCAGAAGCGCTGCGTTTCCAGAAACATCCAAGAGACAAATAACTTATACCCTTTTTAAAAATGCTAAATTAGTTATAATTCATAAAATGCTTCTAAAAAATAATCCGATTATCAGTAGGCTTTTATGAATACACAATTTAATAATACGAAAACTAGTCAAATTCCTTGGTTAGCTATAGACCAAGAGGAAAAAATTAAAGCAAAAGTCTTATCGCTCAACCGGTCCGAAAAAACTGTAGAATTACTTTTTAAAATAAAAAGAGGCTACAGGTCAGGCCCACATCGGCACACTTGCGAGACTAGAGTTTATGTTATCTCTGGAGAGATAGTTAATCACAGCATAAAAGAGACCTTTGGGCAAGGAGATTATTGCTTTCAAGCTTGCAATGATACCCACGACGAAGAATTCACCAAAAATAGTTTAATTTACGTTAATTATAAGTCTAAAAATGATTTGTTTGTTGAGTTTCTTGATGAAGAATATAATGTGCTTGATACCTTAACTCTCCAACATTTCGAGAAGATGATGGTAGCTCAATCAAAAGAAGGCTCACCAAAACCCCCACCGCCTGGGGTATGAATTAAAATAGATTCACCAGGCTTAATTTCTATTTGGGTGCATCCTGGCAACTCATTGTGGCCCCCAGCCTTATCGATATGAAAGTTCCTTCCCGCTAATCCACTTGATCCGCCATCTAATCCGATGGGTTGAAACACCCTGCTGCTCGATAATATCGATAAAGAAACCGATTCAAAAAACTTTATTTTTCTACAAACTCCGTCTCCCCCATTAGAGAGACCTTTTCCTCCGCTATTTTTTCTTATTGAAAATTCTTCTAGTAACACGGGAAAATGGTATTCCATCACTTCAGGGTCTGTGATTCGCGAATTAGTCATGTGCGTTTGTCTTGCGCTCGCGCCATCATAATTTTTTCCCGCCCCCGAACCACCAGAAATTGTTTCGTAATATTGAAACCGAGAGTTTCCAAAAGATAAATTGTTCATAGTTCCCTGAGAAAACGCTTGGACTCCAAGGGCGGCTAAAATTACATCTACGATTTTTTGGCTAATCTCAACATTGCCAGCAACAACTGCGGCGGGATAGCTCGGATCTAATAGACTATTTTTCGGTATCTTTAATTTTACCGGAATCAAACATCCATCATTCAATGGTATTTCTTTATCGCGAATTAGCGAACGCAAAACGTAGATAATGCAAGCCTTAGTAATCGATTTTGGCGCGTTAAAATTGGTTTCAAGCTGCCCGCTAGTATTTTTAAAATCAAATGTTATTTCTTTTTGATTTTTATTCACGCGTATATCGACAAAAATCTTCTGTCCCTCATCTAGATACGCCTTAAAAGTTCCTGAATTCAGGTCAGGTATAATCTTTTTTACAAACTCCTCACCCTGATTTAAAAGACTTTTCGACAAATCAGTAATAGAAGTCTCACCAAGCTGAATTAATTTGTTTTGAAGCTCATTTATCCCTGTTTGATTTGCCGCAATTTGCGCCTTTAGGTCAGCGATATTATGCGCAATATTCCTCGCAGGATATTTACTGTCTAAAAGAATACGAGTAATTTCTTTTTCTTTGAAAACATTGTCTTCCACTGCCATCATGAGTTTAAAGAGTATCCCCTCCTGTTGAATATTTAAGCTTTCAGCTGGCATGGAACCTGGGGTTATCCCTCCAATATCAGCGTGATGACCTCGAGAAGCCACAAAAAAAACGGGGGATCTGGAGTTTCCGCTAGCGAAGACTGGACTTATACATGTGATATCTGGAAGGTGTGTTCCCCCTTCAAACGGATCGTTTGTAACATACGTTTGACCTGGTTTTAGAGAGCCCGACTTCTTTTTAATTAATGCTTTTACACAGTCGCTCATAGAGCCCAGATGTACAGGGATATGTGGCGCGCTTGCCAATAATGACCCTTCACTGTCGAATATCGCACAAGAATAGTCCAAACGCTCTTTTATGTTAATAGAGGTGGCTGTTTTTTTTAAAGCACTTCCCATTTGTTCTGCAACAGAGACGATTTGATTCCCAAAGATAGCAACTTCCATGGCAATTTTTACTTTCTGTGATTTAATTAAAAAATTATTTTTCTGTGGAGGATCTAGTTTTCTCAATAATAAATCATAGTTATCGTAGCAATCACCTGCCCAGCCGGTTTTGATCAATACCGTGTTGTTTGGCGATATTACGACCGCCGGACCAATTATTGATTTTTGATTTGAGAGCTCCTCGAGCTGGTAGAAAGGTATATCTTTCCATTGACCGTCCTCAAAAATTCTTTTTTTTAAGACAGTTTTTTTAATATTTACATCTTCCGAAGAATTAAAACTCAAGGTGTTGAAATTAATTTTTGATGCTTCTATCGTCTTAACCAAAATAGACTCTACAAAAAGGTTTTTGTCTTGCTCCAGAAAACCGTAGCTTTTTTTAAAAGTCTCAAAAAACTGCTCTTTCATAGTTTCCATATCGTTCAAAAGTATGGGAAAAGCATCTGAGGTACCATCAAACTTTAATTTAAAAAAAATTTCACTTGTTACAGGGTTTTGTCTTTTAAAATTTAATTTTTTTTCCTTAATTATTTGTTCAGCAAGAACTAACGATTCCTTGATAGATGAGTCGCAAAAAATTTTATTTATTGATTTTTCAGTAATGATTTGTCTATCTGACAGACCAACTCCAAGAGCAGATAAGACGCTGGCACTATTTGAAATAAAAATTTCTTTAATGCTCAAAGAATCTGCAACTGAACAGCAATGTTGTGCAGCTGCACCCCCGTAGCAATTTAAAACATAATTTTTTATGTCGTGGCCTTTATCAATTGATATTTTTTTTATTGCATTGGCCATTTTTTTTATAGCTAATTCTAAAAAACCCTCCGCGATTTGGTAAATAGTCAGGTCTTCTTTTAACTTGTTTTTAGCTTCATCCTTTATTTTTTCAAATTTTGAAACAACTAAATCTCTATCTATGGGAGAGTTTTTATTCTTACCGAAGAGAGTTGGAAAATATTCTGGCCTTATTATGCCGATTAGCACATTACAGTCCGTGACTGTGAGCGAGCCACCATTCCCGTAGCATGCGGGACCAGGAAATGAGCCTCCTGATTCCGGCCCCACTTTGTACCTAATGCCATCAAAATCAACAATCGAACCTCCGCCTGCGGCCACTGTATGGATGTCCATTGAGTTACTATTAATTGTGATGCTCTCAATTTTACTCTGACTTCTATACTCATAGTTACCATTATAATGAGCTACATCAGTAGAGGTGCCCCCCATATCAAAACAAATAATTTTATTAAAACCTCTATTTTTTGCGGTTTTGACTGCTCCAATTACCCCGCCAGCAGGTCCTGATAAGATGGAATTTCTACCCTCAAAATTCTCCGCTTCTGCCAGTCCACCATGAGACTGCATAATCAGAAAGTCCACTTCGCCTATTTCTTTTTTTATTCCCCCCACATATTCTTCAAGTAATGGCTTCAAATAGGCGTCAACGACTGCGGTATTCGCACGATCAACGTAACCTATCATCGGACTGCTTTGATGTGAAATAGCGAAATGATTTATTCCCAAACCTCGTAATTCTTCAGCAATAAGATTTTCATGTGCCGGATTAATATGACTATTAATCAACGCAACGGCAACGGAATCAGAAAAATTTATTTTGCTTTTTTTTAAAACATCCACTAAATCGTTTTCGTCTAATTTATCAAGAATTTTTCCAGAAGAATTTATTCTACCGCCAACCTCTACAACACTTTCCCAAAACGCACTTTCTTTCCCGATGTTGAGTGAAAACAAAGATTCTCTATTCTGATGTCCTATCGACAGCAGATCCCTATAGCCCTTCGTAACAACCAACACGGTTCTAGCGCCTTTTTTTTCTAACAAAGCATTAGTTCCCAAGGTCGTACCAAGTTTTATCTCATCTATATTTTCATCAAAAGAAGCTTCAGCACCAGTTGAACGTATGACCCTGCCAATATGCTCAAGTATTACGATGCCCGATTCATTTTTTGGGGCAGTGAGGATTTTTTTTACGTGGATAACATCTTCAGGAGAAACGCCAATAACGTCGGTAAATGTACCGCCCCTATCGATCCAGAATTGCCATTTATTTTTTGAGGACTTTTTGGTAATCACGGTAGGCTCCATCACTTCCTCAATTTTATGGTCTTTCTCGGCAAAATTTTCCTAAAATCGTGACGAAATTTTAAGATTCTTGTTGTTGCGAAATTTTTTCTCTTAATTCGCTTTTCTCTAAACTAATTTTATCTTTAAGACTCATAACATAGGCAGCCGCCGCTAATATAACAATTGCACCTGCTTCAGCGAACAACATCATCGGATCCATTTCTTTACTGTGGAGCACAATTAATCTGCATAATGCGGTCATGGCGATTATTATCGGTAATGTGACTGGAATACGACTACTAGCATAGAAAGCACCCACCATCCCGATTATTTCAGCATAAATGAACAATAAAAATAGATCTGCCAGTTCTATTGCCTTAGCTTCGTACATTTCCAAAATATCTAAGCCGGCTGCGACTATAGTCAAAAAACCTATAATCGCGAGCAATATTTTCTCACCTATCAAAGTTGTCCAATGAAGCCCTTTCGTTAGCTTGCTCATGAATTTTTCACCTATAAATCGCTGCCCTTAACCGAGTATGATTCCATTGCATCAGCTTTGCTAATATAACCTTCCTCTAAGTCCTTAAGAACATCGTTTCTTTCTCTTTCGGAAGCATGTCCGTAGCCGCCGCCGCCGGGTGCCAGAACTCGAACTCGGTCTCCAGGTTCCATGGGAATATTAGAATACTTACTCGGGCTAACTTTGCCATAAGCCACGACCGCCGTCTCCCAGCTATCACTACCTGATTTTTTGAATAGCGTCGCGCCAGTTTTACCTTCCTTTCCACCGACTAAACCCCAAGCGCCTAATTTATGCTTGTTAGTCATTTGGCTGACTAACATCCCTCCAGTACATAACATTTGTTTCACATTGCTTAAACCACCTCTGAATTTACCAGCCCCTCCCGAGTTTGGCCGTAGCGCATATTCTTCAACTATCCAAGGAAACCTCGTTTCAAATACTTCCATAGGAGTATTTGCGCAGTTTCCATTTATAGAATCTGTTGCATCATTTCCGTCTGCAAATGAACGACCCCCATACCCTACGTAGCTAAAATCAAATCCCCCGAAGGGCTCATCAGTGTAATCATCGTGGCCGCCGAAAACAAAGCATCCATGAGTGGTTCCCTCCGAAGCCATAACCCTGTCGGGAACGCACTCCACCATCGCGCCAAATATAGCCGCTACTATCAAAGGATGAGTTTCTGTATTTCCCCCAACTTCGGAACCCGGGTAGTTAACATTCATTACGGTTCCAGCTGGAGCAATGACTCTAATTGGTCTGAAACAACCTGAATTTTTCGGAATACTTTGATCTGTTAGATGTAGCATAGCATTAAACGCAGCTGACCAAGCAACTCCCAAAGTAGCATTGATTGGACCCCTTGCCTGTTCTGACGAACCAGTATAGTCGATGACTACCTCATCGCCCTGTACATGCACGGCGACGTGTACCTCATATTCTTTGTCTTCTATACCGTCATCTTCGACTCTATCAATGAATCGATAAACACCGTCAGGGAACTCTGAAATTTCGGCTCTCATCCTCCTTTCAGAATAGTCTAGTAAATCTTTAAGAATATGATTAAAACGATCTGTACCATACTTTTTGACCAATTCTTGAAACCTTTTCTCACCTAGGTCTACTCCACTGATCAAGGCTCTCATATCTCCATAATTTCCCCTTGGAGTTCTTACATTAGCTAGCATTAATTTCCAAACTTCAGGAACATCTTCGCCTTTTTTTACGATTTTTACGGGCGGAACCCGCAGTCCCTCATGAAAGATTTCCGTTGCCTCACCAGGAAATCCTCCGGGAGCCATACCGCCAACCTCTACAAAATGTCCAACGCACACGGAGAAAGCGGCAATGTCACCGTCAATGAAAATCGGCTTAAAAACTGTGTGTTCTGGCGTGTGCAAACCGCCTCTGTACGGGTCGTTATGCACAATTACATCGCCCTCATCAATCTCAGAAAGAGGGATCTCCTTCAACATCGACCGAACCAACAGGGGGACACCTCCGATTTGAGAAGGGCAAAAATCAGCTACCGCGATTAACTCTCCTTCTCGATTAGCCAACGCGCACGTGAAATCTTCAGCTTCACTGAATATGGTCGAATATGCTGTTTTTTGGACATTAATTCCCATTTCTTTAGCTATTGCTATCATTGCTGACTCAATAATATTCATATTTATCATGTCCATAGTATAGCCTCCTAATTTATTTCATGAATCCCACTTTTGGGTAAGGGTATCCTCGGATCATTGTTACCGCTTGCCTTCGATTTATACCAATCAATACACCAATCACTGCAAAACAACAAATCTGGCAGCCCCTTTGAATTAAGACCTTTCCCGTAAATGAGCATCCCACAGTTATCGCATTTTATATATTTTTCAATGTAATATTTATTATCCGAAAATCTCATAAATCACCTTAAAATTCAGCTGCTAGTTTACCTAAAAGAATATTTCCATAATCATCTAAAACCACCGGCATATCAGATTCTACAACCGTAACTGAGGCATCCTCTTCTATTAATGCTGGCCCTTTAAATTTTTTGCCAATTGGAAGTTCATCCCGCCTGTAAACAGCGACCTCTACCTTTCCGTTATCAAGAAAAACTTCTCGCTTCTGGTAAGAGGATGGTAGTTTTTCAGAGCGTTTTTGTCTCGGTATTTCTGGCTTAGGGGTCAGCGCTAATGCTGTTACTTTGATACTAATTAATTCAATGGTTTCATTAGCTATATCAAAATTATACCTGTCTTTGTGCGCTTGATGAAATGATTGCCAAACGACATCGATGGTTTCATCAGCAAATTTTTGATCATAAAAAGGGATTTCGAGTTCATGATTTTGCCCAAAGTAGCGCATTTCCAAAGTCTTCAGCACTTCAATTTTTTCTGTATACCCTTGTTTGACCAACGCTTCGCTGCATTCTGATATCAGATCACCTAAAACTCGATTTGCATAATCAAAATTAAAAAATCTAGATGTCATAGGCGCAGTTCGCTCTAAATCAACCCTAGCATCTGTCATCGTGAATCCGAATGCAGAAAACTGTCCAGGATGATTTGGAACAATTCCGCTTGGAGTTCCTGCAAGTTGCATTAAATCTGAAATATGTACCGGGCCTGCACCACCAAAAGCAAGCATAGTAAAGTCTCTCGGGTCCAATCCTTTCTCAGTCAAAACTAATCTAGTTGCGCCGACCATATTATTATTTGCTATTTTAATAATCCCATTCGCTGTATTTTCTACCGTTTCTCCTAGCTGCTTAGCGATGTCTTGAATTGCTCTCTCTGCCTTTTCAATACTCAATGTCATGTTACCACCGAGAAAAAAATTCGGATTAATTCTACCCAAGACAACATTCGCATCAGTAACTGTCGGCAAATTTCCCCCTCTATCATAGCAAGCAGGACCAGGCTCAGCGCCCGCGCTTTGTGGACCGACCTGTAGCATTCCACCCTTATCTATCCAAGCTATTGAACCTCCGCCCGCACCCATCGTCCTAATATCAATCATTGGAATTTGGATTGGTATACCAAATTCTATTTCATAGCTAGTCGTGAAACTTTCATTCCCACCAACAATAGTTGAGACATCTGTAGAAGTCCCGCCCATATCGAGAGTCACAATATGGTCGATATTCACTAAATTGGAAAGTTGCCTAGCCCCGATAACACCTCCGGTAGGGCCAGATAGACTTAAATGAATCGGACAATTTTTTGCAGCATCTAACGAAACCTCTCCTCCGTTGGATTTAATCACCGACACCCTTTTAATATCCTTAGCCTCAGATAGTTTTTGGCTCAATCTTTTTAAATTTTCTGATACTAAAGGCTTTAAGTAAGCATCTGCGATTGTAGTTGAGGATCTCTCATGTTCTTTCCACTTAGGAAGCAATTCGTATGATATAGAAATGGGCTTATTTGGAATTTCCTCATTAAAAATTTCCTTAACACGAATCTCATGCTCGGGAATGAC
>JAYYOR010000028.1:0-10847 GCA_036130055.1 Pseudomonadota bacterium | reverse complement strand
TTGATAATACTGATAATTCTTCTTTTTTTTTCCTTAATGTCTGATGTTTAGCCTGATAACTTAACACTGCATCTGAAATAATCAGTTCAAGTTCGTTTATTTTTTTCTTCTGAATATTCATTTCATTTTTTAAAAGCTTTTCACTATTTTCTTTTTCAGCAAGTTCACCTAATAATTTTGAGTGTTCTTTTTTATTGGCCATATACTGATTTCTTAATTGTGCGATCACAGCATCAGATTTATAAAATTCTTCTTTAGTCTTGTTTAATGATTCAGTAATTTCGGCAATTTTTTCACTGACTAGGTCGCTCTCTGTTTCAGATTTTATCAACTGAGACTGTTGTTCATTCACTTCTTTTTCACAAACATGTTTTTTCTTCATTAAAACGGAACGATTTTTGTCATACTGATTCCAAATTAAACAATTTAAAAGGGATTTCAATCTGCCTTCTTCTAGTTTTAGTTTTTTATAGGATTCTGCACCCTTCGCTTGTCGATCCAATTTTTTGAGCTGTTTTTCAACCTCTGATTTTATATCTTGAATTCGGCCTAAATTTTCATTTACTGATTTGATTTTATTGAGTGTTTCTCTTTTACGTTCTTTGTATCTTGAAACCCCCGCCGCTTCTTCAATAAATAATCTCAAATCGTCAGGCTTAGATTCGACAAGTTGAGTGACCATACCTTGCCCAATAATAGAATATTGCTGCTTACTGCCTAAACCGGTTCCTAAAAATAAGTCGGCAACATCCCGTCTACGACAGCGCACCCCATTTATAGAATAGTTAGAAGCAGAATTTCTATCTAGCTCTCGCCTGATTGATATCTCATTAAAACCAGAATACTTATCACCTAATATTCCCTCAGCGTTTTCTAAGATTAATTCAACAGAGGCACGCCCAATCGGGTTTTTTGTTGTATTTCCGTTAAAAATCACGTCATCCATTTGACCACCTCTTAGTTGTTTAGCCGAAGTTTCGCCAAGCACCCAAGTTAAAGCTTCGATAACGTTTGATTTGCCACAACCATTCGGCCCAACTATTGCTACCATGTTGGTTTTAAGATCAATTGTTGCGGTTTCCAAAAAAGATTTGAATCCGTTTATCTTGATTTTTTTTAATCTCATTTGAGAAGGAGATTAACCCATATGTCGTACCTAAAACAACCTATTAATTTTATACTTTTAATCCATAATAGAATAACCATCGAGAATCGTGCACAATACCTAATGAATCTTAGCCGATTCATATAAAAAGTGAGGCATATTATCTAATGAAAACCCAAAAAGCCGATTTACTGCAAACATTCCCTAATCCAAAACCAACGAGGGATTATTTAATAAAAATTGAAATACCCGAGTTCACTTGTTTATGCCCAGCAACAAGTCAACCCGACTTTGCGGTAATCGTTTTAACTTATTTTCCAAATAACCGATGTGTTGAGTTAAAGTCGTTGAAACAATATATAGCCTCTTTCAGAGAGGTCGGCTGCTACCACGAAGACGTAACCAACAAAATTCTTGACGATTTAGTTAGCCTGCTTGAACCAAAACATATGGAAATTAACGCCAAATTCAACGTTAGGGGCGGGACATACCCAACAATCCGATGCATTCATTCCCACGAAAACTGGCCCAAAAAATCAATTACAGAATACCTAAACAACTCCATTGATATCAATTAAATTATTAATCAATAACACCGCTAAAAAAAACTTTAAGCTCTGTGTAGTCTTTAGCTATTTCGAATTCTGGATAATCTTTTATTACCCTTTCTGAAGGATTGAATAAAATGCTTTTATCGGCCTGTTTGAGCATATTAATATCGTTATAGGAATCACCTGTTGCAGCCACCTCAAAATTCATTGATTGAAAACCCTCAACGACGTGATGTTTAGCATTCTTCATTCGCAACGAATAGCCCGAAAGTTGATTGTCCTCTCGTTTAAGTCTGTGGCATAACATCATGGGTTGATTCAGTTTTTTAACCAAAGGTTGACATAGCTCATAAAACGTATCTGAAACGATTGCCACTTGAAAACGCTCTCTCAACCAGTCCAAGAAATCCTTCGCCCCTTCCAATGGCGAAAGTTGCGACGCAGCCTCCTCTAGTTGCTGGTAGCCGATCCCCTCTTTTTTTAGGGTCTTTAACCGATATTGCATTAACTCGTCGTAATCAGGGATATCTCGAGTAGTCAATCTGAGTTCATCGATGCCAGTCTTTTCGGCTAGATTAACCCAGATTTCAGGTACCAGTACACCTTCAAAATCCAAACATGCTATTTTCATTTATTTAGCTCCAAAACGGTATTTTTAACGTTGCCATAAAGACTCCGTGATGTTGCTTTCTGCTCCGATAACTCTTGCAATGACAAAAAGGTAATCAGAAAGCCTATTAACAAATTTTCTTGTTTCTACTCTAACGATTTCCTCTTCCGAAAGCTCTACCAAGCTCCTTTCGGCACGCCTACAAACGCTTCTGCAAAGGTGCGCAAGCGCTACTTGACTTGACCCGGCTGGTATTAAAAATTCTTTTAAAGGAGGAAGCATCTCATTATAACGATCAATTTCGATTTCTATATCTGCCAAAATTTCCGAATTGAAAATTTCGGCATTAGGAATAGAAAGTTCACCACCAATATCAAAGAGGGCATTTTGAATCCGCTTTAAAAAACTCTGCATATCTTTTGGCGGTTCCGCACTCCTAAGTAGTCCAATGGTGCAGTTGAGTTCATCAATGTCACCCATTGCACTCACTCTGAGTGAACTTTTCCGAACTCTCGAACCGTCCCCTAAACCGGTAGTGCCGTCGTCCCCCGTTTTCGTATAAATTTTTGATAACCTGTTACCCATGCTTTACACCAATCAAATGAATTTACTAAAGTCCTTTAAAAAGTTATAATTTTCGCATAATTAGAGCAAACATTAAATGTCAATGAAACATGTTTAACTCATTTATTCTTTTTTATTATTGGCTTTAATATATTGATTTTCAACAAGTTATTCTATAAAAACGTTTTTCAAGTGTCATCCTTGCTAATAGTCGGATTAGTGGGTATTTTCCTGACTACTCGGTTCGGAAATTCACTGTCTGAAGCAGTTGCGGGAAATATAGCCGCAAAAGACATATTTAAACTGATCAGCCTAAAGACTCTGATTTCTATAGAGGATATTTTGCCCATTTCGTTATTTATAGGGGTTTTTACGGTTGTAACAAGCTTAGTCAACCATAGGGAATGGCTAGCCCTGCAATCCTGCGGGATGGCTAAATTAAGCATCTATTCATTAGTTTTTAAAGTAGCAGTTTTTACTAGTTTTTTGGTAGGAATCTCAAGCTTAGCTCTTAACCCAGTGCTTGAAACTAGGTTGAGAGAAATTAAAGAAGAAACGAAAAATACAGCATCTATTGAAGGCATAAAGTCTGGTATCTTTATAAAATTTGGAAAGTCTCAGACATTCTACAGCGAAGCTAAGCAACAAGACGGCAAGAAATTTACGAATCCGTTCGTAGTAAAAACAAACGATCAGATAAAAGAAGTTTTGAGGAGCAAACACGCGTATATTGAAAATCAGAGAAGTACAGGCGATAAATTTGCAGTGTTTGAGGCTGGTTCAGCCACTGCTACTAACCAAGCAGATAGTTCCTTCACAAAAACTCTTTTCGATAGGTATCTGGTTCGAATCGAGCAAAAAAGGTTTTCAGACCACGACAAGTACCTGGATTTTATTCCATCTAACAAGCTTCTAGCTTCTGACAACCCATTTCATAAAATTGAGTTTCAGTGGAGGTTGGTTCCCGTAATTTTGTGTATTTTTATGGCATTATCTGCTGTATCAATCGCTATTGGTAATATAAACAAATCGTGGCATAGCGGATTATTAATAACAATAGCAATTTATTTTATATATTCAAATAGCTTGGGGACCGTTAAATCAATGCTCCGAAAAGGGGAACTGCCTTTAGAGGTCGGATTCTGGCCGGTACACGTATTATTCTTTGGAGTGCTAACAATAATGTTGTTTCTAACAAGAAACAAAAATTTTTTTAAAAAAAAAGCAAAAAGCTCAACCAATAAGCGCACTTAAAGACTTATGAAGAACATTGAAAAAATTTTAGCCCAAAACATACTGGTTTTGGATGGAGCTATGGGGACGATGATCCAAGCCTTAACGCTTGAGGAAGACCATTTTCGCGGAAATATACTAAAAAATCATAAAATGCCGCTCAAAGGCAACAATGATATTCTTACCCTAACGCACCCTGAAAGCATTATCGATATACACAAAGACTTCTTGCATGCCGGCGCAGACATTATCGAAACAAATACATTTAACTCAACATCGTTTGGACAAGCAGACTATGGCACAGAGCACCTGGTTTACGAGCTGAACAAGATAGGTGCAGAAATCGCAAACATGGCGATTCAAAAACACCTCGATGAATCAAAATCATCAAATGGCAGACCAAAATTAGTTGCTGGAATCCTTGGTCCAACAAACAGAACGGCCTCGATGTCTACTGACGTCAATAGTCCAGGTTCTAGGGCAGTTACTTTCGCACAACTGGTGGAATCCTATAAGGAAGCTACTTTTGGATTAATTGATGGAGGTTCTGACATCATTTTTATCGAAACAGTTTTTGATACCCTAAATGCCAAAGCAGCAATAATTGCCGTCAATCACGCACTTAAAAAAAAGAACAAGACTTTACCTATCATGATTTCAGGTACAATCACTGATAAAAGCGGTAGAACTTTATCAGGCCAAACTTCTATCGCTATGCTGAACTCACTCAGACATGCCAATCCACTTGCGGTCGGGTTTAACTGCGCACTTGGGGCAGAAGACCTAAAAACACACGTCAAAGACTTATCAGACCATTGTGATACCTTCGTCTGCGTTCATCCTAATGCAGGCCTACCAAATGCTTTTGGTGAATACGATCAGTCACCAAAATATTTTGCTGATGTGTTAGAGCCCTACTTTGAAGAGGGCATTGCGAACATTTATGGCGGTTGTTGCGGTACAACACCGGAACATATCAGTGAAATTAGAAAATTAAGCAAAAAATATCCTCCTAGAAAAATACCTAAAATCAAAAAACATTGCCGCTTAAGCGGACTTGAGCCCTTGCACATTGACGAAAACATAAACTTTGTAAACGTTGGAGAAAGAACCAATGTCACTGGCTCCCCAAAGTTTTCAAAACTCATTAAAGGTGGAAAACTCGAGGAAGCATTGCAAATCGCCCGGCAACAAGTAATTAATGGGGCGCAGATTATTGATATCAACCTCGATGAGGGGATGTTGGATTCAAAAAGTCTAATGCGGGAGTTTATGAATCTAGTCGCGTCAGAACCTGAAATTAGCCGCGTACCAATTATGATAGATTCTTCAAAATGGGAAGTAATCGAGGCTGGGCTGCAATGTATGCAGGGCAAAGGAATCGTTAACTCTATTAGTTTAAAAGAGGGAGAAGAAGAATTTCTGCAGAAAGCCCGATCGGTAAGGGCTTACGGAGCTGCAGTGGTGGTCATGGCTTTTGATGAAAAAGGTCAAGCAACTTCTACTAAGAGAAAACTAGATATCTGCACCCGTAGTTATAATTTATTAATAGAAAAAGCGGCGTTTCCACCAGAAGACATTATATTTGATCCCAATATTCTTACTATAGCAACCGGGATGGAAGAACATAATGAATATGCAAAATCATTTATTGAGGCTATAAAGGAAATAAAAAAGAATCTTCCTTACGCTATGGTAAGCGGGGGTTTAAGCAACATTTCATTTTCTTTTAGAGGAAATAATCACGTTAGAGAAGCAATGCATTCAGCATTCCTTTATCACGCTATCAAGGCGGGTATGGATATGGCCATCGTTAATTCTGGACAATTAGGAATTTATGAAAACATCGATAAAAAATTGCTTAAAGACATCGAGGATGTTCTTTTCAACACTGATGCGGAGGCAACGGACAGGCTTATAGAGAGAGCAGCGCAATTCAACTTAGAAAAAAATGCTAAAAAAAAGTCGACGGATGAATGGCGTAAAAAAGAACCCAAAGATAGATTGATTCATGCTTTAATTCACGGCATAAACGAGCATGTAGTGGAGGATACGGAGGAGGTAAGACAACAATTTGCTCGACCTTTAGAAGTAATTGAAGGACCATTGATGGACGGTATGAATATAGTGGGCGACTTGTTTGGCGAAGGAAAAATGTTTTTACCTCAAGTTGTTAAGAGCGCTCGAGTAATGAAACAATCCGTGGCTCACTTGATTCCGTTTATAGAAGCAACAAAAGCCAAAGAAGGAAACAACACGAAAAAGGGAATAGTTTTGATAGCAACCGTTAAAGGTGATGTTCATGATATTGGGAAGAATATTGTTAGTGTAGTTTTACAATGTAATGGTTATGAAGTTATCGATTTAGGTGTAATGGTGTCATGTGAAAAAATCCTCAATGAAGCTAAAAACCACCAGGCTGATATCATAGGTTTAAGTGGTTTAATAACACCGTCTCTCGATGAAATGATAACAGTTGCCAGAGAAATGGAAAAAGCTAAATTAAATATACCTTTATTGATCGGAGGCGCTACTACATCTAAAACACACACCGCAGTAAAGATTACACCCGAATATAAAAACGGCTTCGCAATCCACGTTAAAGATGCTTCTAAAGCTGTTGGAGTGGCAACATCACTGTTAAGTGAAACGATAAGAGAAGGTTTCATTTCTGACACTAACAAAGACTACGAGAAAACTAAAGCGCGACATTTCTCACGGCAAAAGGAACGTGACATTATTTCAATTGAAGAAGCCAGAAAAAATAAATTAAAAATTAATTGGTCTGAAGACTATATTACGAAACCTAACGAATTAGGCCCTTTGACCGTTACGACCAATTTCAGGGAGCTTATTCCCTTTATAGACTGGACTCCTTTCTTCATGACTTGGGAGCTTGCCGGCAAATATCCCAGAATTCTTACAGATGAAATTGTTGGTAAGCAAGCCAGCGACCTTTTTGAAGATGCTCAAAAAATGCTTGGAATAATTTTAGAAAAAGTCCAAATACAACCAAAAGGTCGATTTGGAATATTTAAAGCAAATTCTATCGGCGATGATATAGAAATTTATGATCAATCAAATTGCTGCTGCCAGAATCAAACTCACTTGATACACCTGCTTCGTCAACAACACAAGAAGCCAGCCGGACAGGCCAATTTTTGCTTATCCGATTACATAGCACCGAAATCAAGCAACTTAACCGATTATTTAGGTGCGTTCGTAGTTTGTTCAGGTTTAGAACTAGATGAATTATCGAGTTTCTATGAAAAAAATAACGATGACTATAATTCAATTATGGTGAAAGCATTGGCTGATAGGTTTGCCGAAGCTTTTGCTGAAAAACTGCATCAAGACGTTCGCAGGAGTTACTGGGGTTATGCCAGAGATGAACAGTTTAACAATGAGGAATTGATTAAAGAATGCTACACTGGGATTAGACCAGCACCTGGATATCCTGCCTGCCCAGATCACACTCATAAAGCTGTTATTTGGGACCTTTTAAATATCGAAAATGAAATAGGCGTAAGACTAACTGAAAGTTACGCAATGTACCCTGGCGCATCTGTCTCCGGTTGGTATTTCGCCAATAAGGAAGCACGTTACTTTGGGGTAGGAAAAGTTGATGAATCTCAGATCTTAGATGTTTCCAAACGAAAAAATAATTCGCTCGAAGAAGTTGAAAAATGGTTAGCGCCCGTATTGAGTTACAATAGAGGTTAGGATGTTCCTTAAAAATAAGCATACTTGCAAAGATCTTTTATTAAGAGACGAGCCGTTACCAGCGATAAGCATAGAAGGTTGGATCAAAACCAAGAGAAGTTCGAAAAATATTGTGTTTATAGAACTCAACGACGGGAGCTGTCAATCTAATCTGCAAATAGTTATAAACGATGAAACCAAGCAATCTGAGCCTTTGGAAACACTTTCAACTGGAGCTAGTATTTCAGTGAACGGCAACCTGATAGAATCGGAAGGTGCCAATCAGAAATGGGAAGTATCGGCTGAATCGATATCTGTGCTTGGATATTGTGACATCGACTACCCTCTCCAAAAAAAGCGTCATTCTGACGAATTTTTACGGGGCATAGCTCACCTTAGAGGAAGAACAAACAAATATGCCGCACTCGCTCGAATACGCTCACAATTAAGTTTTTCAATCCACAATTATTTTCACCAAAATAATTTCGTACAAATACACACCCCAATTATAACCGGGTCTGATTGCGAAGGTGCAGGTGAGATGTTTAATGTTGAGCATATGTTGGGTAAGGAAAATTTTTTCGGCAGACCTGCCCATTTAACCGTATCCGGTCAATTGCCTCTAGAGACCTATTGTTTATCACATTCAAGGGTATACACGTTTGGTCCAGCTTTCAGAGCTGAAAACTCGAATACTGCTCGTCATGTCTCCGAATTTTGGATGGTAGAACCTGAAATAGCTTTTGCTGATTTATCGGATGATATGGACCTAGCTGAAAATTTTATAAAGCAAGTGACAAAAGAAGCACTAGAAGAATGTCACGAGGAGATGACATTATTTAAAAATTACGTTGATAAAGGTTTAGAAAAACGTCTTGAAATGCTGAGTTCACGATTTCATAGATGTACGTACTCAGATTGTATAGAATTATTAAAGAAGTCAAATAAAAATTTTGAATTTAAGCCTGAATGGGGAAAGGATCTGCAAACAGAACACGAAAAGTTTATTACAGATGATCATTTTAAGGGCCCCATATTTATCACTGATTGGCCTAAAGATATTAAACCCTTTTATATGAGATTAAATGATGACGAAAAAACCGTGTCATGTATGGATTTAATCATGCCTAGGGTTGGAGAGCTTATTGGAGGTAGCGCCAGAGAAGAAAGATCAGACCAGTTAAAGATGCGGCTGGGCGATGACGAGAGAACGATGGATGACTACTGGTGGTATTTAGAAACAAGAAAATACGGTACGGTAAAACATGCTGGGTTTGGAATGGGCTTCGAGAGGCTTATCATGTTATTAACAGGAGTCACCAATATTCGAGACGTCATTGCATACCCCAGAACACCCCATTCCCTTGAGTTTTAAATCAAAATGAAAGTAATAATTGATCTTTGCATTGTCCCAATGGGTACTGGTGTGTCTGTCTCGGGCGAAATAGCTACTTTAGAGCAATTGATCAGAAAATCTGGTTTAAAGAATCAACTTCATCCCTACGGAACAGTGATAGAAGGCGAATGGGAGGAAGTCATGAATCTGGTGAAAAAATGTCATACTCTTTTGCATGAACAAGGCACCAAAAGAATATTTACTAGTCTAAAAATAGGTACAAGGGTTGACAAAGAGCAGACAATGGAAGATAAAGTTAATGTCGTGGAACAAAAGTTAAACCAAGATGGCAAAAAAAAGTAAAATATTAAGTTACGTTAGCGGTGCTAGCGATAAACCCTTGTTATTTAAGACAGTCTGGCAAATTTTAGCGGAAGCGGCAGACAGCCATCCTGAAAAACAAGCGCTCATAAGTCAACATCAAAACAGAACTCTATCTTATAAAGAGCTCCATGAAGAAGCAGAAAAAATTGCTAACGGATTAGTTAATGCAGGATTGCAGAAGGGTGACAGAATAGGTATTTGGGCGCCTAACTGCATTGAATGGGTGCTACTTCAGTTTGCGAGCGCAAAGATTGGAGCCATCTTAGTAACCATCAATCCAGCGTATCGAAAAAATGAACTAAAGTATGCTTTAAATAAAGTTCAGTGCAAAATCCTCGTTATGGCATCCGCTTTTAAAACTAGTAATTACGTGTCAATGATAAACGATATAGCTCCTGGAATAATCAACGAAACCGGCAGCGACTTAAATTTGCAAGAGCTTCCGAATTTAAAATCAATATTTATTATCAACAAAGATAAAAATACTAAAATCAATTCCTTTGAAAATCTTGTTAACTTAGAGGGGCCAAGTTCCTTAACAGATATCAATTTAGATCCTGACGAGGACATAAACATTCAATTCACTAGTGGCACCACCGGTTCTCCTAAAGGTGCAACCCTAACCCATTTTAATATAGTAAATAATGGTTTTTTTGTTGGTGAAGCCATGCGCTTTTCTAATCGTGACATTCTTTGTGTTCCGGTTCCTCTTTATCACTGTTTTGGAATGGTAATGGGAATCCTCACTTGTGTTTCTCACAAAGCAACAATAGTGCTTCCCGATTATTCCTTCGATCCAAATACATGCCTTGAAGCCATTGATAAATACAAATGTACGGCAATCCATGGAGTTCCAACTATGTTTGTAGCAATGTTGGAAAACCCCTCTTTCAACAACTACTCTTTCGACAGCTTGAGAACTGGTATTATGGCAGGAGCACCTTGTCCGATAGAGGTAATGAAAAAGGTACAAAGTAACATGCACGTGCGAGAGATGACCATCGCTTATGGTATGACAGAAACCAGTCCAGTGAGTTTCCAATCAGCAACTGACGACCCACTTGAAAGACGGGTATCAACAGTTGGTAAAGTACAACCACATATTCAGGTTAAAATTATTGATAAAAATGGAAAAGTAGTTGCTCGCGGAACCAAAGGTGAATTATGTACACGTGGTTACAGTGTAATGAAAGGTTACTGGGATGATGCTGAAAAAACTAATGAAGTTCTTACAGAGACCGGTTGGATGAAAACTGGCGACCTCGCTATCATTGATGATTCAGGATATGGAAATATTGTTGGTCGAGTAAAAGATATGATCATCAGAGGAGGAGAAAATATCTATCCAAGAGAAATTGAGGA